>CAZLJT010000031.1:0-21489 GCA_964559905.1 uncultured Aquiflexum sp.
TTTGGCAAACCAAGGGCTGTAACTACAAATTCACTTAAATCACTGGCATCTTCCAACAACTCCACATCAAGTTGGGTACGATTCCCAACTGTGTACTCCTGACTCGAAAACCCGATAAAAGAAAATACCAATACTGAAGCATCGGTTACATTAATCGAATATTTACCATCTAAATCGGTGGTAGTACCCGTACTTGCTTGTTTGTCCAAGACGTTAACCCCGGGAATCGGTTCTCCGGCAGCATCAACAACTCTTCCGGTAAGAACCCGCGACTGGCCAAATGCCTCCATACCTGAGGCAAATATCAAGACCATCGCTAGCATTAATTGTACAAATTTGTTCATAGGATTTAATTAAGTGTTACTTCATTTAATATTTAGTTGTTTAGTTTGAAATATAATATGGCAATTGAAATTTTGATTTTCACGGCATTCATAATCATCATCAAAACGTTTATCTACTTTACTTCAACAGATTAGAATAAAATACTGTAAAACTATAATTAAGACAAATCTTGACTTTTGTAAAAATATAAAAAATATATTAATGAGAAAATTATTTAATATTTTTTTTATAAAAGTATTCAGACTTTTATTATTTATTACATTTAATAAAACGGTTTAGCAAATAATTTTAGTAATTAACACTAATTTATTGTCGCTTTATAAAAATTTAAAGTAAGTAGTATTAGAAATTATATGAATTTTAATAAACCCTTCAAAAAATAAATCGATTTATTCTGACAAATTCATAAACTCATCGATAAAAAATAATTTTTTATATAAAAAAGTCAAATTAGGACAAAAAAAGACTTACCTGAAGAACATAACAGGTAAGTCAAAAAAAGAAACGCAATATGGCGGTTCTTAAAATTATTTGATAAATAGCATTTCCCGGTATTTGACCAATGGCCAAAACTCGTCGTCTACTACCAATTCAAGCTTATCGACCGAATAACGGATTTTATCAAAATAAGCATCTTTCACTTCCACCCCATATCCTTTTGCTCTTTTGACGATATCTTCCTCTTTGTTCAGTTTTTTTCTTGCCTCGGTCATCTCATAGACATTCTTTTTTAGTGACTCTAAATGTCTACTGATTTCTTTGACCGTTTCTATTGCAGCGGTATTATCGAGTCCCAAACCTTTCAGACCGTTTGCGTTTTCTATCAATTTGTTTTGATAAAGTATGGCAGTCGGAATCACATGATTTAGAGCAAGGTCACCCATTACTCTTGATTCAATCTGTACTTTCTTGATGTAATTTTCCAACATAATTTCATGTCTGGCATGCACTTCAATTTGATTCAGTACCCCATGTCTTGAAAACAAATCAACTGTCTTTTTATCATGATAAACATCCAATGCAAAAGGAGTGCTTTTCAGGTTGGATAATTTCCTCTTTTCTGCTTCCAAAGCCCATTCCTCAGAATACCCGTCCCCTTCAAATCTGACTTTCTTACTTTCTTTGATGTATTTTCTCAATACATTGACAATAGCAATCTTTTTTTCCTTACCTGAATTGATTTCTTTTTCTATGTCTTTGGCCAAAGATTTCAATACCTCAGCTACAATTACATTCAATACTGTCATAGGACCGGCAGAATTAGCACTGGAACCTACTGCCCTGAATTCAAATTTATTTCCTGTAAATGCAAAAGGAGAAGTCCTGTTTCTATCTGTATTATCCAATATGATTTCAGGAATTTTGGAAATCCCCAATTTCATATACATGTTATCTCCTTTTTCAATTTTGACATTTCCGTTCTTTTCAAGCTCATCCAAAACAGAAGTTAAAGTAGAACCTAGAAATACAGACATAATAGCCGGCGGAGCTTCATTGGCACCAAGCCTGAAATCATTACTGGCAGAGGCAATACTCGCTCGCAATAAATCCGCATAGTCATATACCGCCTTAACTGTAGCAACCACAAAAGTAAGGAACTGAAGGTTTTCCCTAGCCGAATTACTGGGTTGGAAAAGATTGACTCCCGTATCTGTAATTAATGACCAGTTGTTATGCTTACCGCTTCCATTTACACCCGCAAAAGGCTTTTCATGGAACAATACCTTCAAACTGTGTTTTTCAGCAACCTTATCCATTAAATCCATCAACAATTGATTATGATCTACAGCCTTGTTGATTTCTTCATAAAGAGGGGCTACTTCAAACTGTCCCGGAGCTACTTCATTATGGCGCGTGGAAACAGGGATACCCAATTTATGAGCTTCAATTTCAAAATCCACCATAAAATCTTTAACCCTCGTAGGAATTGAGCCGAAGTAATGGTCTTCCAATTGCTGACCTCTTGCCGGATTATGACCGAAGACTGTTCTACCGGACATGACCAAATCGGGTCTTGTAGCAAAAAGAGCTTTGTCTATCACAAAATATTCCTGTTCAACGCCCAAGGAAGGAATCACTTTCTTGACATTCCTGTCAAAAAGCTGACAAACTTCTACCGCTGCTGCATTGATTGCTTCCATTGATTTTAACAAAGGAGTTTTGTAATCCAAAGCTTCACCAGTGAAGGATACAAATATGGTAGGGATACAAAGCGTCTTGTCAAAAATAAAAATCGGAGAAGATGGATCCCAAGCAGTGTACCCTCTTGCTTCAAATGTGGAGCGAATACCTCCATGTGGAAAGGAGGATGCATCAGGTTCCTGTTGAACCAATGCCGAACCTTTGAATTTTTCTATACCTGCATGTGCATCAAAAAACGCATCGTGTTTTTCTGCAGTTGATCCTGTAAGAGGCTGAAACCAGTGAGTGTAGTGTGTTACAGATTTGGACAAGGCCCAAACTCTCACAGCTGATGCCACTTCTTCTGCTGTCGCCGGATCTATCTTGCTTCCTTTGTCAATAGCTTCCATCACTTTTTTAAATACAGAAGGAGCTAGAGATTCTTTCATCTGTTTGATCCCAAAAACATGACTTCCAAAGAAATCTGATATTTTTGAAGAAGGGGGATTCACAAAAGTTCTTTGTCTTCCCTGCGCAATTAAAAGCGCACTTTGTCTTAATGTTGCCATTTTCTACAATAAGTGGTTTGATTTTATACCCACAAAAATAGGAAATTATATGAATTTATAAGTTTATCCGCACATTTTGAGGCCATTTTTGTGAATTTTTACATTTTTTATAAAAAAACTGAACAAATATTGCTTAGATCATCTAAAAAAATCACTGTTTGCCCCGAAAAAATAGAAAATTGAAAACTTCGGGATAATATTTAACTTTGCAACTCGCAAATTATGAAGTTAGGGTGAAAAAAGTAGCGTTTTACACATTAGGGTGCAAACTCAATTATTCAGAAACTTCAACCATCAGTAGGATGTTTGAAGCCAAAGGTTATGAAAAAGTGGATTTTGATCAAAATCCTGACATTTTCATTATCAATACTTGTTCTGTAACTGAGAATGCAGATAGAAAGTGTAAAAAAATTGTCAAAGAAGCCAAAAAAATATCCCCCAACTCTTACGTTACAATAATAGGATGCTACGCCCAACTCAAACCAAAGGAAATTTCCGAAATTGAAGGCGTAGATGCTGTATTGGGCGCTGCTGAAAAATTCAGACTGATCGAACTGCTTGACGGTTTTGCAAAGGAACAGGAAACCAAAGTTCTTGCATCTGAAATACAGGAAGCCAATGTGTTCAATAACGCCTACTCTATTCATGACAGGACCAGAACCTTCCTTAAAGTTCAGGATGGCTGCAACTATGGCTGTGCTTTCTGCACTATTCCACTAGCCCGTGGCAAAAGCAGAAGTGACAGTGTGGAGAATGTTCTTTACTCGGCAAGAGAAATTGCCCTCACTGATGTCAAAGAGGTGGTACTTACAGGGGTCAATATTGGTGATTTTGGGATACAGGAGGGCAAAAGAAAAGAACGTTTTGCAGATTTGGTATTCGCACTTGATGCAATTGATGGAATTGAACGTTTTAGGATCTCTTCCATCGAACCCAATCTTTTGACCAATGAAATCATCGAATTTGTCTCCCGATCCGAAAGGTTTGTTCCCCACTTTCATATTCCTTTACAATCAGGCAGCAATACCATATTGAGAAAAATGGGCAGACGATACCTCAGGGAATTGTATGAAGACCGCGTTTACAAAATCAAAACTTTAATGCCCCACTGCTGTATTGGCGTTGATGTTATAGTAGGGTTTCCCGGAGAAACAGATGAACTGTTTTTGGAAACATACAATTTCCTCAATGAATTGGATATCTCTTACTTGCATGTGTTCACATATTCAGAGCGTGCCAATACCAGGGCCTCAGAAATGGATGCGGTTGTTCCCATGAAAAAGAGAAATGAAAGGTCCAAAATGCTGCGTATCCTTTCCGAGAAAAAAAGAAGGAAATTTTACGAAGAAAATCTGGGAAAAACCTTTACTGTTCTTTTTGAGGAGGACATTGAAGACGGTCAAATGCACGGATTCACAGAAAACTATATCAGGGTAGCTGCAAAATACGATCCTCTACTGATAAACGAATTGAAACAAGTAACATTAAATGAAATCAATTCTAAAGGAAATGTAGAGGTTTTAGAACCAGAAGCTATCTTTGAAAAACACTAATAATTTCAGAAAAACACTATCAAGACCAAACAATCTTCTTTTTTATGGGTTAATGTTATATGAAATCAATATTTAATCCAGAAGGAAGAATTACTAGGAGAAAATACCTGACACTATTTTTAATTTTCTATTCCATCAATGTTTTGAGTTTAATGATGATTTATCAGGCTTTTGAATCTCAAGAGTGGATTACTTTCATTGTTTTTGGTACCATACTTTTAAGTTCAATAATTTTGCTGATGGTTCAGGCAATCAGAAGATTGCATGATTTAGGTTACAATTGGAAATACTCTTTATACCTTCTCATTCCACCCCCAATAAACTTCATTGGATTTGTTTGGTTAGCTTGGGCGGAAGGTCAGCATGGTGAAAATATTTATGGAGCAGACCCCAGAGTAACTGATTTAATCTAACTTACAGATTCCCTTTTTTCATCTCCTTTACAGCATAATCCACAGCCCTTGCGGTCAATGCCATATAAGTGATAGAGGGATTCTGACTTCCTGTTGAGGTCATGCAGGAACCATCAGTGACAAATACATTTTTACAGAGATGCATTTGGTTCCAGCCATTTAGTAAGGATGTTTTGGGATCTTTTCCCATTCGGACACCCCCCATTTCATGGATGTCCAAACCGGGTGCTTGTTTTGTATCTCTTGTTCTGATATTAAAACAGCCTGCTTTTTCCAACATCTCAGTGCCCTGCTCAAAAAAATCATTCATGGATTTAATATCATTGTCATCATAATCCACATCAATGTTCAAAAGGGGCATTCCCCATTCATCTACCTGATCGGGACTAAGGGTAACTTTGGATTGCTCTTTGGGTATAGTTTCACCTTGCATCATCATAAATACACCCCAGGGTCCAGGTTTGGAATTCTGATCTTTGAATTCTTCTCCAAAAGGCGCATTGGGTTTACCTCCCCAATCTCCTCTTACGGCACTGTAAAAAGTCATATATCCCCGGAGGAAATCCATTTCTTGTTTTTTGACATTGCGGAAATTTGGCATCATCACAGCACATGGCCTTCTTCCGAAATAAAATTTATCTTCATATCCTTCAAAAGAAGCATTGATATTTCCTCTGTAATTATGAAATGCAATGTATTGGCCCAATAAGCCACTGTCGTTACCAAGACCATTGGGAAATCTGTTGGACGTGCTGTTTAGTAAGATAAGATTTGAATTGAGTGCTGAGGCATTTACAAAAATAACCTTCGCAAAATATTCTGTAGCAGTTTTTGTGATTCTATCAATTACTCTGACACCTGTTACCTTTTCTTTAGCATCGTCATAAATAATGGAATGAACCACGGAGTCGGGTCTGATGGTAAGATTACCGGTTGCCGCAGCTGCAGGTAAAGTAGCTGAATTGGAATTGAAGTATGCACCAAACGGGCAGCCTCTTTCACATTGATTTCTGGCCATACATTGTCCCCTACCCTGCTCCAAATGATGGGGTTGTGGTTCTGTCAAATGGGCACACCTACCAATCATGACGAATCGGTCCTTATATGCCTCCACAATCCTGTCCCGGATTACCTTTTCGACACAATTCATTTCCCAAGGAGGAAGAAATTCACCATCAGGCAAGGTTTCCACACCATCTTTGTTTCCACTGATTCCCACAAAGCGCTCTACATAACTGTACCAAGGGTCAATATCATTGTAGCGTATTGGCCAGTCCACAGCAAAACCATCCCTTCCCGGGGCTTCAAAATCATATTTGCTCCAACGTTGGGTCTGTCTGGCCCAAAGCAAGGACTTTCCTCCGACCTGATAACCCCTGACCCAATCAAATGGCTTTTCTTGGATATAGGGATGATCTTTATCTTTGACAAAAAAATGTTCTGTATCTTCTTTATAGGCGTAACATCGGTTTACTACAGGATTTTCCAGCTTATCGGCCAAAGGCATCCTGTTTCTATGGGGCATATCCCAAACGGTTGCTGTCATGGTAGGGTAATCCTTTTTGTGCTCCACATTCCTACCTCTTTCCAAAACTAGAGTTTTCAGGCCTTTTTCACAAAGTTCCTTAGCGGCCCAACCCCCACTGATACCCGAACCAATAACAATGGCATCAAATTCATTTTCCTTATTCATAGTTATTCGTATCTAAGTGATTCAATAGGGTCGAGTTTACTTGCTTTTCTGGCAGGAAAATAACCTGAGGCCAAGCCTACAAAAATACAAACAGCCAATCCTACAAAAATCCATAACCAAGGAATCAAAAATCCTCCCGGTCCTATAATATTAGCAACTACATTACCTATAATTATCCCAATTATTACTCCCAATATGCCACCTAATATGCAAATGACAATTGCCTCAATCAAAAACTGTTGCCTGATTCTTAAGGGAGTTGCTCCTAAGGCTTTACGTATTCCGATTTCCCTTGTCCTCTCGGTTACCGAAACCAACATGATATTCATCAATCCTATTGAGGCACCAAGAAGTGTGATAAAGCCTATACCAAATCCGCCGATCCTGAGGTAACCAGCTACCTCCTCAAGACTCTCTGCCACAGATTGGCTTTTTACTATTTCAAATGAATCCTCGTCGGTAACCCTATCCTGACGGATTTTTCTCATGATACCTGTGGCCTGTCCCATTTCATATTCCAACTTCAAAGGATCTGAGCCACTTGCAGTAACTGAATACCTGAAAGTGCCTCTTGTATCCAATCTGCTGGCATTTTCCACGGGAATAAAAATAGCCCGGTCAGCACCGGATCCTCCACCAACGCTTCCCTGCTTTTCCAGAACACCTATTACCGTGTATCTTCTTCCATATACAGAAATATAATCATTCAAGGGCTCTTCGTTTCCAAATAAAGTTTCAACAATGTCAAGCCCAATAATGCAGACATTATTACCATACCTGACTTCAGTTGCGCTGAAATTCCTGCCTTTTTCAAGCTTTAATCCTTTTAAATTAAAATATTGGTCATCTATGCCGGTTATCCTTACATTAGGGTTGGTTTTTTTTGAACCCCTTTTGACCTCAGCAGCACCTGTGACACTAGTAAATACAGTTGATGGTCCTATGGGAGCAAACTGCTCTTGAAAGCTTAATGCCTCTTTATACCTTACAATAGGAAAGCTTTTTTCTACTACACCTTGTTGGACTCCCCTGCCTCCGGAAAAACCTTTGGACCGGACATCAAAATTACTCGCACCCAATCCTGAAAAGCTTTCCGCTATCTGGGTTTTAATCCCATCTATGGCAGTCAACATGCCCACAAGTGACATAATCCCTATTGCAATTATGGTTCCCGTGAGAATTGTCCTTAACAGATTTACTTTAACCGACCTAAGCGCTTCTTTTATATTTTCGATCAAATCCATAATATGTACAAATTAGGACAGTTTTATTGCTTTTTACTCATTTAGAACTTTAATTATAAGGATAATCCAGAAAAAATATTGATCATTTTCAAGAAAAAAAATCCAACTACTAAAATATTTATTAAATGACCGGCTAATGCATCCTATCCCCTCTGATTTCGAGTGATTTGATTACTTCCGCTTCATAAGACAGCCATTCATGCCATCTTTCATTGACACTTTCCTGACCCTTTAATTTTCTTGCCAATTCAATAAAATTCACATAATGACCTGCCTCTGAAATCATCAACTCATAGTAAAAGTTTTTCAATTCTTGGTCAATTAGATGTTTAGAGAGAATTTTAAACCTTTCACAACTTCTTGCCTCAATTAAGGCATTCATTAATAGATTTTCTACCAATTGATCAACCCTGCTTCCTCCTTTTCTGACGAATTCCAATAGTTTTACCACGTATTCATCTTTGCGGGGTTTACCAAATGCGTATCCCCTTTTCCTGATCTGACCCAGTACCCTTTCGAAATGCCCCCATTCTTCCGCTACTACTGGAGTAAGCATATCTACAAGTTCCTTGAATTCATGGAAATTAATGATTAAAGAAATACAGGAGGACGCCGCTTTTTGCTCACAATACGCATGGTCTATCAAAATATCTTCGATATTCATTTCTGCAATATTTACCCATCTTGGATCTGTAGGGAGCTTCAAATGAAGCATTTTTTGTTTAGTACTTTCTTCCCAGCTCATTTTTAGTCAAATAATGGCCAACTGATTCCTATATCCAAAGTTCTTCTTAACCCAGTAAAATACGGAGTTACGAAATATCCCGGTTCGCTCATCATATTGATGTTGATATGATTCATCCTTAGGAGCACTCTGGTTCTATTGATTCTAAGGTTAACAAAAAAATCTATCACAGGATAAGCAAGTACATTGAATTCGTTCTGGAGAAAGAACTGTTGCATAGCCGGGTTGTAAGATTCTGCCAGATTATCTCCCCGGAATCTGGACTCTAAACCGATTTGAAAAAAAAGGTTTTCATTAAACAAAGGACTATCGTAATAAATCCTTGAATTGAACAGCAATTCAGGGATTCTGAAATTGTCCTTTCCATCCCCTGTGATCAAGGTGTAGTAAATTTCAGATTCCCAGAAAAATTTCTTTCTGATATTGAATGAATATGTCAATCCTGGTATAACCATAAAAGCCTCCCCATCAGATTGTGTAGCTTTCTGATCCTCATTGAAAAAAACATAGTTATTGATTCTGTTCAACGTAATATTAGGTCTTAAACCCCAACTTGGAAAATCAGCTTTCAGTACCCCTTTTATTTGGTCCAAACCTATATTTGAGAAAGAATTTTCCCATCGGTGATGATTGCCAAAATAAACCTGCTGCATGGATGTAGGTTTGTATAAAGCTTTGGTATAAGAAGCCTCCAAAAAGGGGGAAACAAATAATCCATGTATCCTAAATGCTCCAGGAATCAGGTATTCTCCTTCAGCCTCAAACCTCCATTTTTCACTTAAATCCCCCCTGATAGCCCCACCTACAAACAATTCGTTAAAGGAATTGTCAGTCTCCATAGTTGGACTTCTCATCCTTCCGCTCCGGAATTTGACAAAAGCATTATAATACAAAAGACCAAAATCTCCTTTAAAGCCAATCTCATTTCTCCATTCACTGAAATTGTTTTTGTTGTAAGTACTATCCTCTGAATTGTACCGAACAGGATTGAATAAATTAAAAAACAAAGAATCAGCGGAGCTTAGGTCTCCAATAAAAGTTACATCCTGTTTTTTTTTGTCAAAAACATGATAAACCTGCCAACCTTTTGCCAATTCATATTCATGGTACAAATGATAATCCTGCCTCAGATCTGTTACCCGTGAATCTCTTAGCCAAACTTTTGCATCTTCATAAGCAAACAACAAGGAAGTACTATCTATATCCGGGGAAATTATCCCCCCTTGTTCATTGACAAGATGTTTCATCCTGGAAAGATTCCCCAACAATAAGTACCTGCCATTTTCCGACCTGTAATTGGTATGTACGGAATAAGAAGTTTGCTCAGTCAAATTATCGTCCCTGGCGTTGGGATTCAATGTCTTTCGTGCCCTTATGGTATGGAAATTGAACCCAACATTCCATCTTGGATTGATATTTCTGGCAAACACCAAATCAAGCATATTTCTGTTTCCCCCTCCAAAAAAAGCATTCATTTGGGTAAAGGGTGATTTGGTATCATAATATCTCATGCTATCAGGGGAAGCATGGTATAAATCATAGACATGAAAACCTGATGTAGTTCCTATCATTTGAGGTGCAGAATAAAAAATAGGTTTTGCAGCACTGCCTATATTTCCCAAGTCCTGATACATCCACCCTGATTTCGCAACCGGTTCGTAATAATGAAAATTATTGAGTAAAGTATCCACTTCAAAAGTCTTGGAAACATTTCTCTTGATGTCTCTTTCTAAAAAATAAAGTGTGGTTTTTGGTCCAAAAACCATTTTGGTACTATCATCTATCAGTTTTTTTCTTCCGCCTTCCTCGCCTTCTTGAAGCTGATCGGGATCACCTGTCTGGGCATTTGGTGGACCTGTCGGTGGAAATCCTCCTGTAGGAGGCCCGGTAGGCCTTATTTGTGCCTGCGCATGAATCACACAGAAACAGGTGAAAATAAAAAGAAATATAAACAGATTAAATCTCACGGATATACGCTTTGTCCTTGACAACTTTGGTGATGCTTTCAAACAAAAATTCTTTGTCCTTTAATGACATGTTTATTTTTATCGGTAGGGCAAAAATCGGAATTTCTGCCAAATATTCATGAAAGGCTTCATTTTTAAGTTTGACCGCATCTTTTTCTGTAGTCAAAATCATACAATTCCGATTTTTTTCGAAAAGTCTACGAAGCATGGCCACATCTGAAGTCTTATACAGATGATGGTCAGGAAAGGTTATGGTTTCCAATACCTGAAATCTATCCTGCGCTTCCGACACAAAAAGAGAATTGTCAGCTATACCTGATAATAAAATCACCTTTTGGGATAGTCCTGAATTTAATTGAAATATGGGCATGGGTTCGCCGTATTGAATGCCTGCAAAAATTACAGGCGAACTGGAGAAATTTCTGATCTCTTTTAAGTATTCCTCTTTCTCCTTTTCTGATATGGACTTAGGACATTTTGTGACGACAATTACATCTGCTCTTTCAACACCCTTTGCATTTTCCCTTAATGTCCCTAATGGCATTATTCTATCTCGAAAAAAAGGTTTTTGGTAAGTGGTCAAGAGAATATATAAGTCTGCTTTGACATACCTGTGCTGAAAGGCATCATCCAATAAAATCAGGTCTGTCTCAGGTCTTAATGCAATAATCTCAGGAATGGCCAAAGCCCTTCTTTCTCCCACTGCTACAGCTACTTGGTTGCTGAATTTGGTGAATAGCTGATAAGGTTCATCACCGATTTGGTCAGGTCCTACCTCTCCATCCGCCATCAAAAAACCTTTTGTTTTCCTACCATAACCCCGACTTAAAGTTGTCAGTTTAATTTGTGGAGAAAGCAACTCTATCAGAAATTCTACCATTGGAGTCTTTCCTGAACCGCCGACATTAAGGTTTCCTACCACTACAGTAGGTATTTTGAATGAAGTACTCTTTAGCTTCCCTAAATCAAACATCCTGTTCCTATATCGGGTAACTCCATCATAAAGAATAGCAATAGGATAAAGAAGAGGGTCATACCAGCGCATTGGCTATTTTTACTTAATTTTGAACAAAGTAATATAAAAAATATGGTTAATACGATTCAGGAAATAGTTTCTTATCTGGAAAAAATTGCCCCGCCCTCCTATCAAGAATCTTATGATAATGCCCAATTGATTACCGGAAACCCTACAAACCAGGTAAATGGAATTCTATGCACTTTAGATGCAACAGAAGCCGTTGTAGACGAAGCCATAGTGCTTGGTTGCAATTTGATTATTGCCCACCACCCCATTGTTTTCAAAGGTTTGAAAAGCTTAACGGGCAAAGACTACGTAGAACGCACTGTGATCAAAGCCATAAAAAATGATATTGCGATTTATGCCATTCATACAAATCTGGATCATGTCGCTCAAGGTGTCAATAAGAAAATATCAGATAAACTGGGATTAATCAACACCAAGATCCTCAAACCCAAAAAGGATATTTTATCCAAACTGACCACATTTACCCCTAAAGAGGCAGCTGAGAAAGTCCTAAAAGCAATTTTTGAAGCAGGGGCCGGTAAAATCGGGGAATATTCTGGTTGCAGTTTTCTTGCAGAAGGAATGGGTACCTACACTCCTTCTGAGCAAGCAGATCCATATATTGGCACGAAAGGAATACCCCATAAAGAAGCTGAAACAAGGATTGAAGTAATATTGCCCAGTTATTTGGAAAAAAAAGTGCTGGCAGCTTTGCTTACTTCGCACCCTTATGAGGAGGTGGCTTATTTTTTACATAAGCTTGAAAATGAAAATCAAGAAGTCGGTGCGGGGATGATTGGAGAGCTAGAAACTCCTCTGGAAGAAACTGAATTTCTCCATCACCTCAAAAAAAACATGAAGCTCCATACAGTGAAGCACACAGGCCTGTTAGGAAAGCCAATAAAGAAGGTTGCTGTATGTGGAGGCTCAGGTATTTTTCTCCTATCAGATGCCAAAAAAGCTAAAGCTGATATTTTTATTACATCTGATGTTAAATACCATGAATTCTTTGATGCTGATAATCAATTAATTATTTGTGATATTGGACATTACGAAAGTGAAATTCACACAAAAGAATTACTCAAAGACTTATTGTCACAAAATTTTGCTAATATTGCACTCTATTTGACAAAAGTAGTTACGAATCCCATAACTTACATATAGTACATGGAAAGTACAGTTGCACAAAAGCTTGAAGCCTTATTAAACCTTCAGAAAATAGATTCCCGACTCGACTCAATTTTTAAAGTAAGAGGAGCACTTCCAGAAGAAGTCCAAGACCTTGAAGATGAGATAATTGGATATGAAACAAGATTGGAGAAATTCAATTTTGATTTGGTATCCTTGGAAGATGATATCAAAAGATTCAAAGAGAACATCAAAGAATCAGAGAAACTCATCAAGAAATATCAGGAACAGCAGATGAATGTCAGAAACAACAGGGAGTATGACGCCATCACCAAAGAACTTGAATTGCAGGATCTTGAAATCCAAGTATCCAAAAAGAAAATTGCGGAATCTCAAGTTAAAATCGAATCCAAAAACGTAGAGGTTGGAGAGTTGAAAAACGTTCTTTCTGAAAGAAAAAAGGATCTGGATAATAAAAAATCCGAGCTTGACACCATCATTGCGGAAAGTGAAAATGATGAAAACAAGCTGAAATCAGACAGAGATAAAGCCCTGAAAAAACTTGAGGACAGACTTGCGAAATCTTATTCCAAAATCCGGACAAATGCTAAAAATGGATTGGCAGTGGTTATGGTAAAAAGAGGTGCCTGTGGCGGTTGTTTTAACATAGTTCCACCTCAAAGGCAGGCAGATATCAGGGAAAAGAAAAAAATCATCGTTTGTGAGCATTGTGGAAGAATATTCGCAGGAGTAGAAGATGAAATCGAGGAAGAGGTAACAAAGAAAAAAAGAAGTAGAGCCTAATTTTTGCAGAGCTTAATTGTTAATCAAATTACCATAAGTGCATTAGTTTAGGTTTATTTTCTAAAATCTTGTTCTTTTATAATTGGAAGATAAATACAAAAAGCCCAAATTATTGGGCTTTTTGTATTTATTCAAAATTTATCCTTGAATTTAAATACAACTTTGCTTAATCAAAATTCTTTTTTTAGCTTGCAGTTGTGAAAAAGTTTTTATTTACCATACTATTTGTTTCCCTTGTCTCTTCAGTATTTTCAAAAGATTTTGAGGGAAGGACTTTTTTGATAATTTTTAACAAATCAGAACTCAAAGCAAATAAAACAAGTACCTCCTATATTGAGCTAAGTTTGAGCAATATTTTCTCAACGAGAGCCTATTCAGGTAATTCTGATGCCGCAATTATTGTAAAAGTCCCCTATGAAAATATTGATTCCTGCCAGTTAGCGGATTTCTTTATCAGAATCAATGCTAATAAAGTATCCTCCTTGGGAGAAATCGCTTATCAAATTATCGATTTGGACGAATCAAAATCCACCTATCAGTTTTTATTGAATTCCTTCGATGACAAAATCAATAAAAACAAAAAAAGTGTTAAGTCTCTTAAAACAACTCCAACTCCTTAAGATGCTCTCCACAATTGTATTTTTCAATTCTGAAATTACCCATTTCATTTTGACTTAGTAAATAAAGCCCAAGATTCTGGTGCGAAAAAACATCCATGAACCTTAAATGGTAGCCCATTAAACCACTAAGCAGTATTCTCATTGCTCTGCCATGCATACAAATTAAAAAAACATTCCCCTCTTGAGAAAGAATATAATCTATTCCTTTTTTCATTCTTATGGCAACCTTTGAAGGACTTTCCCCGCCTTCAATGGCATAATCGAGATCACCCGAACTCCATTTGGCCAGCATAAATTCATAATAATTGTTTTCTTCCTTTGTCATAGGAACGCCTTCATATCTTCCCCAGGAGATTTCATTCAATTCAGGTACTCCTTCATGAGGTATTCCCAAATCTATAAATCCCTGCACTGATTGACGAGTCCTCTGCAGTCCAGTATAAAAAACCTTGTCAAAGGGTACATTTTTATAATGCTCAAAAAACGCAGCAGCTTGTTTGTGCCCATTCCAATTTAAAGAGGCATCTATACCACTACCCTGTACAACTCCTTTCAGATTATATTCGGTCTGACCATGACGGATCAGATAGATTTTTTTAGTTAGCAAGTTTCTTTATTTTTGTTTTCAGGTACCAAAGTAAAAACTTTTATTACAGATTACATGATATTTCAATCAAATGTAAGTTTAGAAGCCCTCAATGATTGGGGTAGGGATACGATGACAGATTTTTTGGATATAAAATTTACTCAGATTGGAGAAGATTTCCTGGAAGCTACAATGCCAGTGGTAAACAAAACCAAACAACCCCTTGGCCTGTTACATGGAGGAGCAAATGTTGTTTTGGCAGAAACTCTTGGTTCTGTAGCCGCTAGCTTGACCCTCGACAAGCAGAATCAATATTGTGTGGGATTGGAAATTAATGCCAATCATCTCAAATCTGTTAAAGACGGCTATGTCAGGGGAGTCGCAAAACCCATTCATTTGGGAAAAAAAACACAGGTGTGGGAAATAAAAATATATACCGATCAAGATATGCTAAGTTGCATTAGTAGGATTACATTAGCTGTAATTGATAAAAAGTAATATGCAAACTACTTTAGACACCAATCAGATTTCATTGGAAGTTTATCTGAGAAACCTCATTTCTTTGAGTTTACTCAAAGGACATCAGCTTGCTATTTGGAGAAAACCGAAATCTAACTTTCTTCAGGTATTGATAGATAAATCAGGAAAACTTAAAAGGATAAGTCCGAACCTAGAAGAACTTCCTGCCGGTTTTATTGTCCATCCTTTTGAGGATCAAGAGGATAGAAAAGCATTTTTCCTAACGGCTGATACTTACTTTAAAATTAATCTTCAAACTACTTTTGAAGAACAAAGGGAATATTTAGAACCTATATCAAACATCATCCCAAAAGAAAAATCTACAGCTGATATCAATAAAAACTTTGTTGCTGAAAATAAAGATCAAAAAGACCGAATACCTGAACCCTGCAGCAAAAAGGAGTTTATCCATCTTGTAGAAAAAGGCATAAAGGCAGTTGAAGAAGGTCTACTCAATAAAATAGTACCCGCACGTTTTAAAAAAATCAAACTCCAAGACAATTTTGATCTTGTCAGTTCCTTAAAAAGTCTTATCCAATCATATCCAAACGCATTTATTAATTTTTTCCATATACCAACGGTTGGAACATGGATAGGGGCCTCACCTGAAATTCTGATCCACACAAAAGGTGATGAATTCTACACCATTTCCTTGGCAGGAACCCAAAAAGCTCAGGGAGACAATCCCCTCAAATCTGTGGCATGGACGCAAAAAGAAATAGAAGAACAGGCTTTGGTGAGCCGATATATTGTGGATTGCTTCAAAAAAATCAGATTAAGGGAATACGATGAATATGGACCAAAAACTGTACTTGCAGGAAATTTGCTTCATTTACGTTCGGATTTCAAAGTCAATATGACGGCCACTAATTTCCCTCAATTAGGATCTGTTATGTTGAAATTATTACATCCAACTTCTGCAGTCTGTGGTATGCCCAGAGAAATCGCTTTTGATTTTTTAAGAAAAAATGAAAATTTTGACCGTTCACTTTTTGCGGGATATATAGGCCCTGTTAATGTGGAAGAAGAAACAACCATTTATGTGAACCTGAGAACAGCAAGATTGATGCATGGCTATGCCATGCTCTATGCAGGTGCCGGAGTAACAGAAGATTCCATTCCTGAGAAAGAATGGGAGGAAACAGAAATGAAATGTGATATTATCGGTGAACACCTTAACCTGGAAAACAAATTTTGATTATTCAACCTATCATTGATCTGGTGTCGCTTTGCCATATTAAGGGAATCACTGAAGCAATTTTGTCCCCTGGATCTAGGTGTGCACCGATTACACTAGCATTTACCAGGCATTCAGGAATTCATTCCAGAACAATCTCAGATGAAAGATCTGCGGCGTTTATTGCATTGGGAATAGCTCAACAGCTTGAGAAACCTGTGGTCCTCGTCTGCACATCCGGTTCAGCCGCATACAACTATGCTCCTGCCATTGCGGAAGCTTTCTTTCAGCGTATCCCCCTTTTGGTGATCACAGCTGACAGGCCACCAGAATGGATTGACCAATGGGATGGGCAAACTATCCGGCAGACAAATTTATTTGGAAAGCATGTCAAAGGTTCTTTTACTTTTCCGGATGAATATGGACATAGTGATAAAATCTGGCATGCAAACAGGATCGCAAATGAAGCTATTAATCTTGCTTGTCAGTATCCTACCGGTCCAGTTCATATCAACATTCCATTGAGAGAGCCTTTTTATCCTGATGCTGAAGAAATATTTAAATATTCTGATTCTATTAAGGAAATGTGCTTATTACATTCTTCAAAAGAACTTTCTGATGTGACCCGGGAAAACCTTCTTCTTTCAATCCCAAAATTCAAAAAGGTTCTGATCATTCCGGGACAGCAAAGACCAAATAAAAATATACAGCATCTATTGGATGAAATAATTAGAAGGGGAAAAGCAACCGTTGTATCTGATAGTATTTCCAATATGCAATCCGAAAATACAATAAATCTACATGATCATTTCTTGGGTGTGGGCACTGATCCCATTTTTAATCCTGATCTTATAATTTCATTTGGAAAGTCTATCATATCAAAAAGCCTAAAAGCTTTCCTTAGAAAATCCCAAGCAGAGCATTGGCACGTTCAATCCGATGGGTATGTACCAGACACTTACCAACATTTATCCAAAATAATACAATCCAATGAAACTTCCTTTTTTAGGTTCCTGCTTGAAAATGGAAATAGTTGTGACCAACATTTCACCAAAGCCTGGAATGATTCCGAGAGAAAAATTGCACATCACTTACCTTCAATTATAAGCAAAGCAAAATTCGGGGAATACAGTGCTCTGGCTATTTGTTTGGATGCCATACCTCAAGAATCCAAATTACATGTCGCAAACAGCATGGCAGTAAGATATGTGAATTTCTTGGGAAAAAGAGACCAGGAAATAATCTGTAACAGGGGCACTAGCGGAATTGACGGAAGCAACAGTACGGCCGTTGGATGCACTTTTACCACAAAAGACCCAGTCACTTTGATTACAGGCGATATGGCCTTTTTCTATGATAGAAATGCATTTTGGCATAACTATAAAATGAGTAATCTTAGAATTATACTTTTGAATAATCACGCAGGGGGTATTTTCAGGTTGATCGATGGACCTTCCAAACAACCTGAACTGGAAGAATATTTTGAAACCAAACAACGCTTAAGTGCAGGATATCTTGCAAAAGATTTTGGATTTGAATACCACGTGGCAAATGATAAAAGAAGCTTGGAAATCGGCCTTAAAGATTTCTACCGAGAATCAATAAATCCTAAAATCCTGGAAATTGAGACAGAAAGTCCTAAAAATGCGGAAATTTTGAAATGGATAAAAATTGAAATTTCAAAAATCTCATAATTCAAAAAGTTAAGGCTGTCTCCAAGAGACAGCCTTAACTTTTTTTAAGGTTAAAGATTATGGGTTAATTTTTTTGAAAAACCCTTATATAGTCCACTACCATTTGCTGCGGGAAATTGGTGCTGGAATCTGGACTTCCTGGCCAATTACCTCCCACTGCAACATTGAAAAGAAAAAAGTGGGGTTTTCTGAATTCATCCAATGCCTGCGGAGTAGTGTCGATTTGGTGATATGGAACATTATCCAATAGCCAAACAATCTTACTTTCATCCCATATTACAGAAAACACATGGAATTTGTCGTTGAAAATTCCTTGTGAAAGAGAAACAGAGCCTCCAAAATTTGCATATTGTCCGTTGTTATCCCAATGCACAGTTCCATGCACGGTATTATCACGGCCATTAGCGTTTCCTCCAACCAATTCCATGATATCAATTTCCCCGCAAGCAGGCCATCCAACTTCAGGAATATTGTCACCCAACATCCATATTGCAGGCCATAAACCCTGACCTTTTGGAAGTACTGCTCTGATATCAAACCTACCATAAGTAAAAGATTTTTTACCTTGAGTTTTTATCCTTGAAGAGGTGAAATTCTTTCCCCCCACACTTTCTTGGACTGCCTTGATAATGAGAAAACCATCTTTTAACTCTGTATTTTCTCTCCTGTAAAACTGTAATTCATTATTGCCCCAACCACATAGGTTAGGACAACCATCCCCTAATTCATGCACCCAATCACTCGAAAGACTAGTTCCACTAAATTCATCCTGCCACACCAAACTAAAGCCATCATAGGAAAGCGGGCTCTCATATCCAACATTAGGGATTCCAATCCCAAGGTCTTCATTCGATAAGGTCACCGATTCACTGGAAGATATAAAGTCATTTTCTGTGGAATGTGCCTGTACGGTAATGGTATAAGTCCCAGGTTCCCTATAGGTAAATGAAGCTGAATTTCCCGTCGCTCTCTCAGCGGTACTGTTTGGCAAGCCAAAATTAACCCGATAGAAATTCGCATTGACAGCTTGAAAGGAGGCTTTAACTAATCCATTTTCTTCCTTTAACACTGAAACCTGCAGGTTTGAAGGAAGCAAAACCTGATCCTGCTTTTCCTCTTCCCCACATGACGCTACAAAAAAGGTCACTATTAATAAAAGGAGCATCTTTATTTTCATCATAACTAATATCAGATTAGATATCATCAGGGATCAATACAAATGTCCAGAATACACCACCATTATTAGTGATATCTATAGAAATAGTCAATTCTTCATTTCCTGCTTCATTTGTAAACCCAATGACATCGTAGGTTACAGATCTATTTGTTGCCGGTGGGCCAGCAGTATACTCACCACCATTATAGGCTTTAGGAAGTGCAATAAATGCCCCTGTTCCTGTCACAGTGATTTTAGGATTTTCAGTGGCTGTTCCTTCGGTAAAACTAAAAGTATGAACCCCTGGCCCCCAAGCTTCTCCGGTAGTACCTGTAAGGTTGGAAGCAGGTTGGCATTGTTCTTCAGCTAATCCCATATAGGATTCACCAAAAATATCACCCTGCGCATCATATTCAAATACTTCGCCGTCTTTGAAGATAAAAAGATCATTGAATAAACAAGGGCGTTCTCCCGAAATGTCATTTCCATTGGGATAGAATTGATCACTTCCTGGATTGGGACCAACTCCGAAAGCTCCTGCCGCAGGTTTAAGTTTCCAAGCCTTCTCACCGCTTCCAATCAAATCCTGAAGTGTAAATGCAACATTCCCGCCTGTATCGGGGTCTGGGTCTGGATTTCCAGCACCACTGTCAAATCCAGCCGGAATCAACCTGACATACCAAGCCAAACCAGCATTTGCCTGATCAATAAAACGGATAAACATTTCATTTTCTTCGAGACGTATAATCTGAAATGAATTTGTTCCGGCATAATATCCAAGGGAACCTGGAGAAGTGAGATTCAGGACAGGGAATTCGCCCTCCTCTTCTACGATATTCCAAGTCAAGCCTCCAGGAGAATTAAAGGGTGCTGAAAGGTCACCAACCCCAGGGTCAAAAGAACCTGGGAAATTTGATCCTTGTGCACCATTGAGATACACAAAACCATTGGTCTCCCAATCAAATTCAAAATCCCTCAAGAAAAAGGTATATCTATCAGTATACATACCGCTTCCAACTTTTTCATTAGCCTGTGCCTGGTACCATTCTGGGAAATATCCTGCTGCTCCAACGGGATCAGGTCCGACACCAAAATGGCCTGAACGGGCAGAATCGACAACCCAAGTCTTTCCTTCAATGGCATCAATACCTCCTGTCAACAAATTATATATCGGCCTGTCAAGCAATGTCGGGTCAGTTTGTTCAATCACCACCTCCAAAGTTGTACTGGCACTACCACCTCTATCAAAAATAGTCAAGGTAACATTATAAGTTCCTGCACTGGGGTAGATACCTGTGACAGTTTTCCCTGTTCCGGAAGCCCCGTTACCCAAATCCCACTTCATCAGAAAAAACTCCTGTTCTGCAGTAAAATTGATGATGTTGTCATTTTCCGGACTAGGCTGGAAGCTAAATCTTGCTGCCTGGTCTGGTGGAGTAGTCTCATCTAATCTGTACTCCTCTATACATGCCGCCATCAAAATCACTGGCAACAGTAAAAACAAATATTTTATATATTTTTTCATTTGATCCTATATTTAATAACCTGGATTTTGAGTCCATCTTCCACCTGCTAAATCAATCTCCACTTGCGGAATTGGAAACAATTCATGCTTACCTACCTGAAATCCGGGAATGGCTTCCGCAGCTTTACCTGTTCTTACCAAATCCCAGAACCTTAATCCTTCTCCTGATAACTCCAACCTTCTCTCTCTGTATATATCCTCTAAAAGCTGTGCTCCCGAACTGGTGATTTCGGAGACTCCGGCTCTAAGCCTTACTTTATTCAATTCAACTC
Organism: uncultured Aquiflexum sp.; assembly: GCA_964559905.1. GTDB lineage: Bacteria > Bacteroidota > Bacteroidia > Cytophagales > Cyclobacteriaceae > Aquiflexum. The sequence goes on from CAZLJT010000031.1 coordinate 21,156, forward strand.
TAGCTCTTGCATCATTACCTGACTGGGCAAATGCCTCCGCAGCCATTAATAATACATCCGCATAACGAATTGCCCTATAATTCAATTGACTCGTAAGATCATCGTCAGGAAGTCCTCTCTCATCAGCTCTTTTGATATATTTATTGTTGAAATAGCCTGTATGACCACCGCCTCCAACTGCATAAGAAATATCAGAAGGATTAGGCTGGGCAGCAATAAATGCGTCTAGATCCAGGATAGTAACCTGCCTTCTGGGATCGTTTCCAAAGAAATCATATAAATTTTGGGTTGGAAGATTGTAACTGTTACCATCTGCATAAAAAGGACCTACATA
>CAZLJT010000032.1:0-21397 GCA_964559905.1 uncultured Aquiflexum sp.
ATGTTAGAATTGTGATATGAGAATCAAAGCCTGCCCCGAGTTGGAAATTACACACAGTATCACAGATGAATTACACAGAGTCACACAGAGTAAAAAACTCCGTGAACCTCTGTGAAAATAAACTCCGAGAAACTCTGTGCAACTAATAAACCTAAAATCTCCAATCATTTTCATTTAAAGAAAATCTAAAAACTTGATTCCTGTAACAAAACCATTTCTCCCTCCCCGCGAGGAATATGACTGCTACCTAGATGGTATATGGGAACGCAACTGGCTGACCAATAATGGTCCCCTGGTAAATGAATTGGAACTTAGACTTAAGGAACACCTAGGTCTAGACCATTTGCTTTTTGTATCCAATGGTACTATTGCTCTTCAGTTGGCGATCAAAGCCTTGGGGCTAAAAGGTGAGATTATTACCACTCCTTTTTCTTATGTGGCCACCACAACAAGCATTATTTGGGAAGGATGTAACCCGGTGTTTGTGGATATTCTACCTGAAAAATTCACTATAAACCCGGATTTGATTGAAGCGGCTATAACTCCGAATACTTCAGCGATTTTGGCTACGCATGTCTATGGCATTCCCTGCGAAGTGGAGAAGATTCAAAAGATTGCAGAAAAATACGGACTAAAAGTCATTTATGATGGGGCACATGCATTTGGGGTGAAATTTAAAGGGAAATCCATCTTCGAATACGGTGATATCTCTACCTGTAGCTTTCATGCGACCAAGCTATTTCATACTATTGAAGGTGGGGCTGTTTTCACTAAAAATTCTGAATTGTTGAAGAAAATGGCTTACCTGAGGAATTTCGGCCATGATGGGTTTGATAAATTCAATGGTATTGGGGTCAATGGAAAAAATTCAGAATTCCATGCGGCTATGGGATTGGCCCTATTTCCGCATTTGGAGTCAATTCAGGAAAAGAAAAAGAAACAGGTCCATTTTTATTATGAGATTCTTTCAGGGCTTAAGGTAGACTTTCCCAAACTGGATAAAATAGAACAATACAATTACTCCTACTTTCCGATTGTCTTTCCCAATGAATCACAGCTAAAAAAAAGCATGCAAATGCTTGAGGATAATAACATAGGATCAAGAAGGTATTTTTATCCTGGTCTCAACAACCTGGATTATACCCAAGGCAACTGCCCAGTTTCTGACCATATTTCCGCAAGGATACTTTGTTTGCCTTTGTACCATACCCTGACCAAAGAAGAACAAAGAATGATAGCAAGGATTTTACTTAGAGTACAAAACAATTAATGTATGGTAATCGCTGGAGCAGGTAGGCAACGATTGGTGGTTTTGTAATCGTTGGTGCAAATGCAACCATTCTTCCCAATATCAAAATAGGTAATTAAGTTTTTGTTGGTGCCGGTGATATTGTTAACAAAGATATTCCCGACGATGTGACTATAGTGGGTGTTCTTGGCAGGATTATTAAGAAAATTTATATCCATATATGAGCCTATATGAATTTCTATTAAAATTGAATGGCAAATTTCCATTTTTGGGGAATCTTTCAAGAAATTGGGTAAAAAGGGCGGTTTTAAATCCAAGATCCCGATTGAAACTGAATGAGTTTTACCACAAGTTGAATTTTTACGAGAAATCAATATTTCATGCTTTATACAGTCGGGTATTTCGGGATGGTAAAACATATGAGATTAATGGAGAGTGGATCCTGAAATTTGCAGGAAAAGAAATCAGGATGCCCTTGGAATCCAAAACCCTTTGGTTGGATTGGGAAACAGCGCTTTCAATTCTGGGGCATGATTATGAAATCAAATCATTTTATCAAAATCAGATAAACTCCAAAAAACCACCCAAATGTTTTTTAGATATCGGAGCGAATTTCGGTACCCATTCCCTGATGTTCCTTGCTGCAGGTATTGAGGCAATTTCGATAGAACCTAATCCCGAGTGCAAACTCTATTTTGAAAGAATGATTGCCTATAATGGACTTAAAGGAAATTGGAATGCTATTGGATTGGGAAAGGAAAATGGCAATGCTGAACTTGTATTTCCTGAAGGAGAGACTTGGTTGGGAAGTTTTAATCAGAAAATTAAGGATAGTTTAAACGCTTTTAAAAATTTAAAATCCTATAATGTTGAAATTCGGACTTTGGATGAGTTTATAAATTCAACTAGGATTTATCCTGATATCATTAAAATTGATACAGAAGGCTATGAGGAGAATATCCTTTTTGGAGGGAAGGAATTTTTTAAGGAGGGAAAAGCTGTCGCGATATTTGAAGCAAATAGCGAAATAGAATTAAAAAAAATTGGTCTTATTTTTAATGAATGGGGTTATTCTATTTTTGGTTTAAAATCAAGTTTAAAAGTTGATTTCAATGCAATGGTTGATCTTAAAGAAGTAAATTTTATTGCAAAAATAACTGAAAAAAATAATGTGAATAAGACATCGTCCATTTAACAATGAGTTATTGTTTCTAAGACCTGAATAATCTTTATGGCAACTGGTCAGGATTATTTTCTTTTTCCTTCGGAGTTATCAAAAAAAATAAATCTACAATTCGCAGTGACTTATATTATTTAAATAATTTTTTTAAAAAGTATCGGTATAAATATTAATAAATATGAATAGAATAATGCTAATTAATACTCTTTTGAGCAAAATCAATGGGAATAATTACCTTGAAATTGGTGTAAGAGACGGAAAAACCATTACTGAAATAAAGGCAAAAACCAAGGTTGGTGTAGATCCTGCCTATCATCTTAAAAAAGATTTGGCATTGAAGGGAGTTTTAGGGTTGAATGATTTTAAGTTGTTCAAGCAAACAAGTGATGTATTTTTTGAACAAGAGGCCAAAAAGGTTTTTCCAAATGGAATTGACCTAGTTTTTATAGATGGTTTGCATAATTACGATCAGTCTTTGCGTGACGTTATCAATTCTTTAAAGTTTCTCCATCCAAATGGATTTTTGGTCCTTCATGACTGTAATCCGAAAGGAGCAGCACAAGCCTATCCAATTCAAAACAGTTATGATGAAGTGATTGAAGTACTTCGAAATGAGGGAATAGAAGGATGGACAGGCGAATGGAACGGAGATGTATGGAAAACCATCGTACACCTACGTGCATTTCATCCCGAATTAAATGTAAGAACAATTGATGCAGATCAGGGCCTTGGTGTGATTTCTTTTGGTCAAAATGAAAATCTATTGCAGCTTGGAGAAGACCAATTGGATAATGCTGGATTTGACCTTTTAGAAAACAATAGAAAAGAGTTTTTGGGGTTGATTTCAGTGAATGATTTTCTTGCAGCGCAAAACTCTTGACAATTCAATACATTCTTATTACACGGTTCAACCTTGATTATAAAAGGATTGTCAAAGAAACATTAGGGATGGACCCTGAAAATTGGCTCGAAGAAAGAATCCATTTATTTTTTGATTATTGCTATCCTTCTGTTCTCCATCAATCTGATAAACATTTCAAATGGTGGGTGTACTTTGATTCCCGGACGAGTAGCGATGTAATTGAAAAAATCAGGGAAAAAGATAAAGCGGGTTTGATAGAGTTTAAATTCAGCAGTTGGGGAAATTTCAGAGAGGATATTCTATCTGATTTGAATACAATTCCTGATTCCTTTGATTACCTTTTGAATGCCAGGATAGATAGTGATGATGCGCTGTCGAAGTTCAGTATCGAAGAAATCAAAAAGTGTTTTTCGTCCAAAGTGAATCTATTCCCTGATGCCTATATCTTAAACCCGCTTAACGGATTGATTTTTGATACCAAGAATACCATTTTATACCAGAAAAAATTAAACAATAACCCATTCCAGGTCTTGGTACAGAAAAATGGAAAAATAACCCATTCAGTTTTCACTTTTCAACATCAAACAGCATCAAAGCATTTTAAGGTATTCAATATCTCCACAATTCCTTTTTGGCTAGTAGTAGTTCACGGAGGTAATTGGCTAAATGTTAAGTCAGGTAGGCCTGTGCTATTTAAGGAAAGGAAAGTCAGAAAGTACTTTCCAAGTTTGATTCTGCCAGAAAGCCTTAAATCCACTGCTGTGTTTACAAAAGAATATTTGAATTACTTTAAAACCATGATGGGAAAGGCTATTTCGAAGTTATATAACTTAAAAAATTAAGGTATTGTGTTAGGTCAAATCAAAACTAAAATTTATAAGAAAATTACAGAAATTGTAGGAAAGGAAATCTCTAAAGTTGAAAGAGGTTTACCTTCATTGGAATTAGGTCAGATTCATTTTGACAACGTAAGAGTATTAAAAAATAGAGAAACATTGCTGATGGAATTACCCAATAATGGGGTTGTGGCCGAATTGGGGGTAGATAAAGGAGGCTTTAGCCAAAAGATTTTGGAAATAAATCAGCCTATAAAACTCCATCTTATCGATGTGTGGGCTACAGAGAGATATCATGCGGGATTAAGAAATGTAGTGGAGGAAAGATTTTCCAATGAAATTGCAAAAGAATCAGTGATTATCCATCAAGGGTTTTCAACAGACTTTGCTGATCATTTTCCCAATAACTACTTTGATTGGATTTATATAGATACAGATCACTCCTATCAAACTACAAAAAATGAGTTGATGTTATATAAAGATAAAATCAAGCCAGGAGGTTTTTTTGCCGGACATGATTTTGCAAAAGGGAATATGGTTAAACAACTGAGGTATGGCGTAATTGAAGCGGTTTATGAATTCTGTTACAATGAAAATTGGGAATTTATTTTTTAACCATGGAGTTAAACGATAATCAAAGTTTTGCCATAAGAAAAATATAAAATAATGCTGAATAAATATTTCAAACATTTTTCGTTTTTCTTTTCCTATCTCAGATACAGAATTTTTGTTTCTATGGGATTGAATATTTCAGTAGGAATTTTGGACGGGTTTGGATTAGTAATGTTTTTGCCTATACTGCAAATGGTAGATGGCAACAAAACCGCTAATGCTGATGATTTGGGAAATCTTTCATTTTTGATTGATGGCATAAGTGGGATGGGGTTTGAGATTACCTTAAAAACTGTTTTGGTTTTTATGCTTGTATTTTTTATTTTGAAGGGGGGCGCAAGGTTTTTAGAGTCTTATTACAGAACTGTTGTACAAAATTATTTTATAAGGTCTCTAAGGATAAAAAGCGTTTATTTTTTGAGAGATTTCAGTTTTAAGAATTTTGTCAATTCAGATTCGGGACGAATACAGAACACACTTTCAGGGGAAGTAGGACGTGTTGCGGGAGCTTCAAATTCCTATTTTATGACTATGCAAAGTGCGATTATGGTGCTGGTTTACGCTGTTCTTGCCTTTATGGCCAACCCTCAGTTTGCATTGATGGTATTTATCGGTGGCGTATTTTCTAATTTGATTTTTAATACCATCAATAAGAAAACCATTCAGGCTTCAAGAAGAATTACCCGAGAAGGGCATGATTTTCAGGGATTACTTATCCAAAAGGTGAGTTTCTTCAAATATTTGAAAGCTACAGGTTTGATAGACCAATTTTCTGAAAAATTAAGGGAAATCATTATCAGTATAGACTTGAACAACAGAAAAATAGGATTCTATGGTGCGGTCTTATATGCTACCAGAGAACCTTTGATCATGACAGTAGCTGTGGCAGTAATTCTCGTTCAAACGTTGGTATTTGGACAAAGCTTGGGACTGATTATCCTAAGCCTTTTGTTTTTTTACAGGGCCCTGACTTACCTGATGACCTTGCAGACTTTCTATAATACTTTTTTGACAAGTGCAGGTGCATTGGAAAATATGCAGGAATTCCTTGAAGAATTGGCCAACAATAAAGAAGATTACAGTGGAATGACGATTGGGAAATTTGAAAAGTCAATTCAATTGGATGATGTTTCTTTTGCCTATGGAGAAAAGCCTGTGCTAAAAGATATTCAGCTTACCATCCACAAAAATGAATCCATAGCCTTTGTGGGGGAAAGTGGCAGTGGAAAAACCACCCTGATCAATCTCATTACAGGATTGATTCCCGCCGATAGCGGAGAAATTCTAATTGATGGAAAACCCTATCCTTCACTTAACATTAAATCGCTTCAACACCGGATCGGTTATATTACCCAAGAACCAGTCATTTTTTCGGATTCTGTTTACAATAATGTGACTTTTTGGTCAACCAAAACACCGGAAAACCTAGCCCGCTTTTGGGAGGCACTTGAAAAGGCCAATATTGCAGAGTTTGTGAGACAACTTCCCGAACAAGAAAATTCACTCCTAGGAAATAATGGAATTTTGGTGAGTGGCGGACAAAAACAGCGGATTTCCATTGCCCGGGAATTGTTTAAAGACATCGATATTCTGATTATGGATGAAGCAACTTCTGCCCTGGATTCCGAAACCGAAAAGATTATTCAGGAAAATATAGAGGATCTTATTGGAAAGGTCACCCTAATTATAGTTGCCCATAGACTTGCAACTATCAAAAATGTAGACCGGGTAATTCTTCTTTCAAAAGGGGAAATTTTGGCTATGGATGGATTTAAAGATTTAATAGAAAAATCTCCAGACTTCAAAAGAATGGTAGCATTGCAAACTTTTTAAAAATTTAACTTCTATTTATAAATAATTGTGCGTACACTCAATTTAGTACATCAAGTGAAGTCATTCCTTATTGACAAAAGACCGAAAGGGTTTGGGAGGGTGCTCAAGGCAATAGATGCCTTATTTTTTAGAAAACTCCCTGATGGAGAGGTGTTGATCAAAACCCTGGATGGGTTTCAATTATACGTCAATCCAAAGTATGACAAAGGAATCGAAAGAAAACTTTATCTCACAGGTAGTTATGAAAAAGGGTTACTGCGGATTTTGGACAAACTTGTTAAACCCAGGGATATTGTCGTGGACGCAGGGGCAAACATAGGTCTTATTTCTATTTTTTGTGCACTAAGGGCTGGACAAAGTGGAATGGTTTTATCCTTCGAGCCTCATCCTGAAACTTACCCTATTTTGCAAAAAAATATTTCAGTCAATGGTATTTCCCAAATAAAGGCCTATAAAAAAGCATTAGGCTCAGCATCGGGATCTGCCAAGATTTATTCCAACCTTCAAATTAACAGGGGTGCGGCTTCCTTGGTAGAATTCCGGGAAGATTCTCCTTCATTTGACATTGAAGTAGATTCTTTGGATGAAGTACTCAAACAGCAAAAGATTTCTCATGTAGATTTGATAAAAATTGATGTCGAAGGCTTTGAAATGGAAGTGCTTAAAGGAGCTGAAGGTATTCTTTCTCAAGAAAATGGCCCTATTCTTGTTGTCGAGTGTTCCAATACAAGGAATAATTTTAACTATTCAATGGAAGAGCTATTTGATTTTTTAAATAATAAGTATTGCTATAGTATATATAAGCTTAGCCATTCCAAAGAAAAAATTTCGCGTTTAGTAAGCGTTAAATCCTCGAAAGACCTTCCGGAGCACGATAATATTTTGGCTTTTAAAAACATTCACCTTCAACTACTTAAGAAGTATAACCTTATTTGAAAACATCTAAAGTTGTTTTTCTCCTAAATGAGTTTCCTGCATTGACAGAAACTTTTGTTTTGAATCAAATTGTTTTTCTGATTGATAAGGGAGTTGACGTACATATTTTTTCGCTTTATCCTGGTGATTTTACAAGATTGCATGATCAATACAAAGGATATGATCTGGAAAAAAAAGTCACTTATGTAGCAACATTACCACAAAGCCCGATCAGTAGATTTCGTGAGGCTTTTAGGTTTTTTAGGCAACAAGATTTTATGATTGCATTTGACGCAGCAATTAAATGTATTAATCCTTTTAAATATGGTTTATCAGGATTAAAAATTACCCATTTTTTACATTGTATAAGGATATGGCAAATTCACCGTTTTGACCTAGTTCACGCACATTTTGGAATTATGGGCGTTTTCTTTGCAAATTTTGTTTCTCAGGGGTTGTTTACAAATATTCCATTTCTTGTTAGTTTTCATGGTTATGATTTGATCCCGAATAATAAATTGGAAAATATAAAAAAATACCAGAATTTGTTTTCCTTCGGTAAAATATTCACAGTTAATTCTAGATACACTATGAGTCTAATTTTAAAGCTTGATCAGAAACTTGATTCACGGATACGGCTTTTACCAATGGGCATAGATACTAGACTTTTTGATATGGAGACTAACATTAAAAAAGAGAAGAATTCGGATGTTTTTAAGTTGGTCTATGTAGGCAGGCTTGTAGAATGGAAAGGTGCAGATCAAGCTATAAAGATTCTGGAGAAGGTTATCAGTAAATATGGAATAAAAAATATTGAATTGAACATCATAGGAAAGGGACCTATGTATTCCTCTTTAGAAAATATGATAATCGACAAAGGATTACAATCCTTTGTCAATTTGAGGGGTGGACAGGATCAATCCATAGTTAGGTCCATTCTTTCCGAAGCCGATTTATTTTTATACTCAGGTAGAGAGGATAAAAAAACTGGTAGAGCCGAAAATCAGGGATTGGTCTTGATGGAGGCACAAGCTATGGGGGTGCCTGTGGTTGCTTTTGCTATTGGTGGTGTCGGGGAGGGAATCATAGATCAGGAAACAGGGATATTGATTCCGGCTGGTGATATAGAAGGATTTGCAGATTCAGTTGTAGGTCTATTGCTTGACAAAGATAAAAGGAAAGCAATGGGAGTATCTGCAAGGCAATTTGTGAAAGAAAAATTTGATACTCATGTTCTTGGAAATCAGCTCTTAGAAATTTATCAAGAGGTTTTAAATTGAAATCAGTTTCAGTTATTATTCCGGTATTCAATAGTCAGAATACACTTGAAAGAGCAGTTAATTCAGTTATTAATGAACCTATAGTATCTGAGATAATTCTCGTAAATGACGGTTCTACAGATGATTCTCTTACAATTGCGAAAAATCTCATTTCAAAAAATGGCTCAGTCAAATTGTTTTCCCACCCCTCAAATCAAAATAGAGGTGCTGCTGCTTCAAGGAATTTAGGACTTATGCATGCAACGTCTGAATGGATTCAGTTTTTGGATGCAGACGACGAATTATTGGAAGGCAAAATTGAGGGGCAAATTGCAATAGCAAATAATGAGATGTCTTTTATAGCTGGAAATGCAATAGATTGTTTTGAGGATGGGCATCAACATTTGAGGGAATTTTTTCATGATCCTTGGTCCGGCTTGATTGCCGGAAAATTAGGAATAACCAGTGCTAACTTATGGAACAAGAAGTTTTTGGATAAAGTTGGAGGATGGCAGACATCCCTATCAAGCAGTCAGGAATATGACTTGATGTTTAGGTTACTTAAAGAAAATGGGGAAATGGGACTTTGTAGTCAGTCATTGACTAAAATCCATAAAACAGGGCATTCTATCAGTAATAACCCTGCAACCCAAGCTGAAAGGATTGATAACTGGCTTAAACTAAGAAAAGAGATCAAAACATATTTGATGAAAAAGGACATGTACTCTTTATCGAGAAATTATGTTTATTCAGGCTATGTTTTTGATTTTTGTAAAAGGAATAATTGCCTTTCTCAATATGACGGATATAGATTCTTAGCTAAATTATTTGGGTTGGAAAAAACTTTGAAAAAAAAACTAAGTCAGTTTTTGGTCTGATTTTTTAATTATGTTTATAAATATTCATGTTTACTTGAAAAAAACGCAACAACTTAAAGATTATCCCTTGTGTTGGTAAATGTTTGTATGATTACCTACAATCAAGAAATTTATATTAAGGAAGCTCTTGAAAGTATATTGAATCAGATAACCTCATTTGATTTTGAAATAATTATAGTCGATGATAAATCACAAGACCAAACTACCGATGTTATCAAAAAACTTATAAATAGCCATAAAAAAGGTTCAAGTATCAAATTAGTAGAAAATAAATCAAACTTGGGGTTCAAGGAAAATTTTAAATTTGCCCTCTCTCTTTGTAAATCAAAATACATTGCCTTTTGCGAAGGTGATGATTTTTGGATAGATGATATGAAGCTTCAGCGACAATTTGACTTTTTGGAAGAAAATGAATTTTATTCTTTCTGCACTCATCATTGTAATTTCTTATGGGAATCTTTAAATAGAATTACTTTGAATTCGAATTATCAATTTCCCGAAAACATTGGTTTAGGAACTGATTATGATATGAGTTCATTTAATAAAGGCTGGCATGCGGGATTACAAACCCTGATGTTTAGGTCTGAAGTTCTAATAGATAATGATTTTGAGAAATATACGTTTTTTAGAGATACCCACTTGTTGTTTGAATTATTGCGTTTTGGTAAAGGCTTTTTTTTGAATTTTATCGGTTCGGTATATAGAATTCAAGAGAATGGGGTGTCCTCAAAAGAAAAACCTTTTGAAAGAGCAAAAACAAATTATTTAGTTTATAAAGATTTAATTGATAGTAATCCTAATAACAAATTGCTTTTAGAAAGATTTAAATTTTTACATGGAGTCTATGTTAATGAAATATACTCTAAAAATAAGTTTATAGGTGGGTATTACAAAGTCAAATATATAATTCAATATAGGTCTTTTTCAGATATTTTGGGTTTAGCAAAAAAAGCAATCCGACAATAAAAATTAAATGAAAAAAATCCTGCTTATTTCTTCCTGGTATCCTACGCCGACAAGACCATTACACGGCTCTTTCTTTAGAGAACAAGCTGAATTTTTATATCAATCAAAAGTAGGTCAGTTTGTGGTTTTATATGGAGATGAGGTTTCGACCCCATTATTAAAATTTCTCTGGATTTATTTTTTGAGTCTTGTAAAGTCTTCCTGGGCCATTAGAAAAGATTTAGTTATCCAAAGTCCGGATGCTTATGGTTTTATCGTTCCCAAAAACAGAAGGGTTCCCGAAAAATATAGGGTTAGACTGGCCATCAGATTATATAAAAAAGCTTTTTTGTCTTTGAAAGGTACCGGGTTTATTCCCGATCTCATTCATGCCCAAAGTGGGATGGATGCGGGGATTTATGCTCATGAGCTTTCCAAAGCCCATTCAATTCCTTTTGTTATTATGGAGCATCAGGTTTTTGTTTTCCACTATTATTCGAGATTTAGGGCTAAGTTGGTACTTGAAGCATTTGAGGCAGCAAAAAAAACAGCAGCGGTCAGTTATGATGAACGCCGGCAGGTTTTGATGAATCAGCCAAACTGCAACCCGGAGGTAATCTGGAATTTGGTAGACGAAACCAAATACCAAATCCAGTTGGAGAAGAGGAACAAAGTTTTTACCATCATTACTATTCTGAATTCTTTGCCTATCAAAGGATTTGATACTTTTTTGGAGGCCATGTATGCATTGTCCCAGGAAACACAGGATTTCAAATTTGTCATGATAGGTAAAGGGGCCGATGAAAACTCAAAAGATCCCGCTTCCAATGCTTTTGTCAGAAAAAGCAAGGAATTGGGTATTTATGATTTTGGCGATTTTATTCCCTTCGTAGCAAGAAATCAGATTTCAGATATTTTGAATACTGCCCATGTATTTGTTTCCCCGACTATACAGGAACCTCATGGAATAGCAATAAGAGAAGCTATGATGTGTGGACTTCCTGTAGTGACTACTGCCAACGGGGGTGCGGAAGACAGTGTTATTGATGAAGTAGGATTGGTTGTGCCAGTAAAAAATGCTAAAGCCTTATCCAAAGCAATCTTAAAATTTAAAAATCAGGAATTGATCTTTCAGCCTGAAAAAATACGTGAAATTGCAATCAAACAATGCGGGAGGGAATTTTTTTTAAAATCAACAACTGAATTTTATAAATTATGATTAACAAAATGATCAAAAATATTCTAAGAGGAGTTTTTAAGTCCCGGCCCAAATACCTACAAAAGGTTAAAGAATTGATTCAAGAAATTGAACCGGACAAAAGTATTTTTCTCGAATATCCCGTGAATCTGAATCAAAGGTATACCTATTCGAAACCTCATTTGGAATTAGAAAAAATCCTTCAATCCCGTCACAAAGAATTTATATTAGTTATGGAGAGTTTTTTAAGATTCAGAGAAAATTTTTTGAATATTGCCATAAGTGAAGCGTTTAGGAAATCATTGAGAGAACCTACTTGGATCAACAATTTTATTCCTGGGTTAGATTTGATTTCTTTATACGGGTTTTTGGTAAAATTCAATTCCAAGCTTTATATAGAAGTTGGTTCTGGCAATTCTACAAAAATCGCAAAAAGAGCTATTGAAGATTTTTCTCTATCCACTAAGATAATTTCCATTGATCCTGCGCCTAGGGCAGAGGTCAATGAAATCTGTAATCAAATAATAAGAAAGCCCTTGGAAGAAATTGATTTGTCGATATTTTGTCAATTAAAAGAAGGGGATATTCTTTTTATTGATAATTCACATCGCGTATTTATGAATTCTGATGTAACAACAGTTTTTTTGGATATTATTCCCCACTTAAAAAAAGGTGTTATTATTCAGATTCATGATATTTTTCTTCCTTATGATTATCCTCAGGAATGGTCAGCTAGATTTTATTCAGAGCAATATATGCTTGCCAACTTGATTTTATATGGTCAAAATAAAATAGAAATTCTATTTCCATGTTTTTATGTTAGTAAGACGAAGGAACTTGCCAACACTCTTACACCTCTTTGGCAAGATCCATATTTTTCCAATGTTGAAAAACATGGTGGATCTTTTTGGTTTAGAAAAATTTAATTGATTTGTTTAAGGTTTCAGTAATTATACCAGTCTTCAACAGGGAGAATTTTGTTAAAAATTGTGTTTCAAGCGTTTTGAAACTGCCCCAGGCTGGTGAAATAATTTTGATTGATGATGGTTCATCTGACAATTCTTATTATATCTGTCAGGAATTAGCTAGTACTGATCCAATTATTAAATTACTTACACATCCAAATAGAATCAATAAAGGGGTTTCTGCGAGTAGAAACCTGGGTATTAAAGAAGCAAAGTTTGATTTTATTGCTTTTTTAGATTCAGATGATGTTTTTCTGGACCACAGATTTCAAAATGATGAAAAAGTATTTGAGAATAATTTTGAAGCAGATGTAACATACTCTCTTTCAGAAATTTGTTATAAAAACGGAAATAGAAAGCCATTTGGAACATCTCTGAATACAGTTGATATTGGAAGAAAGGATGATTTTTATCGGATTGTTTTAAAAAGAGAAATAATCTTGGGACACATAAGTTCGGTCACATTTAGAAAGTCCATATTCCATAATTTGAATATATGGTTTGATGAAAGGCTTAAAATTCATGAAGATACAGAGCTTTGGAATAGGATAGCGAGGAAATATTTTTTTTATCCAAGTGAATTAAATAAGCCTGTTTCAATTTATTTTCAACATGAATTAAATACGATAAGTAATAGATCAAAACAATCAGAATTAAAATTTCTGATTGTTTTTATAGATAATATTGGTCTGAAAAATCTTTATAGTTTTGAGAAAAAGTATATCGTGTATCATTTCAGCCGCACTTTTTCAAATCCCATAAAGAATAATTTTCTAAGGAGATCAGCTTTGCACGGGATTCTATTTTTTTTAAATCCATTTAAAAATTTGTTCGTTTCTGTTTTTTTTTCTTGGGGCTTGCGTTTTTTTAAATTTAACAAATGAGTTTTGTTTTTTCAGTTATTATTCCTGTTTACCAAGATCAAGAAAGGCTGATAGGATTATTACATTCCTTGAACTCCCAAACTTTTGATTTTAAAAAATGGGAGGTGATTGTTGTGAACAATGACCCTGAAAGGAGTTTGCAAATTGCTGGTTTGGTTAATCCAGTGTATAACCTTATAGTACTGGACGAAAAAATACCCGGTTCTTATGCAGCCAGGAACAGGGGAATTAGAGAGGCCACAGGAGAAATATTGGTATTTACAGATTCCGATTGTTTGCCGGATAAAAACTGGTTGCTCAATGCCTACAGTAGTTTTGAAAAAGATGTGAATCGTAAAATCGGAATTCTGACCGGACCCATTCCCTTATTCTTCAAAAATCCTTTAGCTCTTTCAGATGCAGAGGTGTATGAAAAGTACACAGGTTTTACTACTGAATCCTACGCGCGTGAAGGAAAAGCAGTCACAGCCAATTGGTTTTCCTATGCCGCTGTTATTCATGAATTTGGTGGGTTTAATCCCGAATTGAAATCCAATGGTGATTCCGAGCTTTCCGGAAAAATATCAATCAAATATGCAGTCTGTTTTCAGGAGGATATCATTGTCAACCATCCTGCCAGATATACAACAGAGGAGTTGGTGAGCAAATACAGAAGGCTATTGGGGGGTACTTACACAAGAAATTATAGAAACAGGGAATTAAAATTTTTCGGTTACTTGACAAACTTTGTTTATAGAAGATACCGATTTGCGATCAAAAAAATGTTGACGATTGGCTGGAGTGAATCAAAAGCAATTTTTAAAGTTTGCCATGCAATCAACAAAGGCACAGTTTCAGAATATTTTAAACTGATCAAAGGCGGACCAACAGCCAGATAATCTTAAAGAAATCATTCATGAATATAGTTAATAAAATTAAGTCTAAGGTATTTCATCATTATACCAAAAAGTATAACCTAATTCAAAAACCCAAGTTTGAAGAAATGCCGGTACCTGAAATAGGGATGGTTCATGTTCAAAATTTAAAGGCTGTTCCTACCAGAGAGGATTTGTTAGCTCTGCTTCCCAAAAATGGGATTGTAGCTGAATTGGGAGTTGATAGAGGCGGATTTAGTGAAAAAATCCTGAAGATCAACACACCTCAGAAACTGTGTCTGATTGATGTTTGGCAAAGTAAAAGATATCCTGAAAAATTGTATCTAGATGTGAGTTCTAGGTTCAAGGAATCCCTTGAGGAAGGAAAAGTCGAAATTCATAGAGGTTATTCTACGGACGTTGTAAATAATTTTCCCGAGGGATATTTTGATTGGATTTATATAGACACTGCCCATACTTATAAGGTAACTAAAGCCGAATTGGAACTATATAAAAGTAAAATGAAGCAGGGCGGAATTATTGCCGGGCATGATTTTATTGTAGGCGAGATAGATGTTCCCTGGAAATACGGGGTGATTGAAGCTGTGTATGAGTTTTGCAAAGAACACCATTGGGAAATTATTTATTTGACTATGGAAAGGGGTATTTCTCCAAGTTTTGCTATTCGGCAAATTTTAAAATAAGAGTAATATTTTGTAGATGAACCCCCTAGTCTCCATCATCATCCCGGTTTACAATAAAGCTTCATTTGTCCGAGAGACATTGGAGTCGGCATTAGGTCAGACTTATCCTAATGTAGAATTAGTCTTGGTGGATGATGGTTCTACAGATGGTTCTTTTGAGATTCTTAAGGAATATTTTGCAAAGTACCCGGATAAAATCCAATTGATTGACCAGGAAAATCAGGGGGTTTCAGTTGCAACCAATGTTGGCATTTCAGCTTCAAAAGGGGAATATATTCAGTTTTTAGATGCGGATGATATATTATCTCCTGATAAAATAGCCAATCAGATCAAATTACTTGAAGGCCAATTAGAATCCGTATTGGCTTCATGTGAATGGAGGATGTTTCAAGATGATCCGAAAAAATCTTATTCTATTCCGTATGGAGTTTTTAGGGAGTTTGATTCAGGCTTGGATTTACTTTTACGATTTTGGAATGAGCAGGAAATGCATCAGCCCGCCTCCTATCTTTCTCATCGATCCTTGATCGAAGAATCCGGTCCATGGAATGAAAAATTGCGAATCAATCAGGACGGGGAGTTTTTTGCTCGGGTTCTGCTTAGGGCAGGGCAAGTACTGTTTGAACCGGAGGGGAAAGTCTACTACCGAACACCGGGAGAAAACAATGTCAGTCAGCAAAAGTCTGAAAAAGCCATGGCTTCACTGCTTGTGTCTTTAAGGTGTTATGAGCGGGTAATAGTAGAAGTTGAAGATTCTCAAAGAGTCAGGATTGCCTTGAAGAAGGTTTATCAAAAGTTTATCTATGATGTCTTTCCTCAATTTCCACATTTAATCAAGCAAGCCGAAGCCCATATCAATTCTCTGGGGCCTCTTCCAAAGACCCAAATAGGTGGTCCCAAATTTCAAAAACTTTCTAAGGTTTTTGGATTTAAGAATGCACTGAGGTTGAAGAGGTGGGTGTCATTGCAAGGATTCGATAAGAAGTCCTAATAGCAAAAAAATTATGTTTCCGAATCCGAAGCAATCCCCTCACTATAAGGACTTGCCTGAATCTGAGGAGATTGCTTTGTCGCACAAAGAGTTCTCGTAAAAACCTAACTTATTGAAGTTCTCCTCGCAATGACGGTCGGACCGAAGCAATCATAAATAATTCCAATGCAAAAAGGCGGAGCTATTTACATTATGACCAATAAGTACAATACTGTATTGTACACAGGTGTAACTGCAAATTTATGGAGGAGGGTATTTGAACACAAAGAAAGATTGGATCCCAAATGCTTTACCTTTAAATACAATATTGATAAGCTCGTCTATTTTGAATCTTTTCATTCTATTGAAGAAGCAATTGCCCGAGAAAAGCAAATCAAAAGTGGAAGCAGAAAAAAGAAAGAAATGTTGATCATTTCAATAAATCCTGAATGGAAGGATTTATGGGAGGATATTCAAAGCTGGTAAACGTCATTGCGAGTCTCCGTCATTGCGAGGATTCGCCGGGTAATCCAACTAGTTTAAAATAGTCCTTCCGAATCCGAAGCAATCTCCACAGTTGTGGGGCTGTCTATACCTAAGGGGACTGCTTCGGCAAGCCTCGCAGTGACGGGTAAACCTTAGGAGATTGCTTCGTCGCACGAAAAGTCTTTGTAGAAACTAAACTTGTTGAAGTGCTCCTCGCAATGACGCGTTCTTCGCAATGAAGAAATAACACATGTTCTCAGTCATCATCCCTTTATACAATAAAAGACAATTTATCTCCAGATCAATTGATTCGGTATTGAACCAATCTTTTTCTGATTTTGAGATCATTGTGGTAGATGATGGGTCTACCGATGGAGGAGGAGAATTTGTTGCTGCCCAATATGGGGAAAAAGTCAAGTTGGTCATCCAAGACAATCAAGGTGTCTCCGCTGCCAGAAATAGAGGAATTCAAAACGCAAGGTTTGAGTATATAGCTTTCCTGGATGCAGACGATTTGTGGCACCGGGATTTTTTGTATTGGATGCATCATGTAATGGGAAAATTCCCGGATGTCAGGATGGTTGGGAGTTCTTATTCCAATGAGGCTTTGCCTGAAAAATTCGATAATCCTGTAATTTCTGAGATCGAAGATTATTTTGCCCAGGCAGATTACAATACTTTATTTACTTCATCTTCCACGGTCATCCATCAAAGTTTTTTCAAAAATAGAGAAGGATTCAAAACTCATCTGAAAAAGGGTGAGGATATTGATGTATGGTTGCGGGCCTTTGATTGGTTCAAGAAAGCTTATTATGTCCGAGTCCCTTTGATGTTTTATGATTTGAAGGCTTCCGAAAGTATGAAATACAATCCAAATCTGCATCAGACAGTATTCAGTGAAATGTACAAGGAGGATTATGCCATTTCGGATTACTTCCTCTCTTGGCAGACTTTTCGGGATAAATATCTGCTGCTTAATCTTTTTCAGTATTTTGATAAAAAAGAAAATTATCCCATTGCAAAAAAGTTGCTTCGACAGCGGAATAATTCCTATCCAATGAGTCGGCTTCCCTATTTATTGCCTTTTTCATTTTTCAGCTTTATCCTCCCCAATCCTGGATTAAAGAAATTGGTCAGAAACTACCTTAAATTTTGTTTTAGGTACATCTATAAGTAGGATGAAAATTTTAAGGATTGTTTCTGAGTTGGATTTTGGAGGTGTAGAGCAGGTATTGGCGATATCCGTTCCTTATTTGGTTCAAACCAAAGGAATAGAAGTTCAGGTAGTAGTTTTGGGCAAGGGAGGCAGAATTTCAGAAGGACTGATTCAAAATGGGTTTTCGGTCATTGTTTTGAACCAAGCAACAAGAATCCCGAATATCAAACTTGTATTTCAATTAAAGAATCTCATACAAAATGAGAATCCTAATGTCGTACACTGTCAGGGTTCGGAGGCCAATTTTCATGGACTTTGGGCAGCTTCAATGGCAGGGGTAAAAGTCAAAATCGGAGAGGAAATTGGTTTGCCCAATCATCATTCTTATTGGAAATGGGTATTCAAATGGATATACCAAAAAGCAGATCGGATAATCGCCATTTCGGAGGCAGTTAAAAATTATATAGTTGAATTGGGTGAAGTAGAATGGGAGAAAGTGAATGTGATCTATAATCCGGTTTTTTTAAAGGATAAAGGAAAAAGGATGAAAGCCTGTCCCGATCCCGATAGGTCGGGATCGGGAGATGAAATGAAGCTAGAAAAGGGATTTAAAAAAGATCTTCAGGAAAGTGAAGATTTGGAGATTCCCCGAAGGGTCGGGGCAGGCTTTACCGAAAAGGCAGTCAGTCAGACTGAAGAGGTGAAGCCTTTAGTATTTGTCACGACTTGCAGGTTGGTGCCGATCAAGAATTTGGAGAAATTGATTGATGCATTTGCAAAACTGAGACAGGGTGTTTGTGAAGGGCATATAGAATTATGGATTGTGGGGGAAGGACCTTTGAAAGAATCTCTGGTGCAACAGGTCAATCAGTTGGGGATTCAGGACAGCGTTAAGTTTTTGGGTTTTCAGGAAAATGTCTTTCAATTTTTGGAACAGGCAGATGTTTTTGTTTTGCCTTCCTTAAGGGAAGGTTCATCTGTATCGCTTGCCGAGGCCATGTCTTATGGTTTGCCTTCTATAGTCACGGAAATTGGTGGTGCACGGGAAATATTGGGAGATAGCCATTCAGGCTTGCTTGTTGACCCTTTCAGTACGGATGCTATTTTTTCAGCTATGCTGAGCATGTGTAAGTTATCTGAGGAAGAAATAAAAGAGATGGGTAAAAAGGCCATAGTAGCCTCACAAAGGTTTTCTATTGAAACCTATGCGGAAGAATTATTGGAAGTATACAAAGGATAGGTTTGGTGTCAGGAGATAAGATTCGGGTATTGCATTGTATAGAAACCATTTCTTCTGGAGGGGTAGAACAGACAAGACTGACGCTAATCCGGGGACTGGAGAAAAAAAAGTTTGAGCATAAGATAATTTGTACTTGGGCAGGTGGACCAATTGCTGAAGCATTGGAAAAAGAAGGCGTTGAATTAATCATCGTTGGTACTTTTAAACATCCTTTTGATTATAAAAAACACAGAAAGGTATTGGAGGTCATCAAGCGCTATAGGCCACATATCATTCATGGGGCTATTTTTGAAGGCATGGCAATGGCTACTATTGGAGGCTGGCTGGGGAAAGTTCCGGTTAAAATATTGGAAGAAACCTCCGAACCTTCCACAAGATCCAGAAAGGCGATTTGGTTGCAAAGGTTATTTGTGAAAGGAGCAGACAAAATTATTGGGATTTCTCCTGCAGTGGTAGCATACCTTAGGGATAAAGCGAAGTTGCCAAAGGAAAAAATTATATTGGTGAATAATGGCGTGCCCCTGCCAAAATCAGTGGCCCGAAAGGAAATTGAACTACTGAAATCTGAATTAGGGATTTCTGAAAGGGATTTTGTAATTGGTTCTGTGGGCAGGGTTTATAATGAGGTGAAGCGTTTTTCTGATATCCTGGAAGCATTAAAAATTTCTGGTCGGTCAAATTTTAAATTTTTATTGGTTGGCGATGGGCCGGACTTGAAGAAATTGAAAGAAATGGCAATAAATCTTCAGTTGGGAAAGCATTTCATCCCTGTGGGCTATCAAGAGAATCCAGACCTTTACTACCATGTAATGGATGTTTTTTGCCTGCCCTCAGCTCATGAAGGATTCGGATTGGTGGCAGCAGAGGCCATGTTGCACCACTTACCGGTAATTGCTTCTCATGTTGGGGGCTTGGCCAATGTAGTAGTAGACGAGGAAACAGGATTTCTGATTCCTGTACATTCGCCAAATGCAATTTCCAACAAGTTGGAAATACTCTATTCCGAAAAAGGAATAAGAGAGAGAATGGGAAAATCGGGATACAATAGGGCCAAAGAAAATTACACATCTGAACGCTATTGTTTGGAAATTGAAAACCTATACCTTAGCCTATTGACAAGCAAGGGGATTAAAAAATAGAGATCAATTGTTAGATATTATTTTCATTGTATTAGGAATTGTTGCTTTGGTGAACTCCAATTCCTCTATGGCAAGGAAATTTAAGCTTCCTTACAAGTATGAGATGCATCTGCATTATCTGCTATTTTACCATGTTTTTTTCAGTATGTTCTTCACATGGTATATTCTCAATTTTGGAGGGGATTCTTATGGATACTGGAAGTTTGGGATGGAACAGGTCATCATCAGGGATCCAACTTGGATGAAATATTGGGGAGAAAGCACCAAATTTATTCTTTGGCTCTGCTACATTCCCAGTCAGGTTTTGGGTTTGGGTTATCTTACCGGAAATATCCTTTTTGGCTTTTTAGGCTTTATAGGCATCAGGTATATTTTCGTGATGGTGGCAGATTTATTTCCTGCTAACCATTCCGTTTTGAATATCCCCTTATTTCCAACAGTTTTCTATTTTTTGAATCTTCATTTTTGGTCCGCAGGAGTGGGGAAGGATGCCATCAGTTTTTGGGGAATTGCCTGGTTTTTATTTGCCATTCAAAATTATAGATCAAGATGGTGGCAGGGATTGATAGCATTGTTTTTTGTATATATGGCAAGACCGCATATGGGGCTTGCACTTTTGTCAGGTGCGGGGATTGCCATTTTATTGGGTTCTGAGATCAAACCGACAATAAAGATAGTATTAGGTTCAGCAGCACTTGTTGGGGCTGTTTATTTGAGTTCAAGTACCTTGGAATCTTTGAGGTTAGAAGATTTTTCCTTGGAAACCTTGGAGGAATTTACTGGGACAAAAGTCGGTGACTTGAGTAAAGGGAATGTTGGTTCAGGAGTTGATTTGGCATCTTATTCATGGCCATTGAAATTGTTTACCTATATGTTCAGACCTTTGTTTATTGATGCCCATAATATTGTATCCTTCTTTAGCAGTTTTGAAAATGCCCTTTATCTCTGGCTCAGTTTCTTTATTTACCGAAATTGGACGCCTGAGGCCATCAGGGACATGCCTCTGTTTATCAAGGCGGGCATGATCACTTTTATTCCTGTTACGCTGGCATTTATGAATTCACTCAGTAACCTTGGTATAGTCATGCGTATGAAAAACATGACCATGATCTATTTCTTGTTGTTCTGTTTCTTTTTGATTTCCTACAATAAACATCTACGTCATTTGAGGGCGCAGGAAAAAATCAGGTATTATCAGCGGAGGGAGGAGATTATTGAGGCGAAGAAGAGGG
>CAZLJT010000033.1:0-20945 GCA_964559905.1 uncultured Aquiflexum sp.
TACTTCAACCTGTGAAAAATAAGTGGATCACTTTTAGGGAATTTTTTTATTATTTGAGTCTAAAAAAACTCGGAAACTACCTGCTTTTATTTTGCTCTTTTTACTGGAGCAGAGCAATCAAAAACCCAAGAATTTGGGGCCTGCCGACGACTTTATCCATAGAACCTACCACCAGTTGTAACCTCCGCTGCCCGGAATGTCCAAGTGGATTGCGGAGTTTTACACGACCGACCGGCATGTTGGAGGAACAGGTTTTTCGACAAATTATTGATCAATCCAAAGATCATTTGACTTATCTGCATCTCTATTTTCAGGGAGAACCTTTTCTCCATCCGAATTTCCCTAAGCTGATCAGTTATGCCAACAAGTCCGGAATATTTACCTCCACCTCCACCAACGGACATTACCTGACCAAAAAAAATGTGGGTGCCATCATCGAGTCCGGGTTGAAACAGTTGATTGTTTCGATGGATGGAATCACACAAGAAATCTATCAGGATTACCGGGTAGGAGGCAAATTGGCAAAAGTGGAGGAAGGATTGGTTGAATTGATCCAAAGAAAAAGGGAATTGAAAAAAAGATTTCCCAGAATTATTCTGCAGTTTTTAGTAACAGGGAAAAATGAACACCAAATCCCGGAATTACAGATTTGGGCAAGAAATATGGGAGTAGATGAACTTCAATTGAAGACCACCCAGATTTATGGTTTTGAAAACGGCTCGGAACTGATCCCTCAAAACACCCAATATTCCAGGTATATCCCAAATGGCAACGGGACCTGGAAACTCAAAAAGGAGATCCAAAACAAATGCTGGAGAATGTGGCAAGGAGCAGTATTTACTTGGGACGGAAAAATGCTGCCTTGCTGTTTTGATAAAGACGGACAACATGTGATGGGGAAAATTCAGGAAAATCACCTGAAAGATATCTGGAATAACAATGCTTACAATACCTTCCGAAAACAGTTATTGAACGACCGTACCCAGATTGAAATCTGCAAAAACTGTACAGAGTAGAAAGCTGCTTTGCTCAAATTAATTCTACTAATATTTCTTTACAGCATGGAATAATTATCTTTACGCAGATTTTCTCATATTTCAGAAAGCTTACGCAATTGGTTTATACAAATTGTTCGAAAAGTATAAGCAAGAATTATAAATTAATGATACCATATTTCACGAAAAATTTCCCAAATAACCACCTCCTGATCAAATTTACGGGATTATTTTTATTGGTTCTTTCCCTGTGCTGCAGCCACCCGCAAATATTGCATGCCCAATCCATCTCAGATATTGCAAACATCAAAGTAGATGATTTGACAGATGCCCAAATCAGGGAACTCATCCGAAGGGCCAACGAGGCCGGATTATCGGAATTTGAACTGATACAAATGGCCAGAATTAGGGGTGTTTCAGAGGTTGAGTTGGAAAAATTGAAAGAAAGAGTCGAAAAAATGGATATTTCGGCCGTCGGAGGAAGATTAGGTGCTACCGCTTCGAAAAGGGAACCCAGAAAACAAACTGACCTAAATGAAATCTCCCAAGGTCTGTTCAAAGAACAAAGTGATCTGATCGGATTGGAAGAGGAACCTTCGCCCTATTTTGGTGGTGATATTTTTTATAACAAAAAAAGAAGATTGACTTTTGAGCCAAACCTAAATATTGCTACTCCAAAAAATTATGTTCTGGGACCGGGTGATTTGGTCTATGTGGATGTGTATGGTCAATCTGAAAAATACTATGAGTCCATCGTCACTGCAGATGGTTTCATACTTCTTGACAATGTCGGTCCGATCAATATCTCCGGAAAAACAATTGAAGAAGCTGAAGGCATTATCAAAAACCGGCTATCCTCCTTTTTCACGGATTTGAGAGGTCCCAATCCAAGTACTTTTATGCAACTAACTTTGGGTAATGTCAGAACTATCAAAGTTCATTTGGTAGGCGAGTTGAGATTACCGGGAACCTTTACCCTAAGTGCATTCAGTACTGTTTTCAATGCCCTATATGCTGCCGGAGGTCCGAATGACAATGGAAGCATGCGAAGTATCAAAGTAGTCCGAAACGGGAAAATCATTAATACCTTGGACATTTATGATTTTTTAATCAATGGAAATGCCAATTTAAACTTCCAATTAAAAGACCAGGATGTCATTTTGGTTGAACCATTTATTTCCAGAGTAACTGTAATCGGGGAAGTAAAAAGACCTAAAATATTTGAAGTCAAAGATGGGGAGAATTTCAGTCAGCTTTTGGAATATGCCGGTGGATTCACCGACGAGGCCTTCAAAGACCGTATTGCTGTCACCAGAATTTCAGGAAAGGAAAAGACCGTTTCAGATATATTCAATGACCAGTTTTCCATTTTCATGGTGAAAGGAGGGGATCAGTATACAGTAGGAAGAGTACTCGACAGATATACCAACCGTGTTCAGATCAAAGGTGCAGTGTTCAGAGAAGGCAATTTTGCATTGACAGAAGGCATGACTTTGGGGCAATTGATCAAAAATGCTGATGGCATCCGCGGAGAAGCTTATTTGGAAAGGGCCAGCATTCTGAGGACTTATGATGACTTGAGTACAGAAGTGATTTCTGTCAATCTGCGGGACATATTAAGTGGAAACAGCGCGGATATTCCTTTAAAGCGGGAAGATGTAGTCCGAATTTCAAGTATATATGATCTTCAGGAAGAATTCTATGTGCAAATTACAGGCGAGGTGAAAAATGCGGGAACTTACCCCTATTCCAAGGGAATGACTGTAGAAGATCTCATAATCCTGGCAGGAGGACTCAGAGAAGCAGCCAGTAGCAAGAACATTGAAATCGCACGGAGATCCCAGGATTCGAACGTAGGGACATTTTCTGAACTGATTCCTGTAAACATCAATGTGGATTTGACTATTCAGGAAAATCCCATCACTCTATCCCCCTATGACAATGTAATCATCAGAAGAAAGCCCAATTTTACTTTGGACAAACTGGTACAAGTAGAAGGGCAGGTCTATTCCCCCGGGATTTTTGCAGTGACAACAGCCGAAGAAAGGGTGTCTGACTTGATTAAAAGAGCAGGCGGATTGACAGATTATGCCTATGCAAAAGGGGCGACTTTGATCCGGAGAACGGAGTTTTATGAAACAGAATCAGAACAGCTAAGAAGGCAGCGAAATCTGGAAGATTTACAGCTAAAGCTACAGGCTGACCCAAACAATACCGAAGCGCAGGAACTGTTACTGGAAAGGTTATTTCAGGACTTGGGAAACCTTCCTGTGGATAGCGCAGAAGGCCTGGCTGCGATCGCCTCAAAAAGAGAGACCTTGATGGGAATAGCAGAAACCAAAACCGGACTCGGTCAGATAAAGATCAAACAGAGAGAAGCTGTCGCGATAGATCTGGAGGCCATCTTGAGCAATCCTGGTTCGGATAAAGATCTGATTTTGGAAGAAGGCGATATCATTTCCATTCCCAGACAATTGCAAACAGTCAGGATGCGTGGAGATGTGGTATATCCTGCTACGGTGAGGTATGAAAATCAAAGAGGGATGAAATATTACATCAACCGTGCTGGCGGCTATGATATCCGGGCCAATAGAAAAAGAACTTATGTGGTCTACGCCAATGGAGAAGTATCTAGAACCAAAGGATTTTTGGGCATCAGGGCTTATCCATCCATAGAACCCGGCGCCGAAGTAATCGTGCCTACCAAGGGTCCAAGAATCCCAATCAGGCCAGGAGAAATAATAGCATTGACCACCGGATTGGCCACCTTGGCTTTGATCATCACTCAACTCAATTCCAATTGACATGGAGGGAAAGCAGCACATCCTGGATGACAAAATCACCTTCAAGGAAATAATCCAAAGATTCAGGGAATGGATTTATTTTTTCATTGGAAAATGGAAAACCTTATTGATTGCAGGAATAATCGGGATAGCTTTGGGCGCCTTGGTATCCGTGCTTAAGAAGCCCATATACCATGCGGAGACAACCTTTGTGTTGGAGGAATCTGACATGGAAGGTATAGGCCAAATGTCCGGGCTTGCTTCCCTTTTGGGCATTAATATTGGGTCCATCGGTTCTTCCAGCGGAATATTCCAAGGGGACAACATTATGGAGCTTTACAAGTCTGACAATATGTTGGGTAAAACCCTACTCAGCCCTTTTAATGCCGAATCTTTATTGATTGACCGTTACATTGAATTCAATAAGCTATCCAAGAAATGGAAAAATAAAGTTGACCTGGACCAAATGGATTTTTCCATTCCCAGAGAAAGGTTTTCTGTCAGTCAGGATTCTGTGGTGAAAGAAATTTCAAAACTGATCCGGGAAAAACAACTTTCAGTTGAAAAACCCAACAGAAAACTCAGCATCATTCAGGTAAATATCAATTCAAAAGATGAGGCATTTGCCAAATCATTCAATGAATCTTTAGTTGCCAATGTGAATTCCTTTTATTTCGAAACCAAGACAAAAAAAACAGCCGAAAATCTCAGAATCCTACAGATGCAATCGGATAGTGTCCGGGCAGTTTTGGATGAAAACCTGGTAGAATTTGCCGGCATGGCGGATAATATCCCCTTTCCCAACCCTTTACTTCAAACGGCTACAGTAGAAGGCAGAAAAAAACAAATTGATATTCAAGCCTCCTCAGCTGTCTATGCCGAGATCACTAAAAATCTGGAAATAGCCAAAGTCAATCACCGCAACAATTCTCCTCTCATTCAAATCATTGATGGCCCTAGATTTCCTTTAAGAATAACCAAAATCAAACTGTTGTAAGGGATGGTTTTTGGAGGTGCTATTTTGGTGTTGCTTGCAATTGTTTTTTTATATTTCAAAGAATTGTACCGGATTCATATCAGTGAAGTCTAATTCAAAAAAAGCTTTTATGATATGATTGAAAGACTAAACCCATATTCCTTTAACAATCTAATCAGAAACAAATCCTTACAGAATTTTATTTTTTTAGCTACCATTCAGGCATCCAATGTTGTCATCTCATTGATTACCATTCCCTTATTGATCCAATCGATAGGTGTGGATCAGTTTGGCCTGGTCAATCTTGCGCTATCAGTCATTGTGCTTTGCAATATCCTGGTGGGTTTTGGATACAACCTAAGCGCACCAAGGGAAGTTGCCATCAATCATCAGAATAAAGAAGCCCTCTCGCATTTAGTTTCCAACATTATTGGCAGTAAGGTATTGATGGCCTTTTTTGCAACCTTGGGAATAGGTGTAGCCATTTTCGGATTTGGGATGTTCCAGGAATATCAATGGATTCTTTTATTCTCAGTGCTTTTATTGTTCTCAGAAGCTACCCTTCCCTTATGGTTTTTTCAGGGAATGGAAAAAATGAAGCTGATTTCCATAGCCAATATTTTTAGCAAACTTTTATTTCTTATGGGTTTGGTGCTTTTCATTCATTCCCCTGAACAAGCCAAATGGGTCAATTTTATAATGGGGGGAGCAGGTTTGGGTATCAATATGCTGCTTTTGCTATATATCCATTACCAGCTGAACATCAAATTTTACAAACCAAAATTCATTCAGCTGTTCACTTCGCTCCATGAAAACGGGTTGTTGTTTCTCTCTAATCTTGCATCACATATTTCCATCAATGGCGGTTTGATTATCCTGAGTTTTTTTTCAACCGCAGAAATTCTGGGGATGTTCAGTTTGGCGGAGCGTATTTCAATGGTTTTGAGGATTTTCCCTTCCTTGGTGATTCAGGCCATCTATCCCAATGCCTCAAGACTGCTGCAATCGGATCTACCTCAATTTATTCGTTTTATCAAAAAAGTCTATGGTATTTCCTTGCTTTTGGGGCTTTTAGGTTCCTTGACAACTTTCATATTGGCTCCATTTATCATTCAGGTACTTTCCAAAGCAGAATTGGAAGAATCAGTCGTTTTTATGAAAATTCTGGCTTTTTTACCTTTTCTTGCATGCCTGAATATTGCCAATGTGATTATTTTCCTAGTGAAGGATCAAAAGAACCTGATGTTCAAATCCTCTTGGCTGATGTTTATTTATATGATTTCGGCGTCCCTGATACTTACAAGCCAATTTGGAGCTTTAGGCCTTTGCTATGCATTGTTGTCCACTGAGGTCATTGTCCTGCTGATCTCCACTATATTGAATTGGATTTACAACAAGCCGTTAGTTTTAAGTATAGCAAGGACCTTTTGAAAAGAATAGCATTGATGGAGAGGAAAAACAGCTGTTTGGCATGTGGGAATACAAAAGACAATAGTTTTTACACAGCCAGTGAAAAAATGCACGGATTGGGCGGAAAGTTCGAATACATGTCCTGCGGCTCCTGTAAATCCCTGCAACTAGTGCATATTCCCGAAGACTTGTCTCCTTATTACCCTGTTGATTATTATGCTTTTGGAAGATTGGTCTATAGCCCAGGATTGAAAAATTTATTCAAAAGATGGAGAAAAAAACTTTTTGACCTTCAATTGTGGAAGTTTGGCTATCCTGAATATTTGGATTGGATAGCGCCTTTGGATCTCCATGAAAATGATCGTATTGCAGACATTGGATGCGGCAATGGGCAATTGGTCTATGAATTGAAATGCTCCGGTTTCAAAAACCTGTTCGGTTTTGATCCTTACCTTCCTGAAGAAATGATCATGGATGGTCTTGAATTGAAAAAAAGGAATGTTTTCGGGATTTCAGGACAATATGATGCCATTATGCTCCACCATTCTTTTGAGCATATGGAAAACCCCATTGAGGTCATGGACAAGTTAAACAGCCTGCTCAAAAAAGGAGGGAAGCTATTGATTCGCGTGCCTGTAACAGATGCAGAAGTCTGGGAACGGGAAAAAACGGATTGGTTTCAGTTGGATGCCCCCCGGCATTTTTTTATCCCAAGTAAAAAGGCCATGAAAATTTTGGGAGAAAAATGTGGATTTCAGTTGAATCAAATCATGTTTGACAGCAATGAATTCCAGTTTATCATTACGGATATGTACAAGAACGGCAAAACACTAACGGGAAATAATCCTGAAAAATGGGTAGATCGAAAAACCAGAAAGGGTTTACAACAAAAAGCCAAAATCCTTAATCAGTCGCATAAAGGAGATCAGGCATGTTTCTATTTTGAAAAGACCTGAATGAATATAGAAGATAATTAATCAAAAAATATTACTGAGCATATTACATGAAAAGTGAACGGAATCCCTCTGTTGGAGTAGTGGTAATCAATTGGAACAGTTTCGGCCATACGCATCAATGTTTGCTTTCATTGAAAAAAGTCACTTACCCAAATTTCAAGGTTTTCATCGTAGATAATGGATCTTCAGATGGTTCCGGGAAACAATTGGAGGAAAAGCATAGGAATTTTGCCCGGTTTATTTTCCACCATGAAAATGCCGGCTTTGCGGGTGGAAACAATATTGGTATTGCTGAGGTGATCAAGCAGGGCTATGACTATGTGATGCTTTTGAATAATGATACAGAATCTGAACCGGATTTTCTGGATCATTTGGTGAATAGATTAGAAAAAAATCCCTCTTTTGGAGCTGTCCAACCCAAATTCTTTTTTCTGCTGGACAAAAATAAAATCTGGAATGCAGGGGGAAAATTTATTTCTTTTTTGGGCATGACCCGGACTATCGGTTATAATCAGCCTGATCTCAAAAAATACAACCGACCCAAAACCATTGATTGGATTACAGGCTGTGGCTTTCTGGTATCCTCCGCTATAGTCAAAGAAGTAGGTATGCTCAATGAAAAATTTTTTATTTACTATGAAGATGTGGATTGGTCTTTTCGTATCAGAAAAGCGGGATATAAACTGGCGTATGAACCTAAATCAGTGGTGTACCATGAAGCCGGCATGGCCCAAAAATCCAAAGTAAAAAAAGAAGAAGGGTATGTTAATCCTTTCGTTCATTACCTGAGAAGCAGAAATCAGGTTTGGCTTTTGAGAAAATATACGCCATGGTATTACATCCCCACTGTTGCCTTGTTTGTCGGAGCTAAGTACCTTTCGTTTATGGGATACTTTCTTTTCCGTAAAAGATTTAAAAAGCTTACTTTTGCAGCGAAAGGTTTAAAAGAAGGAATTTTCCACGAAGGAATTTAAATTAAAGAATGAAATCTATATTAGTTACAGGTGTAGCAGGACTTTTGGGATCTAGGCTTGCAGATTGGTTGCTCACAAACAAAAAAGAATACCGGATTATTGGAATTGATAACCTTTCAGGAGGATATATCGAAAATATCCCTTCAGGAGTTAAATTTTACAACGTTGACCTTGCTACGGGAGATCTATCAACTATTTTTTCTGAAAATGACATAGAATACGTCTTTCACCTCGCAGCTTATGCTGCTGAAGGTCTCAGCCCATTTATCCGGATGTTCAATTATTCCAACAATTTGGTAGCTACTGCCAATGTTGTCAATAACTGTATCATATACAGCACCAAAAGATTGGTATTTACTTCCAGTATGGCAACATATGGTATTGGTACTCCACCCTTTGATGAGAATCATCAACCTGCACCGATTGACCCTTACGGAGTTGCCAAATATGCCTGTGAATTGGACATTCAGATTGCAGGCGAGCAACATGGCCTGGATTGGTGCATTATCCGTCCGCATAATGTATATGGTTTGAACCAAAATATCTGGGACAAATACCGCAATGTGCTTGGGATTTGGATGTACCAGAAATTAATCGGCGAGCCTTTCTCCATTTTTGGTACAGGTGAGCAACTCCGGGCATTTACCTATATAGATGACATTTTGGAACCACTTTGGCTTACTGCCTCCAAGCCGGAAGCCTCCAAGCAAATCATCAACTTAGGCGGGACCAAGGAATATAGTATAAAAGAAGCCGCAGAACTCCTCGCTGAAATAGTAGGGGGACATGAAATCCAGTTTTTTGAGTCAAGACATGAAGTGAAGTTGGCTTTTGCTACGCACGAAAAATCCAAAGAAATTTTGGGTTTTGAAGACAAGACAAGTCTCCGGGACGGTTTACAGAAAATGTGGGATTGGGCCAAAACCCAACCACAAAGAGAACGGTTCCAATGGGAAGAATATGAAGTAGAAAAAGGCATGTATTCCTTTTGGAAAAAATAGAATGACTCATATATCCAAGACTAACACGCTGGTTTTTCCTGATATAGAAGCCTATTCCAAAGAAATCGGCCTTTCAACGGATGTCCTGAAAGAAGCCTACAAAATCGAAAGTCATTACCACAAATTATTGGTCAATGAAAAAGACGGGCAAAAGCGTGAAAAGCTCTACGATGAATTTTATTCCAATTTATTGAATTTTTATGGGAGAACTGCCAAGACCGATGGTTCACTGGATAGCAGAATAGCAACAAAAGATCCACAGGTTTCGCTTTTCGAAAAAGAACTGAAAGGCAAATCCATCATTGATTTTGGATGCGGAGAGGGCTATTTTTTGATGAACATCCAAAAAAAGCTTCCTTACAAGAAATTGACCGGAGTAGATGTTTTTATTCCTGATAGTCTGAAGAGCCATCAAAAAATCAAGTTTATTGAATCAGGAATTATACATTTTCATTCTGAAGAAAAATTTGAAATTGCTTTTTCAGACAATGTTATAGAACATTTGGCACCATTGGATTTAATGGACCATCTTCAGTCGGTATATGACAGTCTGCTGCCGGGAGGTAAATTTATTTTGGTGATGCCTAATCGGTTGTTTGGACCTATGGACGTCACTAGGATTTTGGATAATTCAAGTTCAGGTAGAATAGAAGCAAAAGGCGGCCATCTTAACGAATCTACTTACCATGAGATGGTAGATGCATTGTCTAAAGTAGGTTTTGGAAATTTTCAGACCGTATTGCCCATCCCGAAATACAAATACACGCTATTCAAAAACAACCGGATCAGACCAAAGGGAATAATCGGAATTGAGAAAAGTAAGTTTTTATTGAATATATTCAGGGGGATAAAAGTCAATGGAAGGTGTCCGATTCGGTTCACCGTTACTTTAATCTGTCAAAAGCCTGAAAACCGTTGATCAATAATTTATTGTTTTTGTTTGTCTTATTGGGTTTTGTACCGCTGTTGTACCTGACTCTCAAAGCCATGATTTTCAAAGGAAAATGGGAATATGTGGTGTATTTTCTTTTGGCCTACCTCCCATTTCATATTACCGTCTTGAGTATTACCTATCAGGCTACTTTTTCTGCTGTTTCGGTTACTTTTTTTCAGTTGACCAAAGATTTCTTGGTAATCCTGGCCTTTATCCTCTTTTTACTATATCACAGGAATATATTTGAGTACCCTTTTAAACTCAATAGGATAGATAAGATTTTTTCGATCTTTATTGGCCTTGCCTTTTTATATCTTTTGCTTCCTCTTGGAGAAACTACATTTCTAAACAAGGTCTTCTATTTCAAAAATATGCTTATCCCAGCATTGGTTTATATGATAGGGAGAAATACAAGGTTTGGAGACAAAGAAGTGGGCAAAGTCTTCCGAATCATCTTTTTTATTGCGATTGCTGCATTTGTTTTCAATCTATTGGAAGGGGTTTTGGGAACCCATATTCAAAGCTTCACCGGATATGCCTTATTCAACCAAGGAATTAACAACGTTGAGCCCACAGGAAATTTTGGCTTATCCTGGACTTTTGAAACACAGGCAATTACCAAGCGATTTGCCTCATTCTTCTCTGACCCTTTGGAATTGGCCAGTTCAGTTTTGATGGGCTTTGCAGCAGGATTAATCTGGTTTTTGACTTCAAAAAGAGAAGAATCTTTTCTCTACCTGTTAGTCATGTTATGTTCTATGGGAAGTTTGTTTTTTTCTGCCTCAAGAGCAGCTTTTGCCGCTTTTTTTATGATGATATTTTTTATTGCAGTTATTTTCAGGTTATACAAGTTGATCATATTTGGGATTTCTCTGGCATTGATTTTTGTAATGTATGTGATTTTCTTTGCCTCAGAAGACTTCTATTTCTTTGTTGTAGACACGCTTACTTTCCAAAATGAATCCAGCATCGGGCATGTTGTGGAATGGTTTTTGGCATTGGATTCCATGATCGAAAGTCCCTTGGGTATTGGCTTGGCCATGAGTGGCAATCTGGGCAGTGTATCAGAGGAAGTACGGGTGGGAGGTGAAAACCAATTTTTGATTTATGGCGTACAGATGGGTTTTGTCGGAATGATTTTATATATTTTGCTATTGGCCTATTCGATCTCCTATGCTATCAGAGTCTATAGAAATACTGAGAATGTGATGACGGCAAGAATTGCATTTACCGGTGCAGCAGTCAAAACCGGGATGTTGCTGCCCCTGTTCACTGCCAATGCTGAAATGTATGCCTATGTCAGTTGGACTTCATGGTGGATGATAGGGTATGCCATGAACCACTATTCCAAAATCGGTTTGAAGGATGAAAAAGCCTAAGGTACTTATAGATGTATATTACCTTTATGTCGCACAGACAGGCATCAAAACCTATATCACTTCCCTATGTGAAGAAATTGCTTCCAGAGAAGAAACAGGTTTTGAGTATATCATCAGCCCGGATTTTCAAAAAGTAAAAGAGAGTGATTTTTTTAGAGGCAAAACGGCTAAATGGAAAAACATTTATTTTCAATTACTCTATTTTCTGCGCAAACAGATTGCTCTTCCATTTTTATCCTTTTACCATAAAGCAGATTTGGTGTTCAGTCCGGACATCCTCAGTCCCTTATGGTCTAGGGGCAAGAAAGTGTCAGTTATCCATGATACCTTTTTTTGGGACAACCCGGAACATTACCAAAGTCTGTGGCTCAAATACTACTTGTACTTCCTCAAAAAAGGTCTGAAAAGAAATGGAGAAATTATTACTATAACCCAATTCTCCAAAGACCGATTAAGGGAGTTAAATGAATTCAAAAACATTCCCAAAAGAGTGGTATATCCTGCAACAGGTAATATTTTCAAACAAGATACTCTGAAAAATATCCAACCCATAGGTTTCCCTTTCTTCCTTCATGTAGGTGTGATGGAAAAAAGAAAAAACCTGGGGATGTTGATTGAAGCCTTTGCTGAATTGGTCCAGCAAAATGATTTTAAGGAATTTAAACTCGTACTCGTAGGTCAAAAAGGCCCAAGAGAAACCTTGGATGACTTCGATCATCTCCAATCTTTGGTGCAGAAACTCAACTTGAAAGAGAAAGTGGTTTTCCCCGGATATGTTTCTCAGGAAGAATTGGCTGCTTATTTCCAACATGCCATTGCCTATGTTTTCCCATCACTCAATGAAGGTTTTGGTTTACCAATTTTGGAAGCTTTTTCCTATGGGTTGCCGGTAATCATTTCGAGACAAGGAGCCTTGATGGAAGTAGCTGATGAAGCTGCCTTGGTTTTGGAAGAAAATACCAAAGATGACCTAAAGACGAAAATGGAGCTATTGATAAAAAATGAGAGTTTAAGAAAGGGACTGGCAGAAAAAGGCAGAAACAGACTTCAGGAATTTTCCACGGAAAAGTTTTTCCTATCTTTGGAGGAGACTTTTAAACAGATTCTGAATGGGTAATTTCTTGGGCAAAACCATCTCCAAACTTACGGGGAATAACTTCCGTGACCGCTTTGGGCCTGAATGGGATTCCTTTTCAACTTTTGGGGTTTTAATCAGAATGGGTATCTGGTGGATCAGAGGCTTTTTTGTCCGCCTGAGATTCGGTTCAACTAAAGGTCTGTTTTTAATCGGAAAAAGAGTCACCATTCGACAGGCTTCATTTATTCATGTGGGTAAAAATTTCATCGCCCAGGATAATTGTGAAATCAATGGACTTTCCCGGAAGGGTCTTGTTTTTGGTGATAAAGTAACCGTGGGAAGTTATGCCATTATCCGTCCGACCAACCTCTATGGCGGAGAAGCGGGAGTTGGTCTGAAAATCGGTAACAACAGCAGTATTGGACCTTATAGCTATATAGGCTGTTCGGGATATATAGAAATCGGAGATAATGTAATGATGTCACCCAGAGTCAGTATTTATTCAGAAAACCATAATTTTTCCAATCCGGAAATTCCCATGATCGAACAGGGAGTAACCCGGTCTTTTGTGAAAATTGAAGATGATTGCTGGATTGCTGCCAACTCGGTCATTTTAGCAGGGGTAACCATAGGCAAGGGTTCGGTGATTGCGGCAGGAAGTATTGTCACCAAAGATGTGCCCCCGTATTCCATAGTAGCTGGTAATCCTGCCAAGGTGATAAAAAGCAGAACAGACAAGCAATTCTAACATGGCCCGTATCCTTATGCTGCACGGTTCCTCGGATTTGTATGGAGCCAGCAAAATTTTTTTGAATTCCATAGCTGCCCTTCGAGAAGCGGGACATCAAGTGACGGTAGTGCTTTCAGAAGATGGCCCTTTGGCAAAAGAATTGGAAAGTTTAGGTATTGACCTGCATTTACACAAATTGGGGATTTTAAGAAGGAAATATTTCAACCTTCCCGGACTTCTTAACCGTGTGAAAACCATTTGGAAAGCGAAAAAATTTTTAGAAAAACTGATAACCGAAAAACAAATAACCCATCTGTATTCCAATACCTCCGCGGTATTGGTTGGCGCATTTGTGGCCAAAAAAAGAGACATCAGGCATATTTGGCATTTGCATGAGATCTTGGTAGGCCCTCAATGGTTTGTTTCATTGATGGGAATGCTCATCAACAGGTATGCTGATTTGGTAGTGGTAGTTTCTCAGGCAGTTTGGGACAATTGGAAATCCAAGGTATCCGAATCCAAAATGCATTTGCTCTACAATGGCATTGATTATTCACCTTATCTCCTCCAATCGACCGATATCAGAAATGAAATTCCTGAAGCGGATGGCAAGATTCTAATCGGAAT
This sequence comes from uncultured Aquiflexum sp., assembly GCA_964559905.1. GTDB lineage: Bacteria > Bacteroidota > Bacteroidia > Cytophagales > Cyclobacteriaceae > Aquiflexum. The sequence goes on from CAZLJT010000033.1 coordinate 13,844, forward strand.
GATAGGCCGGGTCAACCATTGGAAAGGGCAACCATACTTTTTGGATATGGCCAAAGTTCTGATCCAGGAATATCAAAATATCCACTTCCTGATAGTAGGCGACGCTTATCCGGGTACTGAAGTTTATATAACAGATATGCTGGAAAAAATCGAATCCTTGGGTTTGCAGCGGCATATTACTTACCTGGGTTACCGGGAAGATATTCCTGCAATCCTAAAGAGTTTGGATATCTTTGTGCTTCCGTCTATTCTGCCCGATCCACTTCCAACGGTGATTTTGGAAGCTATGGCTTCTTCCAAGCCTGTAATAGCTACCCAACATGGGGGAGCCTGCGAAATGATCATTCATGACGAAACAGGCTATCTAATTCCTTGGGACAATGCAGAGGTGGGTGCCCAATTTATTGGAAAACTGATAGCAGACAAAAATAAAAGGGAAGAAATGGGAGAAAAAGGTAAAGTCCGGGTGTTGGAGAAATTCTCATCAGATACATATCAGACCAAATTCATCAAACTTTTTGGAGATGTCAAAAAATAAGGACCAACTCAAAGTCTGTATTCTAGGGGCCAAAGGCTATCCCTATGTATATGGAGGATATGACACTATGGTCAAAGAATTGGGAGAAAGACTGCAAAAAAAGGGGGTAGATATAAGGGTCTATTGTCATAGGTCGCTTTTTAAGAAAAGACCAGCTGAGGTGAATGGCATCAAATTGATTTATACGCCCGCTATTGAATCCAAAAGTCTCACTCAACTTTCACATTCCTTTGTTTCCATGTTACATGCCTGTATGTCTGATGTGGATGTCATTTTTGTGGTCAATAGTGCCAATGGACCTTTCGGAATTTTATCACGGCTTTTCAGAAAGCCTACAGCCATCAATGTAGATGGCTTGGAATGGCTCAGACCCAAATGGAAAGGGTTTGGGTCAAAATACTTCTTTTGGGCATCCAAAATGGCCACGAAGTTTTACGATCAGGTCATCAATGATTCGGATGAAATGAAGCGCATATATCTGGAACTTTTCAATAAAGACTCCAAGGTAATCGCCTATGGCGCCAACCCTTCTTTTGAATCCGATGTAAAAAAATTAAAAAAATGGTCCCTTGAAAAAGAAAGCTATTATTTAATAGTTGGCCGGTTGATCCCGGATAATAATGCTGATTTGATCATCTCAGGCTTTGTAAGATCCGAAAGCAAACGAAAACTGGTAATTGTAGGAGATGTGCCTTACAAAGACCCGTATGTGGATAACCTAAAAGCGATCCAAGATCACAGGCTTTTGTTTACAGGATATGTGACAGATCCTGAGGAACTAAAAGCCTTATACCACAATGCTTATGCCTATTTTCATGGGCATGAATTTGGTGGGACCAATCCAGCTATGTTGAAAGCTTTGGGCTATGGATGTGCCATCATGGCATTGGATACACCTTTCAACCAGGAAATGCTTCAAAACGGAAAATATGGGTGGTATTTTGAAAAGAGTGCAGAAGCAGTGTCAGAAATAGTTGGAAAAGCTGAAAATTCGCCAGAAAACCTGAAAATGCTCCGCCAAACTGCAAGAGATGGGTTGACCAAAAAGTACAATTGGGACCATGTGACAGACCAATATTTGTATGTTTTCGAGGAATTGAAAAAAAAGAAAAAGTAAGCGATAAGTTAGATGGATTCTTGAGTAGCTTGAAAAAAGAGTCTGGTTATGATTTACCAAAATTAAACCTCTGCAGCACCTCCCATCTCCCCTCTACTTTTTTTAACAAAGCCACATCATGGACAATATAATCCTCTTTGAATTTTTTGGTTTGGATAAACTCCCAATACTCGTCGAATAATTTTGGTTTGACATCTTTGAATGCAATGGTCATATGGGGATGATAAGCCCTATCACTGAGTTCTTCGACCAATTTCAGTTCCCTTTTGCAGAATTTCGAAAGTGAAAGTTGAAGCGCTTTTAATTCGGTATTTTCCTTGATTTGGATAAAAATCACCCTTCTTCCAAATCTATCAAAACCTTTTAAAACCACATTAAAAGCCTTATGTGGTGAGAAGTATTCTCCCAGTTTTTGCCTGAGAACATCCTCTTTGTTTTCATTCCATAGAAAAGGCATTTTTAAAGTGACATGGGCAGGAGACTTCAAGGCGTACTTCAGGTTGAATTTTTCCTTCATCAGATTTTTCAAGTCAGTCGCTTGTGTCTGAATCTTGCCCTCAGGCACGATGGCAATAAAATATTTGGCAGGAGAATTTCCCATATAGAGCAAATATAATGGATTTCGGAAAGGAGGAAATTCATTTAAAGTAAGATTACTGCAAATTGTATATACAAATATTCCAAAGAATATTTTAAAAGTGTAAATTGAAAATCAATTATTACCATTCACTCATATGAAGAATTTTGAAAAGGCCATGGTTGGCTTGGATTTAACAGAAATGGATGAAATTTTGATTCCAAAGATCGCTCTCATTTCAGAATTATTGGGAGTCAAAAAAATTTATTTTATCCATGTTAGTAAAGACCTGTCACTTCCTGAAGAGATTAGAAAAAATTTCCCTGATCTGATAGCCCCTGCTGATGAAGCTATCAAGTCTGAAATCAATACTTTGATAAGTGACAGTAAATTCCCAAAGGCTGTTGAAATCGAGATTATCGTAGAGGAAGGAAATCCCATGTCCACAGTTTTAAGGTGGGCCAAGATAAAAGACGTGGATATCATGATCATGGGAAGAAAGAAAGTGTTGGAGGGTTCGGGTTCTTTAGCCAAATCCATGGCACAAAAAGCCCCTTGTTCCGTCTTGTTTCTAGCCGAGAAAGCGGAAATAAAGATCCCGAAAAAAATCCTTGTTCCTATGGACTTTTCCTCATACTCTCATTTTACTTTTCAATTTGCAGAAAAATTAGCAGAAGAGTTTCATGCAGAGATTTTTGGGTTTCACCTTTATGAAGTACCTACAGGGTATTACAAAACCGGAAAGTCGTTTGATGAATTTGCCAGGATCATGGAGACCAATGCCAAGAATGATTATGAAAAATTCTTGAGCAAACACAACCACAAACCGTTCGAGTGCATGTTTGTGCTCAAAGACAATGGAAACGAAGGAAAATATATCATAGAGAAAGCAAAAGAGATGGAAATTGATCTGATTTTGATGGGCAGCAGGGGAAGAACTGCCTCAGCCGCGGTTTTATTGGGAAGCGTTGCCGAAAAACTGGTTCAGACCAACAATGAAATACCTATGCTGATTTTCAAAAAGAAGGGTGAAACCATGAGCTTTTTTGACGCTTTGCTCAAAATGTAGTTTTTACTTTATTTTTGGACAGTATTACCCTTCAAGATACCCTAGAAATTCTTTGATATGGTTTGAGAAAAGATACTGGAATTATTCACAAAAAGCACTGAAATGCTTATTTGGGACTTATTTCCTATGATTTATAGGGTGCTCTTAAATGAGAATATGCACCGGAATCAATAGGCTTTTTCCCTGTTTGAAATCAATTCATATACTGTTAGGACACATATCTTAAGGTCAAGTAAAATCGACCAATTCTGAATGTAAAAATAATCCAATTTAACCCTGGAACGGATTTGATGGGGTTTTTCTATTTCTCCCCTATAACCTTTGACTTGGGCCAATCCTGTAATCCCAGGTCTTATTTTGTGACGACTGTTATATTTTTCTATCTGTGTTTTGAATACCTTATTCATCGGTAAGGTATGGGGTCTTGGACCTACAATCGACATATCCCCAATCAATACATTTAAAAACTGAGGCATCTCGTCCAAAGAAGTCATTCTCAAAAAGGCACCGATTTTTGTAACTCTTGGGTCATTCTTGACTGCCTGATGCGTATCAGCATAATCATTGGGAGTCATAGACCTGAATTTGATGCATTTAAAGACTTTGTTATTCTCCCCGTTTCTTTCCTGAATAAAGAAAATGGGGCCTTTTGATTCCATTTTGATCAATAAACCAACAAGGGGGATCAACCAACTCAAAATAAATACTGTGACAAAGAATGAAAAGATAACATCAAATACCCTTTTAAAAACCCTGTTGAAAGCATTGTCAAGGGGAATGTCGTTGACATTAATGACAAAAAAATCTCCGTATTTTGAAAAGGAAAGGTTTTTTTCCAATTGTAATGAGCCTCCCGGAATTACTTTCACCTTTATATAATTTTCATCAGCAAAATTGATGATTTTTTTAACTTTCCTTTCATCGAGATGTTCATTGATATAGATCTGATCAACTTTCAATTCTATGGCTTCTTCGAAAAACTTATTGATTCCGCCCCGAGTCAAACCTGAACTGTCCTGATCATCATAATATCCAAGAAATTTGATACCAAAATCTTTTCTGATTCTGAAAACCTTAGCCAATTGATCGCTCGTTCCTCCTGTACCCAAAATCACTGCTCTTCTAAAATTATGACCGGATTCCCTATATTTCCTTAATACCAACAATACTCCGACTCTGTAAATACCTAGAAAAACCAATAAACTTGCCGACAGGTACAAAAAAGAAAGCAATCTCAAAGAATTGTCATGAAACGGCATCCATATCATTGATATGATTACCAAAAACCAGGCTAATGAACTTAACAACTTTCTGAAAGTCTGCTCAGCTTCATTGGTACGGCTTAGTTTATAATCTTCCTTGAGTATGGTAATGACCATCCATATCATAATAAAGGCAGGGAAATTCGGATAATCCAATCCCTTAAAATCAGAAAACGGTTGGAACAATTGGTTGGAAATTAAAAAAGAGAATAAAACTACCGCAATGTCACCTAGAACGAAAAGCCACGGAAAGTATTTGTAAAAGCGTTTTTTCATAAAAATAAATCGTCTTTCAATCTAATACGGTTAATTAATCTTTTCGGATATATAATTTAACCCGATTTTAGTTGAAAGTTTGGGAGTAATTCTGTTTCGGAGGCAAAATTAAAAAAGATTATCAATGCGCTATTACTTTTGGCATAATTAATTTATTAAAATAAATAGCTTTGTCCTTTGAATTCCTCTTATTGTCTATGATTAATTTTAAAACCTTATTGGCATCTTCTGACAATCCCGATTCTATGGGGCATAAATTCAGAAACCAAAGGTTCCGATTTTTTGAAGAATTACTGATACAGCAATACCAAAATAATTTTCCTGTCAAAATCTTGGATATAGGCGGAATGGAATATTTCTGGAGAGACAAGGATTTATTGAAAAACGGCTTAGTAGAAATCACCCTGCTCAATTTGCAGGCGGAACAGACCTCAATTCCGGGGCTAAGTTCTATTGCAGGAGATGCTACAGATTTATCTCAATTTGATGACCAAAGTTTTGATTTGGTGTTTTCCAACTCGGTAATCGAACATCTTTACACCTGGGAAAACCAACAAAAGATGGCCAAAGAAATCATCAGGGTCGGGAAAAAATATTTTGTACAAACTCCAAACAGACACTTTTTTTTGGAAGCTCATTATGCCTTGCCTTTTGCCCAGTATTTGCCCAAAAAGATGACCCATTTCCTACTGACGAAAACCAAGCTAAGCCGTGGAAGCAGGTGGAATCCAAAGGATGCCCAACAATACCTGGACGAAATCCGCTTGCTTACTTTATCTGAGATGAATAAATTATTTCCTAAAGCTAAGGTTTACAAAGAGAAATTTTTTGGTTTGACCAAATCGGTGACGGTGCATAATTTTTAATTGTCGAACGGAGCTGCCAATGACAAAATTTCGGAGCGTCACTCTGAACGTAGTGAAAGCCTGTCCCGATTCTTTCGGGGAGTCTCCTGAGGTTCAGGTTAAGTGTGATTTTGACCAAAAAGGTTAAATATTTATTCAGAAATTCAACCGTCTAATTGTACCGCTGGAGATCTCTCGTGCCTCGAGATGACGCAGAACCCGATGTCCTTCCCTTTCTATAAATGCCAAATTACTGTCCTAGGTGACGAAAATTATGGCTTCCAAGTCACCACTCCAACCATAGAATCCGCTGTTCCATAATATAGGTACCATCGCTCTTTGAAATACACCAATCCTTCTACAAAAGTAGTTCCATCCACATATTGTCCGGATTTCTCAAAGGGGAGCTCGGGTTTGATAAAAGGTTTATCCATGCGATCCAATAATTTCCAAGGTTCATTTTTATCAAAAAGTGCTTGTCCACCTGTATACAACCTGTTTCCCAAATCTTTTACTCCCAAGGATTGCTGATTTCCGGCATTGTAAAGCACAACAATGCCATCTTTGGTTAGCACTGGCGGAGGACCGGCCTCTACCAACCAGGAATCAAAAAATCCCAATCTGGGGCTGAGGACAGGAGCCAAATTCCCATCAATGGTCTCCAAAGGCTCCCAATGAATCAAATCATCAGAAGTAGCCAACCAGATATGCGGCACCCCAAAATACATCCAATATTTACCCTTGATCTTGACGGCTACCAATTTCCCATCCTTCAATTCGGTAACAATTGCCCCGGATTTGGTCTCCTGATTGTGGTATTTGCCGGATTTGAAATCCTTGAAAATAGGGCCATGCTTTTTCCATGTCTGCATGTCTTTGGAAGTTGCCACCGCCAAGCGGGGATATTCTCTGTTCCACTGCGTATAAGTAAGCACATAAAGGCCATCTTCAGTTTCAACAATCCTCGGGTCCTCGGTGCCACCGGTCCATTCAAATTCTTTCTGGTTGTCGTCGGTAGGAAAAAACACAGGTTCCTTAATTCTGGTATAATTTACTCCATCTTCCGAAACCGCTAAACCCAATCGGGAAGTATGTCCGCCAATTTCCAGTTCGCCGAGTTTTTCCTCTGCCCGGTAGAGGACATGGATTTTGCCATCTTTGACAATGGCTGCCGGATTGAATGTAGCCATGGATTCCCATTTTACTGCTTTACCGCTCATGGGGTCCCGCCAAACAGTTTGGTCTGTAGGCGCGATTATAGGTTGGGCATTTTCAGCCCTTTTGAATGGACCAAGCATCCAGGGTTTTTCTTGGGCGAGGGATGGGAAGGAAATTAAAAAAAGTAGAAGGGAAAGGAGTCGTATCATCATTCCATAAATCTAGCCATATTAAATCAAAACCTCACCAAAGTAATCAAC
>CAZLJT010000034.1:0-20258 GCA_964559905.1 uncultured Aquiflexum sp.
TAAATTCAATGCCAAATTTTATGTCAAAGCCTCAGGAAAAAAAACAATTGGGAAGAGAATATGTGTTTGCCGATGAAGATTCTATAACCGCTACGATGATTCGGGAAATGGAAGATCAGGTAAAAAGGATGTACGATGACAAAAAAATGCTAAGACAAGTCCATACCAAAATGCATGGATGTGTAAAGGCAGAATTTATCATTGAACCAGATTTGCCTGAGGAATTACAAGTGGGTGTATTCAGCGAAATAAAATCATACCATGCTTGGGTCCGTTTTTCAAATGGAAATACCAAACCTCAGGCTGATAAAAAAAAGGATATCAGAGGAATTGCCATTAAGCTCTTGGGGGTACCTGGCGAAAAACTGATCAATGATGAATTCAATGAACCCACACAGGATTTTTTGTTGATGAGCAGTGAAACTTTTTTTTCCAAAAATACCAAACAATTCAGCAAGACACTAAAGTCCCTTACTTCCAAAAATCCATTGGCCAAACCTTTATATTTCCTGAATCCGTTTCATTTGGGTATGTTGTTAAGGGTTAATAAAAGCTTGATTCCCTGTTCAAATCCTTTGAAAATTTCCTATTGGAGTACGCAACCTTACCAATTTGGAAATCCTGACAAAGCAGTGAAATATTTTCTCAAACCCTCCAAAGAAAATAAAATTGTAATAGCCAATACCAAGGATTATGATTTTTTAAGAGTCAATCTGGCACAAACTTTAAACAATAATGAAGCCCTCTTTGATTTTTATATTCAGTTTCAAACCAATGCAGACACCATGCCGATTGAAGACCCTACAGTGGCATGGACCTCACAGTTTATAAAAGTTGCGACCCTAAAGATTTTTCCACAATCCTTTGATCATCAGGATCAAATGGATTTTGGTGAAAATCTTTCATTTAATCCTTGGCATTCCTTACCCGTACATCGGCCTTTGGGTAGCTTCAACAGGACTAGGAGAAAGGCCTATGAGGCACTTTCTAAACTAAGGCACCATAAAAATAAGTTGCCGATGACAGAACCTCTGGATTCACCTGACTTTCTGGATTCAGTATTCAAAATACTTCCCTCAAATACCATTGATCAGACTGTGCCGAAGAAAGGCATTATTCTTACATCAGCTGAGGTGAAAATAAACTGTGACAAGAAGGCTGCCTATGATTATATCATGAGTGTAAAGGAATTGCCTAATTGGCTGACCAAAAAGGGACCGATTTATGGTATCAAAAAGGTAACTGTAGAAGGTCAACATTATGACAGGGTAGGGGATAAAAGACTGATAGAAAGGGGAGATGATGCTACTTTGGTTGAAGAGCTGATTTCCTGTAATCCTTCTGCCAACTATGCTTATCAGATTACTGATTTCAGTGATTTCTTTAAGCATCTCACCGTCAAAGGCTTTGGTAGATTCTGGTTTGATACCTATAATGACCAAACCAGGGTACGCTGGGAATATTCATTCACCTACAAAAATTTATTGGGTCGACTGTTTCTAGCCTTGTTTATTCCATTGGTATTGAAAAAATACCTTCAGCACGGGTTGAATAATGTCAAAACCAATATAGAAGACCAAGACTGAATTCAATCCAAAGTTGCAAGGTACCTGACAGCACTGATAGAAGGGAAAAAGAAATATGCCCCGCCCCGAACTGTTACAAATCTTTGAAGACCTTTTATGGTTTGGTTGACAGGGTTAGCCTGAAGAGTAAAATTCTGTTCCTCATCTGGTTTTGTTTTTTCCTTTGTCCCTATTATTGGGTCAGGGTCATTGTACAGCTGTTTGACCTTTTTTGAATTTCCCCATGAATATTGTACAAATTCATACTGTCGGCTGATATCCACATTAAAGCAGGCAAATATTAGTCCCACCTCTCCATTTGGTATATGTGATTTAGGAGAACCTTCAATCGGATCACCGTAAAGCCTTGCTCTCCGGATAATTCTATGCCTGTTGCTGAGAAGTATTGATTCTTTGATGCCCATATCCTCAAAGCTATCTCTGGGATTGGATCTTCTGAGATGAGAACCGTAAGGACATTTCAGGCCTTCCTGATCTTGTTTAGCATAGCCAAAATCATTGTCATCACTTAATTTTCCGGGATCAGCATCAGGAAAGTTAGTCACAGGAGCCCCGCTTTGCCATCTTCCCATCATTTTTGCTGCCAATTTGAGACTTTCCATTTCATTGATACTTCCATCAGGATTCTTAGTTTTATTATTCATAAATTCCCAAAATGCTTCCACATCCTGTTCCAATTGACGCATAACGAGATAAGTACCATTCCTTCCAATATCTTTTTTGCCACTGCCCCCCGCATCTGTAGGTAAAAGATTCAGATCACCTTGGTCGAATTGGATCAGGGGAGTGTCTGGAAACACCCCGTAATTGTTTTTATAGCCCATGATAAACTCACCCGGATCTACCATATCATCTTTTGGTCCTGGTCTACCTGAGCCTTTGATGATAGGCTGTGAAATCCCGTCTCTAAATCCGAAATGTTCTTTGTTTTCCGGCAAAGTCAGACCATCAATCCTCAATATTTCCTCTAATCCTGACAACTTAAATTGAGACTCCATTTCAGCATAATATTTTTCGGCTATATTTTGATCTGATCCAAAAACCAACAAACAAAGGTGAAGGGGCTCATTATTATATCCACCCCATCTCCATTTTTCGGGTGCACTCGAGTCCAAATCCCCCAACAGTCTGGACCTGTGTTCAGTAGCCATTCCCTGTCTGAATTCCCTGGAAAACGCTGCTATATTTCCCTCGTCCAATCCCAGAACATCAAGACCGGTACTTGTAAAAGCAATGTTCAATCCTTTCTCTGGAAGATTTTCCTTATTATGGATATGCACCGCATTGGTCAAATTTGGCCAGATATCCCTCAGCCAGTTTCTGGTTTTTTGTGGATCGTTAATTTTAAGATAAAAGAACCTTGAATAGGTCAGGCGAGCATATCCCCGGATCACATATCCCTGTATATCATCAAATTCAAGAAGGGCATCTATATCGTTTTTCATAAAAGTTGAAGAAATTTAGCAGCTTGTTTTTCGGAAAGATTTTTCATCAAAAGCGTTCTGATTTTGGTGTTGTTGTTTACATTTTTGATAGAGAGGTGAGGATAAGCACAGTACCACACATCAGTTGGCAATTGGGAATGTCGACTCCATGCAAGAAAATGCTCTTCATCATAAGCCCCGCCGGTCAATAGAAACTTTGTTTTTGGAAAAACCTTGGTGTTTGAAAAAATGCCGGTCAAGCCCCAACCGCTTTTGTCTATAAAATCTCCGAGGTACTGTTGCCAGCTTCCATCAAAATTACTGAAAAACAAAACCCTTTTATTGTCATCAAAAAGCACCCATCTGGCAAAATGAATGGTCGGAATTCCCATCAATTTCCCTTTAACAAAAAAGAATTTGATCAGACCATTAGCCAACATAAACATGCCATTGATGGTAATCAGCCTTACTATTCCGGGCTTCATTTCCACTAATTGGGTGAATTGGTTTTGGTTGTAAAGATCTTCATAAGTCTCTAGGGTGCTGAGTGCCTGATTGTCCAATTGACTTCTTTTCATGGTAAACACTTCATCCTTTCTTTCATAAAAAAACTGCACCATCAAAATCCAAATTATCAACAAAGGAGACAAAATCAACAAAATCAGGCATAATGGCGCCATGCCAAGCCAGTTGATTTTTGGCATTTTTACAGGTTTTTTTACAAAATCAAAATCACTTTCCGCTAATATTTTGGTGCGGAGCTTTTCATGGATTTCTTTGGCCGTCCCACTTTTCAAGGATAAAAAGTCAAGATAATCACGTAAATAATTTCTCAGGCGGCTTTCGTCCTTAATTTGTTGCAGACTTCTTCCCGGTGCTCCGATATAAACCGAAGTATTTTTGATGGTATATTGATTGAAAAAAGCAACCCGGCTTTCTTCTGTTCTCTGATTTTTTAATGGATAATTTTCACAATAACTGTAAATCCCATCAATCATATCAGATGATACCGTGCAAAGGTTTTTGAGAAGTTCAGATTGGGGGCCATCATAGTCTACGACAAAACACAACTTGGGAAACGGTGAAGAAGGAGGGGGGAAGCCGGGTATTTCCCTATCGATAATCACCCATCTTGCATAGTGAATGGTGTTGAAAGTCTCAAAATCCGGTATTATCCCCCCAAGCAAGTCATTTCTGATGTTTTTAAGATGTGCAGACAAACTATCGCTTTTTTTGTCAAGGATTGTAACAATTGTAATGAGTTGATTTTGAGCCATATAACCGGATTTGATCTAATTTTGTTTTTCAAAGAATTTTAAAGTACAATCTCTGCCTGAGACTATCAATTTGTCCATGATGTCTTCAGACAGGTTAAAATCTGTGGCAGGGACACCAAGCCCGTCAATGATGATGGTTCTTTTTCTTTCGGCAGAATCGAAATTAAAGTCTATATTCTGGGTCTCCATCAGTGTTTCAAACAATACCTTTATATATTTTTCAGGAGAGTTTTTGGCAATATTATTTTTTGGTTTTCCTTTTACATCATAAAGAAACAGCCCAAAGGCTTCCTCACAAATCAAGTCCGTATTTGAAGTAAAACGCCTATCATCAAAAAAGAGTAGGGGGTAATTGAAAGCTATTCCACCATCCACATGTAAGTGATGATTTGGATTGCCATCTGTAAATTGCCAAGCTTTGAAAAAAAGAGGAATTGACATGGATGCACGTATAGCTTCTGACACCACCACTTGGGGAGTCTTATCAACAGAAAACTCCGTCACTGTCTGTAGATTGAGGTCACAAGCAAAGCAATATAACTTTTTGCAGCCTGCATCAGCCATTTGTTCAAAGGTGGTCTTGCCCTGAAGATTGTTAGGTGAATTCTTTAAAAAACCTGTAATAAACTCAAGGATATAATCTCCTGAATAAAGTCCATAAGACCTGAAAACACGAATTGGATTCCAGCCTTTTTTGAATTTTCTGAAATCCAATTTACGCATCCATTTATGGATTTGTTCGGTATCATAACCGGCACAAAGCATTCCCGCCACCAAAGCACCTGCAGAGGTTCCTGCAACCCTTTCAATGCCGTCCAAAAGGTTCTTTTCCTCCAAAACCTGAAGCGCACCAACGTAAGCAATTCCCCTCACGCCGCCGCCTTTGATTGCCAGGTTCTTTAAAATCATGATTTATAGATTACTATCAGTGAAAAATAAAAATATAAAACAATATACTGTTTAATTACCTGAAATTCCAATCAAAATTCTGGATTTATGGAATAAATTTGATATAAAATTAAGTGGGATAAAGGATGAATGATCTCTTGACTATAGGTCAAATTAGGGGTAGTCCAATAACTAATTTTACAATTTTGAAATTTTTAATATTCAATAATGAACAGTGAATTCCAATAATGAAGTCGACTAATTCCAATCTTAAAACGGATAAACGTTCAAATCAATCCCCCAAAGCAAAGGAAGGATAAATAAGGTGAAAAATGTAATCAAAATTATAGAAAAAATATTCATCCAAAGGCCTGCCTTGAACATATCAGGAATGGTCAGGTAACCGGAACCAAAAACCACTGCATTTGGTGGAGTTGCCACAGGAAGCATAAAGGCGCAGCTTGCAGCCATCGTAGCACCGACCATCAATCCATAAGGGTGAACACCCATAGCGTAGGATACAGCCGCTAAAATCGGCAGTAACATCGAAGCCGTGGCTACATTGGATGTGATTTCGGTCAAAAAATTGACGGCTGCTATTACAATCAATAAGAAGAGCCCAAATGCCATAAAATCGAGGAAAACAAACTGATTGCCGATCCAAGAAGCCAAACCGGTTTCCTTAAAACCTTCAGCCAATGATAGTCCACCACCAAACAGCAATAAAATTCCCCAAGGAATTCTCTCGGCAGTTTTCCAATCTAATAGTTTAGTTTTACGGTCGGAGGAGGGGATAACAAACAAAACCAAAACCCCTGCAATGGCAATCATGGTATCATCCAAAGCCGGAATAAAATCCTGTAAAACAAAAGAACGCAGGATCCAGGACAAAGAAACCAAACCAAAAACCCAAGCAACCCTTTTTTCTTCTACAGTGATAGGACCCAATAGCTTGAGTTGGGTATTGATTTCTTCCTTTCCACCATGGATGGCGAAGTCCTTTTCAAAAGGGTAGGCAAATTTAACGAGGTAGACCCAACAAATAGCCAACAGAATAATGGCTATGGGAAGACCAAAAAGCATCCATTGGGAAAAGGTAATCTCATATTGGTACATTTCCTTGATGACTCCGGCCAGAATGATATTGGTAGGGGTTCCTATCAAAGTGGCCACGCCGCCAATAGAGGCGCTATAGGCAATGCCCAACATCAACGCTTTTCCGATTTTGTTGGGAGATCTTTCATGGGGATTTTCAGGTGAACTCAATTGGGTCACAACAGCTATTGCAATTGGCAGCATCATCAGGGAAGTGGCAGTATTGGATATCCACATAGACAAAAAAGCCGTCGCCACCATAAATCCCAGGATAATCCTTTGGATATTGGTTCCGATAAAGGCGATAATGGTCAGAGCAATCCGTTTATGAAGGTTCCATTTCTCAATGGCCATTGCAATCATAAATCCGCCCATATACAGCAAGACCATGGGATGGGAATAGGACGTTGCCGTATTGGCCATAGACAAAACTCCAAGTGTGGGCAGCAGCACCAAAGGCAACAGGGAAGTCGCAGCAATCGGAATCGCTTCAGTGATCCACCAAACCGCAATCCAGGTTGTTACCGCCAACATGGCCAATGCTTCAGGTGACATATCTTTGGGCTGTAACAAAAATAAAATTCCCAGAAAAAAAATAGGCCCCAGAAATAAGCCAATTTTAGCGGTATTGGTTTGGTTCATAGATTTCCAAATAGAAAGCTAAGCTTACCAAAAAAAATAGGATTTACAAATTGAAATGGGTTGGGGAGGTGATGGGTGATTTATTTGGTGATATGGGTTATATGGGAATGAATGTGTATTTATTTAACATAATGTAAATTATATAACATTTAAATTAAATCATCTAGAATTTAAATCATTTTTATCCTAGGAATTTGTAATTCCTATAATTCCCTACCCCCAAAACACAAATTCCTTTAATCCACACAAAAATCTAAAATCTAAAATCAACAATCTAAAATCCCTTCCCAACCAAATAAACATCAAACTAACTTCATATCCACCGGATCCCAAAGAATCTGTCTTCCCTGTTCGATACTCAAGTTGCAGGCCAAGGATGGCGCTGCGGCCCTTAAGCCAAAGGAAGCATCTTCCAATACTTCGTTGTTATTCCGTACGGCGTTAAAGAAAACTACCATATGATCCATTCGGTCGTCATAGCCAATAGGTGCACTGTAAACCTTCTGACGACCAATATGATAGCCGCTTTGCTCTGATCCATAGGTTTGCTTGTACCACTTCTGGAATTCGGTTTTTTGGGCTTTTGAAAAGCTTTCAAATGCATCGTAACCACCAAATCCCGGTGCTTTGCCGCGCTTGACCGTAGAAACCTTGAATTCATGCCAACCAATATCAATCACGCCTTCCGTTCCAAACATCTTCATACCGAATCCACCTTTTCCTTCCCCATCAGCCAAATTTGCCCGGGTATAGAGCTGAAAGGATTTATGTTTTTCGGAAGCGGGATAATCCATCAATGCATTTACAATATCGTAGGATTCCCGACCATCCTGCCAATATTTCAAGTCCCCAAGGCTGAAAATCCTGGTGGGGCCTTGTGATTCGGTAATGGTATGAATGCCTGTCAATAGGTGCACTATCAAATCCCCAGCAGCCCCTGTTCCGTAGTCCTTATAGTTTCTCCACCTGAAAAACCGTGTCGCATCGAATGGCACCTTCGGCGCATCTCCTAAAAATGTATCAAAATCCACAGTTTCCGGTGAAGCATCAAGAGGTATTGAATAATTCCATGCCCCGCGAAAATCAGTTCGGTCACAGTAAGCTTGAATATAAGTCAATTCACCAATCATCCCGCTTTCCAAAACCTTTTTTGCTTCCAAAACCGCCAATGCACTTGCCCTTTGGCTACCAACCTGAAACACCTTTTTGGATTCCTTTTGGGCATCAATGATCGCTTTTCCCTCTTCAATCTTATGGACCATAGGTTTCTCACAGTAAACATGTTTGCCTGCATTGAGGGCATCTATCGAAATCCGCTGATGCCAATGGTCCGGTGTACAAATCAATACTGCATCTATATCTTCACGTTCAAGTACTTCCCGGTAGTCCCTTGTGGTGAACATATCCTTTCCCCATTTTTCTTTGGCAAATTCGAGGCGGCCTGTATAAAGGTCACAAACAGCAACCAGCTCAACTCCTACCACCTTCAAAGCAGCGTCCGCATCATAATGCCCAATGATTCCAGCACCAATCAAACCGATCCTGATACGGTCATTGGCACTTGGTTTGATTTCGCTCCTAAGTATGTTTGGGTCCTCATCAGCTCCTGCTTCAAGTACACCTCCAAAGCCTGCCAATGCTAATGAGCCACCGACTTTTTTTATGAACTGTCTGCGTTGATTTTTCATGGGTAATTATTCTTTGGGTTGAGAAAGTATCTGAAATCTGAAACTTCAGATTTGAAATTAGAGATTTGGTTATTGTTATCCGTTGTTTTATCACGTTGACCAATGGCCAATCAATAAAACTACGAAAACCTTTTTTACCTCAATCGAAAACTCCCCACATAATAATCCGGGTCTATTGTGAGTGTACCAGACTTTTTTACCTTAGTTTGCTGCCAATGGGTAGTGGGTGAAATCCGCATGGTTTCCGTTCCAATTGCTATATCCACGGGCATATCAAATGAATTTATGCCGTTGCCCCAGCGATAGTGGAGTGTCTCCTCATCCGAAAAGTAATATTCTAAAGTCGGAATTGAAACATTTCTTAGATATTGGTTAAAGAATTTCTCTAAATTCAAGCCACTTTCTGTTGAAATATATTTTTCCACCTGTTCAGTTGTGACAGTCTGATGGTAAAATTCACGGTTCAATCCCCTCAGGATTTGTCTCCATTTTTCATCATCATCCAGGATTTGACGAAGCATGTTAAGGATATTTCCGCCTTTGTAATACATATCGCCCGAACCTTTATGATTCACAGAATACCTCCCGATAATGGGCAGTTTGTTTTCAATCCGGGTACGGGTGCCACGGACATACTCCTGCCCGGCTTCTTTTCCATAAAAATATTCCAAAAAGAGACTTTCGGAATAATTGGTAAAACTCTCATGGATCCACATATCTGCCACATCCTTGTAGGTAATGTTGTTGGCAAACCACTCATGCCCGGATTCGTGGATGATGATAAAATCAAACTTCAGCCCCCAACCGGTACCGCTCAGGTCTGTTCCCCGATAGCCGTTTTGATAGCCATTACCATAGGTAACCGAGCTCTGATGCTCCATGCCCAAATAGGGAGCTTCCACCAATTTGTAACTGTCTTCATAAAAAGGATACGGACCAAACCAATGTTCGAAAGCTTCCATCATGCGCCTTGCATCCTGAAACTGCACTTTTGCTTTTTCCAGATTATCCCGCAACACATAGTAATCCATATCAAGTTCTCCCTTTTCTCCGGGATATTTTTCAGAGAAATGTACATAATCCCCGATATTGATATTCACCCCATAATCATTGATGGGATTGCTGACAAACCAATGGTAGGTTCTCGTTTTTCCCTTCCTCTCTACTTTCCTCAACCTCCCATTGGAAATGTTCATCAGATCTTTGAATACAGTTAAGCTGATCAGCATGCTGTCCACTTCGTCGGCAGGATGGTCTTTGCTTGGCCACCAAATACTGGAACCAATTCCTTGGTTGGATGAAGCAATAAAATGCTTGCCGTTATCATCCTTTTGCCAGGTTATGCCCCCATCCCAAGGCGGTCTGACAGCTTCTTTGGGTTGGCCTTCATAGCTGATAATGATCTCTTCAAAGTTTCCCGGAAACTGCTTTTTGGTCAATTTGATAAAATGTGCTGCCCCTTCTTTCCTGATCATCAATTCCTGTCCATCCTGTCTTGCAGCAATGAACTTTAGAGGCTCCTGAAGATCTATCTGAAGCACCTGATGCTCCTTCTTCACTTGATAACGCACCTTATTTGTACCGGAAATGGATTTTGTATCAGGAAAAATTTCCACATCCAAATGGTAATAATTCAAGTCCCACCAGCCTCTTTCGGGGGTAATACTTCCTTTTAAGGTATCAGCACGGGTAAATTTTTCTTGAGCAAGAACAGATGATATCGATAGAAAGAAAATCAGGTAAGGGAATAGGTTGAATGTACTTTTCATTAGTCCGAAAATATTGAAAATTTAATTAGTTGTAATTTGAGTGGTAAAGTCTAAAAATGATTTCTCACGGGAATCACTGATAGCCGCGGAAAAATTGATATGAATCTGTGGAAATCTGAGAAATCTGTGGTCAATATTCAAAATCTACAAATATCAAATCAATTAACATCAGTTAAGAAATAATCTTCCCCGCCAAACTCGCCCCTATCCTCAACAATCCCTCACTTTCCTCTTCAGTAAAATCATAAGGCACAGGTTTCGCTATTCCCAGAGTTCCAAACAATTCACCATCCAACAACATGGGAACCGCAATGGAACCTTCCACTTTGGTTTCCCTGGCAGCGGGTCTTGCTACACCCGAATCATCGGTTTGGAGATTGCACATTTCTACAGGTTTTTTTCTTTCAGCGGCAATACCGGCCATACCCTTCCCGATTGGAATGGCTTCCATTTTTGGCAAAAGAAAGTCCGGAATTCCTTGTTGTGCCTTTAAACGCAATAGATTGGTTTCTTTGTCCATAACATGGATTGTACCCGTAGTACAGTCAAATGCGGAAATGATTTCTGACAGAAGCTCTGACCAGTTGATTTCACCTTTGAATTCCTTAATGCTATTTATGATATTTTGTGTTTTGTTCATGTTTTTTTTGTACCAAGTACTAAGTACAATGTACCAAGTATGGGGTTTGTTTATGGATTTAGGTTTCTTGAATTAAAGACGGATCTTATGCCTCATATCTTGAATCTCACTTTTTAACAGATTTCTCTTCCGAGCTGTAGTCGGGCTAGACATGTTCAAATTATTACTTTATTTAATGTCTAAGTCTTGAATCTTGCGTCTTGTGTCTTGTGTCTCAAATCTCAAATCTCATAAAGCTTTCCCCACAAATACCGGCCAATCATTCCTATTCTCAAAACTGTTTTTGAAAACAATCTCTGCCTGATCTCCTCTGAAGGTGATCAGAATGGTTTCGGTGTGGGGACTTTCATAGTATTTCAGTTTTATTTCGAGAGTCTTATCATCTTTCCAGGCATAGCTTCCGGCAACTTTAAATGGGGCCAAACCTTCAAGTTGGTTTTGGGCAAAGTGGAAAAGGTTGGGACCTTTTCTGTCTGTTGCTCCCAGAAGCCAGTTTCCCGAAGCCAAGAAGAATTCGTGAGACTCCTCTCCCACCTTCAAGGAAAGTTTAATACTGGATTTCAGAAATTTTATATTAAATTCATTAACTATATTATTTTGATTTTCAACAATATAGGTATTATTACTTATTGTATTTTCTAGTTTTTTATTTGATTTACTTTTTAGAGGAGAAAGAGAAAGATTTTTTAAATTTCTTTCAAGGTTTTTTTCAGAAGAAGGATCATTATCAAATGCAGGAAGCAGATACTTCCAAACCAAATCCAATAAACCCTGCATGTCACTGGTTTCAGATGTGATGACTATCACTGCCTCTAATTCGGGCAAAATCAGGATATATTGTCCAAAGGCACCATCTGCCCGGTAGGAATTATACCTGCTTCGCCACATTTGGTAGCCATATCCCTGAACCCAATCATTGGAAGCCATCCTTTCAGGTGAAGCATCGGGTTCCTGCATGATTTTCTTTGTACTGGCTTCTTCAATCCAAGATTCCGGTAATATCTGTTTCCCGTTCCAATTCCCCTTTTGCAAAAACAATTGTCCAAGTTTGGCCATATCTTCGGTTTTTACCCTGATACCCCATCCCCCAACTGCAATCCCTTCCAAATCTTTTTCCCAATCCACTCCGGATATACCCAATGGATCCAACAATCTTGGCTGAAGATATTCCAATAGATTTTGTCCGGTTACTTTTTGGACGATGGCTGATAGCATATAGCTCGCAGAGGTATTGTATAGAAACTTGGTACCGGGCTTGTCGGCAATGGGTAAATGCAAAAAAGCCTTGACCCAATCTACCTCCGTAAAAACTTCCTGATTGAAACTTTTGTCATGTCCTACAGTCATCGAAAGCAGGTCTTTTATTTCCAATTCCGCCAAATGGGGGCTGATTGTTGTCGGTAATGATTCCGGGAAAAAAGATATAACCTTATCGGTGACTTTCAGCTTTCCATCTGCAACTGCCAAACCTATTGCTGAAGCAGTGAATGTTTTGCTGACAGAATACATGGTTTCCGGACCATAAGGCGCCCACCAACCCTCAGCTGCCACCTGACCATTTCTCAGAATCATCAGGCTGTGCATTTCATGTTTGCTTTCAGATCCTACAGCATTCAAAAACTCTTGAATCCCTTTGCTGGAAATATTCAGTGCTTCAGGGGTATTTCTAGGTAAAGCGCTTTGGGCAAAAATCTGAAAGGAAAACACGAATAGAATTAATGTTTGAAAGGTGGGTTTCATTGAAAATTTGGTTCTTAAGTAAATAGGCTAAATTAAATCGGTTTGAATTTAAACAAAGAACGAAACTTATAAACTGATTTTTTTATAACTTCTCCATAAAATCTCAAAGGTGGTCAAATATCAATTTATGACCTCATCGTTCATCGGTCATCCGACATCTGGCCCAAAATGGAAGGAAATTAGATGACTGGCATTATTAAAGAAAATTATAGAAATCCTAAATCGAACTCAACAAATAATCAAACCTAACCTGCCCTACAAATTCAATATGCTTTTTCAGATCAGGGAAATCAGGATTAATAAGCAGGTTATGTTCCAACGGATAAAATGAAAGATTTAATCTGGCTGAAGGTACTCTTAAAAAAGGAAATTCATTTTCCTGTAACCAAATCTTCCCAAAGTCTTGGGTGATTTTGCCATGTGGCAATATATTCCATTGTTGTGGTAAACTTTCTTTTTCCATTGTTCCTATCAGATCCGGATTTTGGATTTCAAATTCCATCATATACCAGGATTTTCCTGAAACGGCACTGCCTTTGATACACAGGTATTCCAATAAGGATATTGCAGGCCCACTTCCGGCGTAAATCATCCCCATGCCTTTTGGATTCCATCTCCCTGCGCTATATGAACAACTGAATGGATTTTCATAATAGGATTCTGACATGATTCTGAAATACCGCATACTTACATGACATTGCCAAAATGAAGGGCATCCAAGGCCTCATCTACCCACTCCAAGCCTATCATGGAGGTAATCAACTTAATGGGAGCCTTATTTCCAAGAGCCATATTCGGACTGTCCAACCATTGCTTCAAATGGGTGGTATTGCCAAATAAATCCACGCCTTTTTTGATGACCTCGTCTATTTTAAAAAACTGATAGGACCCCGGAGTACCAATCGGACTCTTATTATCCCATCGGGAAACAGTACTTGGGGACACAGAAGCAGCCTTGGCTATCTCTTGAATTTTCAGATCCAAAAAATCAACGATAGGGAAAATATCTTCTGAAAGAAGATTTTGGTCCAATATCTCCCCTACTTCGGCCATACTTTTTGCTTTTGCAAACGCAGGTACAAAAAATCCATACCCACTTGGAATATCATATGATTTTGAATGTCCGGATCTCTCCACCTGAAATGCCGTAGTATTGCCATAAGGAGCCTCATATTGAAAATCAGAAACAATATTCTCTTCTTTTTGAGGGGATTCTTCGTAAGGCTTTGTCTTTTTAGAGGCCATTTTTCTTTGATTTGTAGATTCAAAAATTTCATTTGACATTATAAAAATAGTCATTTGAAATTGAAAAAAAAATTTCCATCAATTAATTACTTCCCTTTGATCAACTCTTTTTCAATTTCTTCCATTTCGCCATTCAAAGCTTTGTCAAGAATGGTATTCCAGCGGTGCTGTGCATTATCTAAGCCATGCCTTGTTCTTGCATCGTAGATTTCCTGAAGTCTGTTCATTTCCCTATAAGAGTCAAAAAAAGCACCATTGACTTCAGCCTCATAATTTTCAGGGTTCAGCTCCAATGCTTTTAACTTGTTGACCAATCTATTTCCTACTATCCTAGTGACGTCAAAATGTCTTTGCTCATGATTCAATGAATAATCATTTTTGCCTTCTTTCCTTACCCATGAAGAACCGGGAAGCATATAAACCTTAATTTCCAAGGGTAAAACCAAAACTCCATCTTCCATATATGGATTTCCTTCCATAGCCAAACTTGTAAAAATCACTGCATTGTTGCTACTGGTACGGTTCGGTTTGTCAAGGAAATCATTCCAGTTCAACGGCCGATTGGAATCATAAAAAACAGTATCATGGTCGCTCTTTCTGGATTTTTCAATTATTTCCAACCTGACACTTTTTGCTAATTTTCGATTTTGGGTAGCATTGTTATTTATCCATTCATTGAAAAATATAAGGGAATTGGAGACTCCCCTACTTAATATTTGATTAACCAAATCGGTACGGTGAATGGATCTTTGGTAAGTAATTCCTGCTTCATAATCCACCAAATGAACAGGTTCAAAAGAGCCTTTAATGTAATAACTGAATTTGATTTTCAATTCCCCCGATGCCACCTTACTGTTTTGTTGTTTCTCTGAAATTTTAAAATCCACAACACGCATCTGTATAGCCCTTTCAGTTTCACTTTGTGAAAGTGAGTTATTATAAAAGTCTTTTATTCCCTGAGAAATTGTATTTCTAATTTTTATCTTATATACCTGATTATTAGTGCTATAAATACTGCCGATTGAAGCGGAATTTTCCTGGTTATCTATTACTTCTACCAATTGAAAACCGGAATTTTCAAGGGTTTTACCCTCTACTTTTGTTAATTCAAATTGTATTTCCTGTGCTATTGCTGGAAAGATCAGAATGAGAAAAAGGATGACTAATGAAAATAATTTTCTCCGCATAATGTCTTAACGCAAAGCTAAAAACAACAGTTCTGAACCCCGTTTCCTCCTGAGCCCAATATCCAATAAGAACTTATCCTACAATTCACATCGGGCTCCTAAGGAAACATGCTTTTCAAAAATTTAACCCCACATGACCTGCCTATCAAGTGGGGTTAAATTTGATGAAAATAACTCTTTCAATTCATTCTGCTCATCTTTCTTCTTTTGTCTTCTGTCTCCTGTCTTCAGTCCTTATGCAACACCGGTCATCCGTCATCGGTCATTTATCTACCTCTTCTCAAAAATCAACCTTGCATGTCCCATGATTTCTCTTTCAAAACATACTCTATTCGGACGTACTCTCAAAACAGCAAGTTGATGTCTGAATTCTTTATCAGTCAGGTATTTTGGAATCAAAGAAGCAAACCAAAGGTATTTTTTCAATTGAAACCTGTGGAATCGTTTGGTCCACTCCCGGTTAGTATGGATATAATCCAATCTGCCATCAGTGTAGTAAATGTTTTTGAAATAGGGCTCTGCAGTTCTGACGATATGTTCATAGCCATATGGAACCCAAGAATCAGGATTATGCTTTAACAGCAAGGCCATCATGTATTGGTTGGAGTCTTTGGGTGCATTGATGTCTATTTCTTCAAATGGCATCATGTTTTTTTCAAAGGTCATACTTTGCATATAAAATTTTCCCCCATCCTTCAACAAATGATAGACATGTTTGAAATAGTCCTCATAAACAGCGTCCTGTTGGCCATTGAGATAATCTCTGACAGAAGCTACATGCTCAAAACTCCCAAAAGCAGTAACGGCATCAAAAGTGCCAAAATCTTCAGGTTTTACAAATCTCGCATCTTTGATATAAGCAGTAAGACCATTGTCTCTACAAGCTTGAACCTGACCGTCAGAAAGGTTTACTCCTATTCCTTCCGCTCCTACAACATCTCTTAAATATTTGAGCCAACCGCCCCAACCACATCCCAAGTCAAGTACCCTAGTACCTTTTTTTATCCCAAGATTTTCAACTACAAATTCATATTTCTTTAATTGTGCTTCTTCCAGGCTCATCGAAAAATCACCCAAATACATTGCATTGCTAAAATGGGCATTTTCTCCAAGGCTCAATCTGATGAATTTGTCAATGTTGGTATAAGTAAAGTCCATTTCTTTTTTCTTATCCCACTGCTGACCTTCACGTTCACTGACGCTGGATCCTATCCATTTGCCTTTCGGAGTTTCGGTTTTAAGCTCTTCAGTTCCCATATTTATTTTGTTTGATGGTGGATTTTAAAAAATATTATCCTGAAATAAATTCGAATTGGACATTAATTTAATCAAAAATATCATCAAAGCATAGGTATGTGCAAAAAAAGAAAAATCTTCTTCTTGGAAAAAAAAGAAGCTGAAGAAAAATCTCCAGCTTCTGTTACAATTAAACCCTATTTTCCAAATTCAAAAACATGTTGACCTTCTAAAGACAAAGTCCTTCCAGTTGTAATGAAAGTTGTTTCATCCCAATCAAGACTTAGTCTAAGAGACGATTCTGAAATATTTTGTATTTCTACCCGAACTCCATCACTTCTAACAATTGCAGTGGCTTCTGTATTGTCAAAGTTCCAAAATCCAGTTGCTGGCCAGACTCCTTTTCCATTTACTGCGGTATATTCAGTATTAAGAAACGTAAGAACCAAATCCTTATAAACATTGGTTTGATCAAATCCATCTACTGTAACTTTGGTCATTTTCCAGGGAGAACTCACCAAAATCAAGCGTGTCTGTTCCTGTATGGTTGGTTGTGGATCTGAAGGATCCTCACCACAAGAAGAAAACAAAAGAGAAAACGCCAGAAAAGAGCTGAAGATAAATGGTTTGATGATTTTTTGAATATGTATATTTTTCATCTTTTTTTGATTTAATGTGAGATCATGAAAATTTTAACCACCCACCTCTTTTTAAATATTGAATTTAAGTAAGGTGGGCAGTTAAATACTTCAACTTTATTTCTTGATTATTTTCAGTGAATAATTTTTATTTCCCTGCTGTAACCTTAACAGATAGATTCCAGAAGATAGTCTTGATACATCAGCCTGATATCCATTCTCCAACTCTTCAAATACTATGGTTGTGGAACGACCCGCCATATCTATCATTTCTGAATTTCCTATAGGACCACTTAAACCCCTTACCAGAAGGTAGCTTTCCACTGGATTTGGGAAAGCTGTAAGCTCCCTTATCTGTTGGAATGTGGCACTGCTGACTATCAAGGTAACTTCTTCAGACAATTGACTTAAGCAATCATCGATAGAAACCTGTACAGTGTAAGTTCCCAAAGTTGAAACCACGATAGAAGTGCCAGTGGCACCTGCAATCAATTCACCATCAAGGAACCATTGATTACCTGAAGCTGAACTTGAGGTCAAAGTAACTTCTTCTGAACCCTGTCCTGTTACAGAAATAACGGGCTTGGCAGGATTTATACAGAAGCTATGGCTGACCGGAGCTGCCGGTAAAAACTCAAGATTACCTGATTGGCTTGCAGTGATTGAGGTTCTGCCTGGAGCTACCAAAGTAGCTATACCTCCTGAAATAGACACATTGTCATTGTCAGAACTATAAGTTATTTCCAAACCAGAAGTCGTGCTTGCATTTAAGGCAAATGGCTCATCTCCTAAAGTTTTATCTTCTATCTCAGGGAAGGTAATTACTTGTTCCTCTACAACTAACTCTCCAAAAACCATGTCATCCCAGTAATAGGTTTGCTCCCCTGCTTCAGCTCCTGTTGTTCCGAAATTGAAGAACACGGATGCTTTGTTGTAGCTTCTTGAGAAATTAATGGCCTCTGTGCCAGGAGCCTGATTAGCAAAGTCAAAGGTTAGAATCTCCCATTGTCCTGCAAGGGTTACTGTAGCTTCGGTTTCTACACTGATAGTCGGATCATTGGAAGCTTCCACTTTTAGTCTTACAGGAATACCTGCTGTCGGCGACCATACCCTAAGGCTCATTTTGGTAGCACCTTCTGCAAAAGGAATCGCACTGGCAAATCCTGCTGTTCCCCCTACTGTTGTTCCTGCCCAAAGCTCAGCCTCTACTGTCTTGACAGATTTGGCCACTTTGTTGCCCGCATTGGTCGGATCCACAACTATCTCAGAAGCGTTGCCACCGAAATCAGTCAGTCCGTAATCCAATTCAGCATTCTCAAATGTGACTGGCAATTCCAGATTGGTGCCTCCACCGCCACCCTCAACTTTGGTGAGTGAGACGTTTCTGATAAAGACCGGATCATTGCTTAATCCCATTTCGAAACCAAATTTCATTGCTCCGTATTTATTGCCCAGATTGAATGGAACTTCAATGGTTTGCATTTCAGTGCCTAGAGTATGGTCTGTAACACTTACAGCGGCAAAACCTCCGCCGTCTTCACCGAAGTAAAGGCGCAATGCTCTGCCTGCAACAGATGACCTGGCATCAAATTTAGCAATATAATCCTGCCCTACTTCCAGAGCATCGAGCTGTGCGGCTGTGAAGATCTGATTGAACTGTACATGCCAAACCTGACCACCTGCACCTGCTATATCAGTAATAGAAGCTTCACCATCAGTTGCTGCTACCGTTGCACTTACTCCTGCAAAATCCGCAATAAACGGTGTCCATGAATTCAGACCAGCGGCAAAGTCCCCATTGATGATCAGGTTTTCTCCAACTTCTCCTCCTCCATTTCCATTTCCTTCACCCTGACGGATGTTATCAACATACCAGGTAAATCCTGCCGATCCGTCACCCACTGTGCCCAGATCAAATATCATAACCACCTTCTTGTAAGTGAATGCCCTGTTGGCACCGCCCATATCAAAGGTGACATCAACCCATTGATTGGATTCGGCTATTGTCAGTTCCTGTTCAAAGGCCTGAGCACCGTCATTTTCATTTTCTATCTTGAACAGCATTTTGGTATTGGCACGCGGTGCCCATACGGCAACTGTAAATTGTGTACTGGTAGAAAGGTCAATGTTTTCACCCATCATCATAAATGAACCGCCCCAGGGCTGTCCGGCATTTTTTACCATTCTGCCCACTTTGGCGCTTGAGTTTCCATTGGTATCCGGATTATCAACTACTGTAAGTTCACCTCCGTCAAAATTGGTGATCACCTCAGTCCAGGTAATATCCTCTTCAAAAGTAACAGGGAATACAGGTCCTGAACTTCCACCGCTTCCACCATCATCGTCCGAACCAAATACCAAATCATCCCAGTAATAAGTCTGCTCACCAGCCACGGCTCCCGTTGTTCCGAAATTGAAGAACACGGATGCCTTGTTGTAGCTTCTTGAGAAATTAATGGCTTCGGTACCTGCTGCCTGATTGGCAAAGTCAAAGGTGAGTGTCTGCCATTGAGAAGCAACGGTCACCGTCGCTTCGGTCTCGACACTAATGGTAGGGTCATTGGACGCTTCCACTTTTAGTCTTACAGGAATCCCGGCTGTTGGCGACCATACCCTAAGGCTCATTTTGGTAGATCCGCTGGCAAAAGGAATTGCACTTGCAAATCCTGCTGTTCCTCCTACCGTGGTACCTGCCCAAAGTTCTGCCGCGGTTGTTTTTACAGACTTGGCTACTTTGTTGGCCGCATTGGTCGGATCGACAACTATCTCAGAAGCGTTGCCACCAAAATCAGTCAGTCCGTAATCCAGGTCCTCATCAAATGTGACAGGCAGCGCAAGATTGGTGTTTCCACCACCCCCATTACCGCCACCATCAACTTTCGTGAGTGAAACATTTCTGATAAAAACCGGATCGTTGCTCAATCCCATTTCGAAACCAAACTTCATTGCTCCGTATTTGTTGCCCAAGTTGAATGGAACTTCAATGGTCTGCATTTCAGTGTTCAGAGTATGATCAGTGACACTTACACCTGCAAAACCTCCTCCGTCTTCACCGAAGTAAAGGCGCAAAGACCTGCTGGCAACAGATGACCTGGCATCAAATTTGGCAATATAATCCTGACCTACCTCAAGCGCCTCTATCTGTGCAGCTGTGAAGATCTGATTGAACTGTACATGCCAAACCTGACCACCTGCACCTGCTA
>CAZLJT010000035.1:0-955 GCA_964559905.1 uncultured Aquiflexum sp.
TCA
Organism: uncultured Aquiflexum sp.; assembly: GCA_964559905.1. Taxonomy (GTDB): domain Bacteria; phylum Bacteroidota; class Bacteroidia; order Cytophagales; family Cyclobacteriaceae; genus Aquiflexum. The sequence goes on from CAZLJT010000035.1 coordinate 4, forward strand.
TAACCAAACATTTCAAAAACATATTCAAGGAACAGGAATTAGACGAAAAAGTGGTTAGTGCATTTTTTGCACATACCACTCAACTTAGTAAGAAGTGTTTTACATTTTCTAAATTGAAGTCGAAGCCGGTGGAAGGTATTAGCAACGAAATGAAGGAATTGACATGAGGGATGAAATTATTTTATATCAACCTGATAAGCTTTCTCAACATATTGAGGTACGGATTGATGAAAAAGCGGAAACTATTTGGCTAACTCAACAACAAATAGCCGAATTGTTTGGCACACAACGCCCTGCCATTACCAAGCATTTAGGGAATATTTTTAAATCAGGGGTGCTTGATGAAAAAGTGGTTAGTTCCATTTTGGAACATACCACTCAGCACGGTGCAATTTAATGAAAAATCTTTACCCAAAGCCACGACCGATTTTTGATTATAGATAACAAAGAGGTGTATCATTTAGGTGCTTCCCTCAAAGACTTGGGGAAGCGGTGGTTTGCTTTTTCCAAAATGGAAACCAAATCAGTGGTGGTTATCATGAATGAAATAAAAAAACTGATTTGACCTCATACCTTTTACCCAGCATTTTTTTCAGAACAACAAAACCAGCGTAAATAGGAAATCAGTATCTTTCAGAAAGTAGTAGTAAGCTTTAAGCATATCCGTATGTCCGTTACTTGGCAAGAAATAATTAAAAAAAATGATAGGAAAACTTCTATACTTCATTTTTGTAATTGTAGGGATATACTTTATTGTATGTCTTGCATTTTACTACTTCCAGGAAAAACTGATATTTTTTCCTGAAACCTTGGACAAAAAACACCAATTCGATTTTAGGCAAAAATTTGAAGAGCGGAATTTCGAAACGGCGGATGGAAAATTGCTTCATGGTCTTTTATTCAGGGCGGACAGTACAAGGGGTTTGATTTTTTATCTACATCAGGTATAAAT
>CAZLJT010000035.1:965-20120 GCA_964559905.1 uncultured Aquiflexum sp.
ATCCTAAACGGTTGATTTTACAGGCACCTTATTTCAGCCTGACTGATCTTGCGGGCCAATTGTTCCCATTTCTTCCGTCCTTTATTTTAAGGTATAAATTTGCCAATAATAAGTACTTAGAAAACTGCACCATGCCCATTACCATTTTTCATGGAAATCAAGATGAAGTCATCCCTTATAAATCTTCCTTGAGACTTAAAGAAGAATTTAATTCCAAGGTAGATCTGATTATCCTTGAAGGGGTGGGGCATATTGGAATGACTGATAGCGCAGCGTATAAAAGGGAATTAAAAAATATCTTAGGGACTTTCTGAAATCGAAAAAGCAGGTTATCATCATCTCAAAAAGTTTCAAGTTTCCCTTCTTTGCGACTTTGCGTCTCTGCGGGAAAGATACTTAACATAGCACTAGTTACGAAACCAAATAAAAATACAATGGCATTCCAATAGTGATATTGATGGGAAAGGTGACGGCTAATGCCATGGGCAGGTAGAGTCCGGGATTGGATTTGGGTACGGTCATCTTCATGGCGGCTGGAACGGCGATATAGGAGGCACTTGCCGAAAGAATGGCCAGAATAAAACGATTGGAAATATCATCTGTTACCGCTGAACTCAATACAGCCACCACGCATCCATTGAAAAGGGGAATGACGATTGCAAATATCATAGGAAACCAGCCGTAGGAGAAGAAGGATTTGAGTTTTTTACCGCTTGTGATGCCCATATCCAAAAGAAATATGGCCAGGAAGCCCTTGAAAATATCATTGGTAAAAGGCTTGATTCCCTCTGCTTGGGCATCTGATGCCAGAAAACCTATGAGCAAACTCCCCAAAATCAAAAGCACGCTGCCATTGGTAAAGGAATGTTTGATCACTTTTCGTTTTTTTACCGGTTCAGTGCCCGCATTCATTTTGTCATAGGAAGAAATTAATATCAGGCCTATTACAATGGCAGGTGCTTCCATCAGGGCCATAATGGCCACCATATGACCATGAAGTGTCAATTGTTGCATTTCCAGGTAAGAAACAGCAGTCACAAAAGTAACCGCTGAAATAGAGCCATATGCAGCTGCTACAGCACCGGAATCATAAATATTCAGCTTTTTCTTTAAGATAAAGAAAGTATATAATGGTATAAGGAGCGATATTCCAATTCCAAAAAGAATCGTCCAAACGATTTCCCAAGAGAAGACCTCATGGGCAAGTTCCTGCCCCCCTTTAAAGCCAATGGCAAACAATAAATAGAGAGAAATGAATTTTGAAGAATTGGAGGGAATTTCCAGATCACTTTTCAAAAAAACTGCAATCAGGCCTAAGACAAAAAATAATAAAGCAGGATTGGTAAGATTTTCCAGCAATAAGTCAAGATTCATATCTGAGAAATATTATTATAGGGACCCACATATGGGTCTTTTTAGAATAACTACCAAGTTCAATCACTTATTCTGTAATCTCAATATTTACGGTTGCTTGAATCTTGATGGTAGCACCGGAGAGATCAGCGTTCAGAAAAAGATCATTGATTTTTTGAATCTGTTGCTTCAGTTCGGGCAGTCGTCTGACCGAGATATCATTCTTTTTCCCAAATCTTTCCAAACTGCTCAGATTCCTGGCCTGATGGTAGTTGATTTTATCAGTAAATAGCTGCAGCAGAATATCACGGGCATCTTCCGGAGAAAACTCACCTTTGATAAGCTCCAACTCTTGGTGATCTTTTGTATTGGCACTGCTTTCATTCAATTCACTGAAATTTGATCTGGTCTTTATCATAATTATTTTTTTCTTTTTTGTTTTACGACACAAATTTGTTTTATTTGATTCATAAATTTTTATTTAACTTTATAATGTTATAGATTAAATTTATTTATGAATTATACTTTGAATCAATTACAGGTTTTCCTTAAAATCGTACAGACAGGAAGTGTGACCAAAGCTGCAGAAGAGCTTCACCTGACCCAACCGGCAGTTTCTATTCAGTTAAAAAACTTTCAGGAACAGTTTGATATCCCACTTACTGAAGTGATCGGAAGAAAGATTCATATCACCGATTTTGGTCATGAGGTGGCAGTTTCAGCAGAAAATATCATCCATCAGGTAAATGCCATCAATTACAAGACAATGGCATTTAAAGGGTTATTGACAGGCCGTTTAAGAATCTCTGTTGTCTCCACGGGAAAGTATGTCATGCCCTATTTTTTAGCTGATTTTATGAAGGAGCATTCTGCAATTGAGCTGATTATGGATGTCACCAACAAAAGCCGGGTAATAAAAAGCCTTGAAAACAATGAGGTGGATTTTGCTCTTGTTTCTCTTTTGCCTACTTCCCTGAATTTTGAGAAACTGGATTTATTGGAAAACAACCTTTTTTTGGTGGGCAATCCCCAATCCGGATTTAATGAGGAGGCTGTTGAGGAAGGATTATTCAGGGATCTACCTTTGATTTTTAGGGAAAAAGGCTCTGGAACACGTCAAACCATGGAAAAGTTTATCGAACGGAATAATATAACCTATGGTAAAAAAATGGAACTTACCTCCAACGAAGCCGTCAAGCAAGCGGTCATGGCAGGCCTGGGTTATTCCATTATGCCTCTGATAGGAATCAAAAATGAACTGGCTAACAAAAAACTTAAGATCATACCGATGAAAGGATTGCCCATCACTACGATGTGGAGTCTGATCTGGTTAAAGGATAAAAAGCATTTGCCTGTACCTTTGGCATTTCTTCATCATTTAAATAAAGAAAAAGCCAAAATTGTCAAAAGGATTCTACATTAATCCACCGAATACATCTCTGAATAATCCTTTTCGTCCATTCCTTTACTGAATCTTCTCAGGTTATAGGTGAAACTCAGCATTACATATCGCTGTAATACATTGGTCTGAACGTCCTCGATAAAGGTTTCTGTAATATTTCGTCTGACATTGGCATTCTGACCTAGTAGGTCATATACCATCAGACTGATTTCGCCCCTTTGGTTATTGAAAAGTTTTTTACCGACACTCATATTGACGAGTGAAAAATTGGCATCAAAACCCTCGGAAAGTCCTGCATTGATCTGATGATTGAGATCTAAGCGGTAGATTATTCCTTCCCAAATAATCCAGTTGAAGTTGACTCTGAATCTCTGCTGGAAAAAGTCATCGTTCAGGTTTGGGTTTAAGGTATTTTTCACATCATTGAAGGAGGATCTGGACCAGATGTTGAAATCAAGCTGATCACTGATGCTGCTGTTGAGTGAGAAACCGGTACTAAGCCGGGTGGAATTGTTGAATCCGATCTGATCATTGACCTGTCCGGGTCTTTGGGTGTAACCGGCACCTGCATTGATATTAAAATTGGATTTGATAAATCCCAAAGGCAAACCATAACTCAGCCATGACCTGAATTCCTTAAAGCCGTCGAGATTGACAGGTTTGTTCAATTGTGAACCTGTTTCCAGGATAATTCCATCCTGAATTTCAGTAGGCTCACTGGCAATCAGAGTACTGTTTGAGATGAAATTATCCACTAGCCGGGTTTGGGCAAATAAAAACCAATTGTTATCTGTATCAGGATTATTGCTTCTGAATCTCATCCGTAGCTGATTTGTATAAGACTGATCCAATGCAGGATTGCCTGTTCTTAGCTGAAGTGGATTGGTATTGTTGATGACTGCCTGTAGTTGCGAAATCTGTGGTTCGTTGGTATAAGTGTCATAGTCCAACTGAATGTTGGTATTTGGAGAAAACTTATATTCCATCCGTACCGTTGGCAACAAATTCTGAAAAACCCTGTTCAGCTGGTCAGGATTTGGAAACTTCTGGCTGTTATTGAGTCTGGCATCCTGGTACTCCAATTCTGCTTGGATCTTGTATTTTTCGTTTATGAACTGGTACCCCAATTCAAACTCCTGCGTGAGGTATTTGCTTACAAAGGAGTTGCTCAATGCTGTGTCCAAGAATAAAATGCCATTTTCAAAATCACCATCTTCCACATTAAAAATCAACTGATCGGAATCATTGGCCCTGTTTCCTATTTCATATTCAATTTCCATTTGTCCTTTTTGGCCGATGGGTTCGGTATAAGACACATTGGTACTCCATCTGTTTCCATATCTTTCGCGGGTTGTTCGCTGATCGAGGATTTCTTCCCGCGCTCCCGCTTCGTCATAGAAAGTATTTATGGCTTTTCTATCGGATTCATCATTGTTCCAGCCTTTTGCAAATATCGTCCTGGCAGAGATTGTTCTTCCGGGCTTATTGAATTTGTGACTGTAAAAGAACCTGTTGAACAAGTCGTAGTCCTGGTAATATCCATTCTTGATGTTTTCTACCGCATTGATAGGATTGATACCATCATCCGTCTGTCCAAAAAAACCTGAGTTTTCGGTTTCGAATCTTGCTGAAAATCTGGGAATATATAAGAATCTGTTTTTTTCATTCGGATTGTATTCCAACCTCAGGTCAGCCTGATGCTGGTTGTTTACCCGGACATCTCTGCTTGTTTCATTGTAGAATTTGTTGGATTCATCTGTTGTCACAAAATCCCTGAACCTATCTACAATACCGACATTCTTCTTTTTAGTGTAGAGGTAGCTCCCTGTGATTTTGATTTTTTTCCCCCATAAATCAGAATAATTCAATCCCAGGATATTGGTTGTGATAATCCCTTCCTGTTGGTTGCCTTCACTTTGTATATTGGGGTCACTGGAATAGTTTTGGATATTGATGTTGTTGCTTAGGCCTGTTATTGTAATCCGTTGATCTTCATCAAAAATATTGACACTTGATCCCGCCAGATACCGCTCATCTGTTCCATAACCTGCTGTTGCTTTACCAAACTGTCCTTTTCTCCGATTGGGCTTGGTAATGATATTGATGGTTTTCAAGCGTTCTCCATCGTCAAATCCGCTTAGTTGGGATTTTTCACTTTTTTGATCAAAAATCTCGATACTCTGAATGACTTCAGCAGGCAGGTTTTGAAGGGCTGTTCTCACATCGTTTCCGAAATAGGGTTTGCCGTCCACTAATATCTGTGCGATGTTTTCTCCCTGTGCCTGCAAAATCCCATTTTCTGAATTGACACCGGGAAGCTTTTCCAAAAGTGTCTGGGCACTCGCATCTTTCATGGTCTTGAAAGCATCTGCATTGAACATGGTGGTATCACCTTTCTGTGTTCCTGTAGACCTCCTTGCTTCCACAATCACCTCAGAGAGGTCCGTGGCCTCTTCCTGAATAAAGATATTGCCCAAATCAATATCAGACCTGATCTCAATAATTCTGAAAAAATTCTGAAACCCCAAATACTGGACTTTAAGGATGTAATCTCCTTCTGAGACCTTGGTAAATTCAAATTGACCGTTTCCATCGGAAACCGTACCGACTACCTGTGAGGAATCCATAGGGGATAGCAAAAGGATATTTACAAACGGAAGAATTTCCCTTTTGCCTTCTTCCAAAACATTTCCTCTGATCGAATATGACTGGGCTAAACTGTGGGTTGTGATTCCTGCTAAAAAAAGAAAAAGGAATAGGTACTTCATTGGTTTGGTTTAATTAAGCATAGGTACAAGAGTTGACCTATGAATTCCAAAGCAAATAAACAGGGCTTTGTTTACCCATCCTGAGATTTTTTGCTGAATGGCTTTATTATTAAAAGAACTGTTGAAAATTTCATTTAGTTATTTGGAATTTATGATTGTTCGGAATTATAGATTCTTGGACTTTTGCCCCGAATGGTTATTTTTATGATATGTATGGAAATAGAAATTTTACATTGATTACCGGAGCTAGCATGGGTATAGGAAGGGCATTTGCATTTGAATGTGCTTCCAAGGGAATGAACCTTTTACTGGTAGCCCTTCAGGAGCCCCGATTAGAGGAAACAAAAGAAGATATTTGTGCCAAATATCCTGTGGAAGTGCTTACCTATGGGATTGATCTCACCGAACCTTCTGCTGTACAAGCCCTTTACCAATACTGTCTGCAACAAAACATTAAAGTCAATATCCTGATCAACAATGTTGGCATGGGTGCAGGCGGAAGATTTGAAAATATTTCGTCCGACTTTTACCTTCAGATGTTGAATTTGAACAATCAGGTCATGACGATGATGACCTATTATTTTTTACCCATGTTGAAGGAAGGCTCTTCAGCTTATATTCTGAATATGAGCAGTATGGAGGCTACCTTACCATTGCCTTACAAAAGTGTTTATACAGGGACAAAGAATTTCATTTATGCTTTCTCCCTTGCACTAAGGGAAGAATTGGCGAGGAGTAATGTCAAGGTTTCGGTAGTTTGTCCCGGTCCTGTACTCACTAATCCCGACGGACTGAAAAGGATCAATTCTCATGGAAAGCGCGCCAAATTGATCATGTTGATGCCTGAAGAAGTTGCCAAAATAGGGATTAAAAATTTACTTCAAGGAAAAGGGGTGATAGTTCCTGGAAAAGTGAGCTGGACCATTGTAAAGCTGATGAAATTCTTTCCCACCACATTGAAAATGAAAATGTTGGAAAGGGTGTTTCGGGTTTACAGGGACCATTGATCTCTTAGAAAATGGATTATTGGCCGAAATAATTTTGAATGCCACACATATCCATACTCAATTCCCAAAGGTTTGCAGCATCAGATAGGTTTTCTGTTTTTTTTGAAGGTTTTTTGGGTTTGCACCTGTCCCAATATTTTCCACTGATTCCCTTAACGCCTGCTTCTGAGGCAAGATAAACGGAAGTTTCCGCACCTTTTTTTGGGGATACACCACCCAATCTTCTGATTTTCCACATGAGTCCATGGAAAGAAATGGTATTCTTCAACCCTATATCCGTTTTGACCAAGCCAGGCTGTACGGCACATATCGTGACGGGTAGCTTGCCTTTTCTCCTTTCAAACTCTTGGGTGAAAAGTACATTTGCTAATTTGGATTGGGCATAAGCCCTGATCCCATGATAATTTTGGGTAAGATTGACATCGTTGAAATGGATATTGCCGTGATAATGGGAATCTGAACTGACTGTTATAACCCTCGGATCGGCAGATTTTTGCAATGCAGGCAGCATCAGATGGGTCAAGAGGAAAGGGGCAAGGTGATTGATGGCCCATTGTCCTTCAATTCCTTCAGGTGTCAACTTAAAATCAGAAAACCAACTCCCGGCATTGTTGATAAGAACATCCAGATGAGTATATTTCTCTAAAATCTCGGAACAGGTTTTTCTGATTTCTTTCTGAGAGGAAAGGTCGGAAATAATAATATCCGCCTTGGCGTCGGGGTATTCCGCTTTGATTTTGGCCAAGGCCTGCTTTGCTTTTTCTTCCGAGCGGCACCAAAAAAGAACATGGGCGCCTTTTGCGCAGAGGCTCTTAGCTGTTTCAAATCCAATTCCCGAATTGGCCCCTGTAATAAGGCAGATTTTGTCCTTCATTGCAGCAATTTCTAAAATTATTGGCTTTCAGCCAAATCCTAAAAATTGGATTTAACAAAAAGTTTGGACTGAAGTATTTCTGATTTTGGAGACCCGTTTTGTTTTATTTCAGCCATAATTCCAAAGTCCCTTCCTTGGTTTTACTTTTATAGGTAGGAATAAACTTGATATTGGTTTGAATTCCCTCTCCATCCAGCAAGATTTGTAAGGAATTTGCAAAAATGGCATCGTTTTCCCAATAATACCTGATTTCATTGGATGAGAGGTTTTTGGCGCTTTCCACAAGTTCTATTCCAGGTGCCTGAATGCCTATGCCCGAAATTTTTGATCTTAAAGCATTTGCTTTCGAACGGTTGGAGTTATCACCAATCTGAATATAAAGAATCGGTTGAACGGATTGCTTGTCCGGTAAAATGATGGGTTGGTTTTTAATCCTTTGGTTTTCCAGAAGTTGTCCGCTGATCAATTCCAATTCCCTTTCCGCTATAATATTTTTGGTACCTAAAGTATCTTGTTGTAATTCTGTCAACCGAATTTGGGCCAAAGAATCCTGTTTTAAAAATTCCCGGTATTCTTTATCTACCACTTTGTAATATGCCTCCCAACCTTCCCTCAGTTTTTCAGAAGGGGTTACCATAGAGAAATACTGGGCCAACATTCTTTTTTTGACCGGGTCATTGTTAAGGATAATCAACTCTGTTGCGTATTTGTCATATTCCTTTATTTCGTTGATTCCGGCAGCCCTGTCCTTAAAACCCCATTCAATAATCATGGAAATCACCACAAGTGTAACACTCCCAATAAACCATTTGGCGATTTCTACTTTGAATTTGAATTTTTCAAATGCCAATTCTGCATCGTCCTTCTTGCTCTCCTTTGATTTTGAATTATCTTCCATATTTTGGTCTATCCCAGTCTTTAAAAATCCACTATTCTATACAAGAGGTTTTTCGCTGTACAGGTATTCTCTTGGATGTGGATAATTTACACAATTCCAATTAAGCTTACAAATAGGATGGACTGCCATGAATTTTCAAATTTTCTATATAAAATAAGCAAACATTAAAAGTTAGAAAACACGGTCAGCTACCATGCCGGTGATAAAATCAAATTCGAGCGACCACAACCATTGATTGAAGTTACAAAGCCTTGTTTCTAATATGTCGCACTGGGTATAACTGGTTTGGAGATAAAGCACCTATTAGCTATATTTTCAAATTCCAGTAGATATGATTTTAAAAATTTATTCTTTACCTCTTTCTATTACTAATTTTCCTTATGAAAGATGCAAACCAAAGAGTCTTAATTTAAGCGAGTTGTAAAATGAAAAAAACATATTATAAACCTTTACTACTCCTTTTTCTCCTTTCCACCAATTCGATATTTGCCCAAGAAGCAAATATCGGCTTTAGAGGTGGTGAATTTATTTTCACGAAAATATCAGGCATCGGCTACGAACAAGGCATCACACGCCGAGATCCCAGTGATGTGATGAAAGTAGGTCAGACTTATTATGTGTATTATACCAAAGTACCAGACGCTGAACCGAGATACTGGGGTGCCGGATACTGGGGAGCAAGCATTTGGTGTGCCAAATCTGAGGATGCGGGATTTACCTGGACGGAGGTTGGACAAATGTTGGACGTAGGTGAAAATGGCAAATGGGATTCACAGGCAGTTTTTACACCTAATATCATTTTTGCCGAAGGTAAATACTACTTATACTACACTGGGGTCAAACCAACACCAGGAAACGCCAACGGTGAATTTGAAAATAATAATATCAGCGATATTACAGCTATTGGAGTAGCTGTATCCGATTCACCTATTGGTCCTTTTTCGCGAATAAGTCAGGAACCCATACTGAAAGTAAGTGTAGAGCCCGAAAAGTTCGACAGTTACAGGGTCGATGATGCTTCTTTACTTTACCGAAATGGATTATATTGGATGTATTACAAAGGCCGATCTTTACTTGGAGGAAGCGGTGGACCGGCACATACCTGTATGGGCGTTGCCTATTCAAAAAATCCTGAAGGCCCGTACACGAAATTTGAAAAAGAAATCCTGGAAAAAAGCCATGAAGTATTAATCTGGCCACAAGGTACTGGAGTTGGTGCCTTCGCCTCTCTATCCGAAACATTTGAGTACGCCCCGGACGGAATTGATTTTATGTCAGACAAACTTAATGCGAAAGCAAAAGAACGGGCCGTTGCGCCGGGAGCCTATCGTCCTGATTTAACCAATCCTGTCGTTATAGGCGAAGGGTTAAAATGGGGTATTTCCATGGTTTCCAACAACCATGAATGTTATTTGGTCCGATTTGAATTAATCTCCAAATAAAATTGGGTATTCACTAATCCAACTCACCCTATTTTCACTGCATATGACAGCAGACTTTATTTGACACCATGAATCAAATTGAATTAAAGTATATGCCAAGAAATAGAATTGCGAAATTTAAAATACTTTTAATACTATGTTTTTTAGGATATGGATTAAAAAGTTGGGGGCAGGCAGAAGTCCCGATTCCAACCCAAGCCCAGCTAGAATGGCAAAATGCAGAACTAGTGGCGGTATTCCATTACGATCTCCATGTTTTTGACGGGGAGGCCTACAACCAAGCAAAAAACAGAATCACCCCAATAGCGGAGTATAATATTTTTAACCCTACTAATCTGGATACCGATCAATGGGTAAAAGCGGCCAAGGATGCGGGATTTAAGATTGCTATTTTGACCGCCACCCATGAAACAGGTTTTGCGCTGTACCAAAGTGAGGTTAATCCCTATTCACTGAAAGCAGTGAAATGGCAGGAAGGGAAAGGGGATATTGTCAGAGACTTTGTGAATTCCTGTCATAAATATGGAGTCCAACCAGGGATTTATATTGGGATCCGCTGGAATTCCTTTTTTGGTGTACATGATTTTAAGGTTCAGGGAGATAACGAATTTGCCAAAAACAGACAGGCGCATTACAATAAAATGTGCGAGGAGATGGTTCGGGAGCTTTGTTCCAATTATGGAGATCTGGCGATTGTCTGGTTTGATGGGGGTGCACATGGTCCGGAAAAGGGCGGGCCGGACGTCCTTTCAGTTTTTGAAAAACACCAGCCCAACGGAATTTTCTACCACAATACCCAACGCGCCGATATCCGTTGGGGCGGAAGTGAATCGGGAACGGTCCCTTATCCGAGTTGGGGTACCTATCCATTTCCTTATTCCCATGCAACCAATCAAGAGGTTGTTTTTAAAGACGATTTTCAACTGCTCAAGGAGGGAGATCCAAATGGCAACTATTTCATGCCGGCCATGAGTGATGCCCCTTTGCGGGGATATAATGGCGGGCACGAGTGGTTTTGGGAACCTGATGATGAGAAGCATATCTTTCCATTGGAGAAACTTATGAACATGTATTACAATAGTGTCGGCCACAATACTACACTCATTATGGGCCTTACACCGAATGCTGAAGGCTTGCTGCCCCAACCCGATGTGCAGCGTTTAAAGGAATGGGGGGATGAAATAAAGAGAAGGTTTAGTTCACCTTTGGCAGAAACTTCGGGACTTGGCCAAGAACTTACAATCAAGTTAAATAAAAAGACCAAGGTCAATCAGATCGTTTTACAGGAAGATATAGCGGTAGGGGAAAGGATTAGGAAATTTGTTTTGGAGGCCAAAACCAAGAATGGCTGGCAATTCATTTTTGAAGGAACAGTTATAGGACATAAGTTTATCCATAAGTTTGATATATTGGAAGTTAATGCTGTCAGGCTTAAAATCTCTGAATCAATGGGAGAACCGCAAATCAAAAATTTTAAAATTTATCATGTGGAAGATTAGCACTATGCAAGGGATAGAAAAATACATCAAACTCTTTGTCTTTTGCACCTCCATATTGATCATGGTTTTTGCTATTTCGGGTTATACTTTCGAGAAAAAAATTAAAGTGGCCTGTGTCGGGGACAGCATCACTTTTGGCGCACGATTGGATGATCCGGACAAACATTCTTATCCGGCCCAATTACAATTGCTTTTGGGAAAAAATTATGCTGTAGAAAATTTTGGCGTGGGGAGTTTAACTCTAATCAGAAAAGGAATACCGACGGTTTGGAATGAATTGCCAAAAATAAAGGCAGCAAATCCGGATATAATCATCATCAGTCTTGGCACAAACGATACCTGCGGGTTGGGTTCTTGCGGTGACAGAAAATGCTGGGAGTACAAGGATGAATTCGAAAAGGATTACCTTGACCTTATCGACGAATTATCAGCATTGCCATCAAACCCACAAATCTTTATAGCTGCACCGACACCCATGGTATTGGAAACCCCAGGCCTCAATAGCGAAAGGATAGCAGGACTGACAGTCCGTAAACCGAGACTTCAAGAACTTATTGGTATGATAAAAATGGTTGCAAAGGAGAAGAATGTGCATTTTTTTGATCTCAATGAGCCTTTGGATCATAGGCCGGAACTATTTACCGAAAATGATGGGGTACACCCAAATAAAGATGGCTACAAAGCCATTGCAGTATTGGTATGGAAGAAACTAAAAGATCAAATTAATTGAAATAATATGTTGCTATTTTTAAAATACTACGTTCAGGTATTGAACAAAAGGACTTTGCTATCCGTGAGTTTAGTTTTTGCCCTGAATTTAAATATTCGTGCACAGCAACAAGTCCCCATTCCAACTCCCGCACAATTGCAATGGCAAAATGCTGAATTGGCCGCATTGGTTTGCTGGGACATGCATGTTTTTGATGGTGAATTCTATGTACAGAGTAAAGCAAGAATCACTCCCGTCGAAGATTACAACGCATTCAATCCACAAAAATATAATATGGATCAGTGGATTAGTTCTCTAAAAGATGCCGGATTTAAAATTGCCATTTTTACCGTTAGCCACGAGACCGGATTCTTTTTTCATCAAAGCAACGTAACTCCTTATTCCATGAAAGCCTTGAATTGGCAGGATGGCAAAGGAGATATCCTTCGGGATTTCAAAGCATCGTGCGAAAAATACGATATACTTCCGGCCGTATATATAGGAACCCGTTGGAATGCTTTTTATGGCGTGCATGACTTTAAAGTACAGGGCGAAAACGAATTTGGACGCAATAGGCAACGGCACTATAATGGAATGATTGAAAGGATCGTTGAGGAAATCTTTACCAACTATGGAGACTGGGCGATGGTCTGGTTTGATGGCGGAGCACATGGCCCTGAACAAGGTGGTCCAGATGTACTCTCTATTTTTGAGAAATATCAACCAAACAGTATTTTCTACCATAACCTTCAACGGGCGGATATTCGTTGGGGAGGTAGCGAAACCGGTACGATACCCTACCCAAGTTGGGGTACCTTTCCCTACAAAGCGATAGGTGCAGGTGAAACTGCTAAAAAGGAAATTAACGCCAACAATTTTCAGCTTTTAAAAACAGGAGATCCAGACGGAACCTATTACATGCCTGCCATGAGCGATGCTCCGCTACGGGGTTTTGGTGGGCACGACTGGTTTTGGGAACCAAATCGTACACATATTATTTATCCGCTGGAAAACTTGGTGGAAATGTATTACAAATCTGTTGGGCACAATACGACATTAATTCTAGGCGTGACGCCCAATGCCGAAGGCCTGGTGCCAGAACCTGATGTAAAACGGCTTAAAGAATTTGGTGATGAAATAAACCGTCGTTTTTCAGCTCCTATAGCTCGGGTTTCGGGTAAGGGAATCAGTATTCCCTTGGTCCTCGATGAATCACAGTCTATTAACCACATTGTTTTACAAGAAGATATTTCGAAAGGTGAGCGGGTGCGGGAGTTTAAACTGGAGGCTGAAATAAACGGAAAATGGACAGCCGTTTATACCGGTTCATCTATTGGCCATAAGCATATCGTGCCAATTGATCCGATACATACCAAACGAATTCGATTTGTGGCCTTGTCATCTATAGGTGAACCACTGCTAAAATCCATGTCTGTCTATAAAATTGATCCTTCAAAGTAACATGGTTTCACACTTGCTCCGATTCATTTTCCTTTTGTCGCTGCTCCCTGAAGTAATTCATGCGCAGACCAAAGGAGATGAGCCTCCAAACATCCTTTTTATTCTTGTAGATGATTTGGGATATCATGATCTTGGGTATTCCGGAAGCCGCTTTTACGAAACCCCCAATGTCGATAAACTGGCTTCAGAAGGAATGAACTTTACCAATGCCTATGCTGCCAGCCCCATTTGCTCTCCGTCGAGAGCGGCCATTATGACCGGAAAATATCCTGCCAGATTGAACCTGACGGACTACATACCTGGCAACCGCCACTACGGCCCCCATTCAGACCAAAAACTGGCTTCCCACCCATTTGAGCTATTTTTGGATCCCAATGAAACAACGATTGCAGAAGCATTGAGATCTGCAGGGTACAGCACTTTTTTTGCAGGAAAATGGCACTTGGGTGAAAAAGAGAAAGATCATCCCGAAAATCATGGGTTTGAGATTAACATAGGCGGGAATCATACCGGACATCCTGCAGGTGGATATTTTTCGCCCTATGATAATCCTCAATTAACTGACGGGCCGGAAGGAGAGTATCTTACTGATCGACTTACGGATGAAACCATAAAGTATATGGCACAGAAAAGAGAGCAACCGTTTTTTGCCTTTCTCTCTTTTTATACTGTTCATTTGCCCCTGCAAGGAAAGGCAGAAAAGGTTGAAAAATACCAGAAAAAGCTTAACCAAATACGACTTGATGGTGAGGGATTTAGCCAACAAGACCAGACTTACATAAAATACCACCAAGACAATCCGCAGTATGCAGCCATGGTGGAAAGTTTGGATGAAAATATTGGACGTCTTATGGGATTTCTTTCCCAAACCGGGCTTGAACGGAACACCTTGGTTATTTTCACATCTGATAATGGGGGAATGGCTACCAGCAATCTGGCCGATCAGATACCCACTTCCAATGCACCCCTCAGAACGGGTAAAGGTTATTTGGATGAAGGGGGTATCCGTGTTCCGCTGATATTCCGTTGGCCTGGAAACATCAAAGCGGGAAGCACAAGCGAAGTCCCGGTGATAGGAACCGATTTTTATCCCACTTTTCTAGCTATTGCAGGCTTAAAGCCATTGCCAGAACAGCACCGAGACGGGATCAGCCTGAAACCCTTGCTGACTGGGAAAAGTATGGATAAGAGGCCTTTATTTTGGTATTTTCCCCATTACAGTGGCGGACTTGGAGGCCGTCCTTCTGCTGCAATCAGAGACGGAGACTTTAAGCTTATCTATTCCTTTGAAACGGATAGTGTAGAATTATTCAATGTAAAAAGCGATAATGAAGAAGTTTCCGACCTAAGCCTGAAATTGCCAAAGAAAAAAAATCAATTGAACAAAAAATTACAAAACTGGATCGGAGAAATGGATGTACAATTACCATATCCAAACCCATCCTATCAACCTGAAAAGTAATGGAATTCAACAAACTACTTCGCTTTAGCCTTTCATCCGCCCTATTCTTTTTGCTTTTTATGTTCGGCTGTCAAGAAAAGCCGCAAGAGCAACTCCGACTTTATTATATGGAGCGTTCCTTCCTTGAATTGGCCCAGACTTGGGATGAAGGTATTCCCTTAGGAAATGCCACACTGGGTGCATTGGTCTGGCAAAAGGAAGGGAAATTGAGATTTTCACTTGATCGGGCTGATCTTTGGGATTTGAGACAAATGGAAAACCTTGAATTTGAAAAATATGATTTCAATTGGGTGGTAAATCAATGGGAAGGGAAGCAATACGATGATGTTCAACGACAGTTCGATGTTCCCTATGATACCCTTGCAGGACCTTCCAAAATCCCAGGTGCCGCTCTTGAGTTTGATATTTCAGGATTGGGGGAAGTAGAATCCGTAAAATTAGATCTCCAAAAAGCTGTCTGCGTCATCCAATGGAAAAACGGTACCATTTTACGGACCTTCGTGCACGCCACAGAACCTATCGGTTGGTATCGTTTTGAAAATCTAAATACGGACCTGTTACCTAAAGTTGTTCCACCTCCTTACGTGGGCGCTGGTTCCACAGAAGCGCTTAATCCGGTCAGCGGACAGGATCTGCGTAGGCTAGGCTATTCTACGGGGAAAATAGCAAAACATGAAAATTCCATTACTTATGACCAAGAAGGATGGGATGGGTTTCAATTTCAGGTGAATACCAGGTGGAAGAAAACCGGAGATCAATTAGAAGGAAGTTGGAGTATCAGTTCTAAGAAAAATAGTCAAAACAGCTCTGTTTTAGCTTCCGAAGTCACGGATAATTCATTTAGGAAAGGAATTGAGGAGTACGAAAAGGATCATTTTACCTGGTGGAACAACTTCTGGAATGCTTCGGCCATTACCCTTCCGGATACACTTTTACAGCAGCAATATTACATGGATATGTACAAACTTGGTGCTGCTGCAAGACAAGGGGCACCGCCAATTTCTCTCCAAAGTGTCTGGACAGCGGACAACGGCAAGTTGCCACCTTGGAAAGGTGATTTCCACCATGACCTCAATACCCAATTGAGTTATTGGCCTACGTATGCTGGCAACCACTTGGAACTTGAGCGAGGCTTTCTTGATTGGCTCAATCAACATAAACATACCTTTGAAAAGTACACCAGGGAATATTTTGGCACAAATGGATTGAACGTTCCCGGGGTGACCACTTTGGAGGGGGATCCCATGGGAGGTTGGATACAATATGCTTTTGGACCTACCGTAAGTGCCTGGTTGGGACATCATTTTTACCTGCACTGGAGATATTCCATGGATAAAGAATTTCTCAAAAACGATGCTTATCCATGGATCAAAGGCGTCGCAGTTTTTTTGAAGGAACTCTCCATCCTGGATAAAGAGGGAAAAAGAAAACTTCCCTTGTCTTCCAGCCCTGAAATCCATGATAACAGTGCCAAGGCATGGTTTGACCAGATGACCAATTATGACCTTGCCCTGGTACGCTGGACGTATACTGCCGCCGCAGAACTGGCATTGGAACTCGGATACCTAGATGAAGCGGAAGAATGGAATTCCATTTTGGCCGAATGGCCCAATTATGCCATTGATGGCACGGGGCTTATGGTGGCTCCGGGTGAACAGTTGGAAGAATCACACCGGCACTTTTCCCAGGTCATGGCGATTCATCCCCTAGGTTTGATAGATCCGGCCAATGGGGAAAAAGACCTGGAAATAATCCACAATACCATTGCCCATTTAGATAAAATAGGGTCTTCAAAATGGACGGGTTATTCCTTTGCCTGGTTAGGAAATCTCAAGGCAAGGGCGAGAGATGGAAAGGGTGCGGCTAAGGCTTTGGAGGATTTTGCATCTTCTTTTGTATTGCCAAACAGTTTCCATGTAAACGGTGACCAATCAGGAACCGGTAAGTCTAACTTTACTTACCGACCCTTTACACTGGAAGGTAATTTTGCTTTTGCGGCAGGTGTTCAGGAGATGTTGATCCAAAGCCATTCCGGTGTGGTAAAATTGTTTCCGGCTATTCCTGACGACTGGAAAGATGTTTCTTTTACAAGCCTGCGCACACAAGGTGCATTCCTAGTTTCTGCAAATATGGGAAATGGGAAAGTCGACAAAGTGGAGGTTATCTCTAAAAAAGGCGGGAGATTAATATTGGAAAATCCCTTTGGGCAGGCTGAATTTTCTTGTGATAAAGCATTTGAAAGGGATGGACAGTATATTATACTTGATCTTATTGAGGGAGAAAAAGCAGTTTTTACCAGTTAAATTAGGTAATCTTTATGAAGCATTTCACCGTTCTTACCTGCAGTTTTTTACTTCTATTCTTACTTCTGCCATTGGATTTACGCTCCCAGCAAAAGTTGGATCTTTTTATTTGGGCCGGACAATCTAATGCCCAAGGCTGGATGGGAGATGCCGCTTTCTATCCGGAAGATCCCAAGGGCCTGGATAATTCGATTCTTTTAAACTGGACATTTGTAGACAGCGAAAGTTCAGGTGGAAATTGGGTCACTATGCAGCCCCAAACCGGAAGGTTTCCCAAGGGACATTTTGGGCCGGAGGTGAGTTTTGGCCGTGAGCTAAAAAAAGCAGGGTATAATCCTGCAATTTTCAAATACTCCAAAGGTGCAACAGGCCTTGCACGCGACTGGAAACTCCCCGGGGAAGGGGGGATCTATGATCAAATGATTGGTGATTTGAAGTCAGCTATAAAAAAACTTGAGAAAGAAGGTTTTATAGTCAATTTGAGCGGATTTATCTGGATTCAAGGTGAATCCGATGCCGGCGAAGAAAATACTGCACGGGAATATTATTCCAATCTGAAGCAAATGATTGATGATTTGCGGCTTAACGTAATGAATGAACCCAATCTGAAGATTATTCTGGGAGTGGATGAGCAGCACCATTTTGTGAAAGAACGTCCCGTGGTGGTAGAAGCTCAGAAAAAATTAGCCTCAGAGGATGCAAATATTGTATATACCAGTATGCTCGGAATTCCGAAAGCCGATGCAACTCATCTCACTCCCGAAGGTTTGGGTGCGCATGGAAAGCGTATTTTTGAGGCTTATGCATCCAAATTCCCTGATACCACCAATTCAGTTAAATCAATCTCCAAAACTTTTCTGACGGGAAAAATAGATTGGAAAGGCTTTACGCGGTATACCATTGATTTTGAAGGCAGGGCCTCACATATTACGCTACCTGAAAAGCCCCTGAACGGTAATCCTTGGGTTTGGCGGGCACGATTTCCGGGTTGGCATACGGAGATGGACAGTTTGCTACTTACCGAAGGATTTCATATCGCCTATGTCAACACAGACAATATGTATGGCAGTCCTGCTGCTATTGCGGTTTGGGACCGCTTTTACAACTACCTCACAACCGAATGGAAGCTCCATCCTAAAGTTGCGCTGGAAGGGGTAAGTCGGGGGGGGCTTTTCATTTACAACTGGGCCAAGCGTAACCCGGAAAAGGTGAACTGTATTTATGCAGAAGCTCCCGTATGTGATTTTAAAAGTTGGCCGGGCGGGTTTGGAGGAGGAAAAGGGAGCGAAGCTGATTGGGAAAGGCTGAAAATAGCATATGGCTTTTCTTCGGACGAAGAAGCCCTGGCATACAGGGATAACCCGATTGATAATCTCGAAGCACTGGCACTGGCAAAAGTGCCTGTGTTGCACATGATTGGATTGAACGATGAGGTGGTTCCACCGGATGAAAATACCTATATACTTATTGACAGGTATATTAAACTCGGTGGCCCGGCAACGGTAATTCCATGCACACAGGGAAAGCAGGAATTATATGGGCACCATTTTCCTATTGAAACACCCCGACAAGGTGCTGATTTTATCAAGTATCATACGGCATTACCCGAGCAACTTCTCCATTCCGAAAACTACCACATGCAGCGACATGGTATTCGAAACAGTCTTTTAAAGTTTCAGCAAGAGAAAAAAGGACGGGTTGCTTTCCTAGGCGGTTCCATAACCTATAATGGTGGTTGGCGCGACAGTGTTTCCAATTACCTTCAAGAACGATTTCCGGATACTGAATTCGAATTTATTGAGGCAGGCATCCCTTCCATGGGATCAACTCCGGCTGCTTTTAGACTCGAACGTGATGTACTCGCCGGTGGTCCGGTGGATTTGTTGTTTGAGGAAGCTGCCGTAAACGATGCAACGAACGGACGAAGCAGTCAGGAACAGGTCCGGGCAATGGAAGGAATTGTTCGGCATGTTCGTC
>CAZLJT010000036.1:0-19663 GCA_964559905.1 uncultured Aquiflexum sp.
GGATAGAATATCGGATTTCGGCTCCGAGGGTTGAGGGTTCGAATCCTTCCGCGCGCACTTAAGCTCTGGAATAAGTCCGGGGCTTTTTTTTCGCCGTTTTTCTTCACTGATTTTTATCATGTTTGTCAATGATATCGAATAGGGTAAATAACATCATATTAAAGTATATTTAGTAAATGTTAAAACTTAACCCAAAAAAATCATGAAAAAGATACTCGTCCCAACAGATTTCTCAGCCTGTGCTTTATCAGCAGAGAATTATGCGTTTTTTTTGGCAAAAAAAACGGACGCTGAGATGGTGTTTCTTCATATTATAAATACTCCCGTGGATTGGTCCAAACTCAGTAAGGAACAGGAGAATTTATTTCCGGATACCAAGAAAGCCATATCCGATGCTAAAGTCAATTTAAATGAATTGATACATAAAGCCCAAGGACAGGGAATCCGGGCGAGCAAATTATTGGTGTACAATAATGGGAATGATAAAATACATGAATTTGTAGCCTCAGAACATATTGATTTGGTTGTAATGGGTTCCCACGGTCAATATGGCTTCAAAGATCATTTATTGGGTACCAACACCTACAGTATGCTGCGAAGATCTAAAATCCCTGTAGTGGTTGTGAAAGAAAATAATATGATGGAAAAATTAAATACTTTGGTGGTCGCCACCAACCTGAGAGAAGAGACAGGTCATGCTTTTAAGTCAATAGAAACCCTTGCTGAGCTATTAGGTGCAAAAATAAAAGTAGTTTATGTAAATACCCCAACCTACTTTCTTGAAACCAATGACATCAAACAATTGGGGAAAGAGTATTTAAAAGAATTCGCAAATTATGAACACAAAATTGAAGTAATAGACGCTTTCAAAGAAGAGAGGGGTATTATTCAGTATGCAAAAAATATCGATGCGGAAGGGATAGCCGTGGTAACTGCCGGAAAATCTGACCTGATGCAGTACTTCTCTCCCAGCATCACTGAGAATTTAATAGCCATGACAGATCTTCCTGTCATCAGTATCAGAAAATGATGTTAGTTTAAACGTAAGCCAGTACTAAAAAAAAGGCAATCCTAGGTAAGGATTGCCTTTTTTAAATAAAAAAGCAGAAGAAACTCCTCTGCCCTTTTTATGAAAACTAAACCAACTATTATTTAACTACCACAATTAAAACAAAAATAGTACATAAAAATAAAATTCAAAATTTTTAAAGGAAATGCTTAAGAATTACCTACTTTTTATTGCTGACCTTATACAAAATACCCAATGCTAAAGTTTGGCTATACTGAATTCCCGGATCCATATCGATATCATACACATTGATACTTGTAAAGGTTACGTCGACATATTTGCTGACTTTGGCAATGATGGTGAAATCTAGTCTATGGTCAATGGTTTTAAAACCGAGTGTTTCCAAATTGGCAAACATTTGGTATCTGGAATTCAAAGTCAGATTTTCATTGAATTTTTTATTCCAAGTAGCAAACAATTGAAAAGCAAGCCATTCTGCTCTCATAGTCTGACCTGCCGGTACCCCATAGTTTTCCGGAACATTATTGATAATAGTCGTATCTGTAACGAAAGTAAACCTGGGAGAAAAAGGTGCTAGCCTTAAAGCAAATTCATCATTAGGTTTATACTCTAAACCGAAGCCTGTCGTCAAGAATGCCGGTGAAAAAAAACTTGAAATCAAAATCGGATCATCCTGAGTAAAATCAAAACCCTGAGAAAATTGGGTGATAAAGTTCATTGAAGTAAAATATCCCCACTTGTCGGTTATCTTATACCCCACCTTTGAATCCAAAAATATCCGGTCATTGGATTTTCTGAATTCCTGACCTTCATTTTTCACAAGACCGTAGATCAATTCAAGCTGACTGTCCCAACTCCATTTTTCCTTTGCATACTTGGCACTACCATTCAAAATAGACCCAAAAGCAATGGAATTTACACCCCCTGCCTTCCAGTTACCTGAAAAGGCAGCCTGATTAAAATTCAATCCGACACTAAAGTCAGAAATCCAATAAGTTGTATCTTTTACAGCCACTTTAGCACTATCCGCTATATTCTCGACATCCTGAGCAAAAGTAAAATGGCTAAAAACAAGCAACAGACAAATAGTAGATAATATTTTCATATGATTTATTGTTTTAAAATTTAATAAATAAAATTAATCTAGGATAAAATATAATTGAATTGATTTATACATTTAATAAAGACACAAATCTCAAAGATTTCTGACAAAAAACCATCTCAGAAAGAATTATTGTCAAAAATTTGAACAATTCATATGATAATAGTTAAATTTTGAAAATGAAAAACCAACTTAATCCGTTGATTATTGCAGTTGTTCTTCTTTTATCAAGTGCTTGCAACGCAATAGAAATATTTAAGGAAAATACTGAGTTCAGGCCTTACAAAGAATATCATTCATTTGTTATTCTTAACAAAGAAATTGGCCATAGAGGATTCAAGAATGAATTAATCGATGCTTTAGTTTCTGATGGGCTTCAAAATAGTTTTGAAGACCTAGGCTTGGTTTATGATAATATCAATCCAGAATTGGTCATTAGCTATACTTCTAATGAAGACATGAGACAAAAAGAGGTGTATAATAACCCCTACCCTATGTGGGGCGGAAGAATTTGGGATCCTTGGATGTTTGACCCCCGATTTTTTCATCAACAGAATCCTGTATCCACCAAAAATTATCAATTGATGCAACTTATTGTAGATTTCGTAGATACAAAAAATAATAAAATGCTGATGAGACTTACAGCAGTAACAGAAGTCTCCGACCAAAAACAGAAAAAGAAAAAAGTAATTCAATCAGTTGAGCAAATAACCCAAGCTTATCAATTCCATATCAAGGACCTTTAAAATAAAAAAATGCAAGCCGAAAAAAGAAGAATTACCACCCTGAAAGAGTTTTACCCTTATTATTTGTCAGAACATCAGAACAAAACATCCAGGAAACTTCATTTTCTTGGAACCGGTTTATTGTTTTTAATATTATTTTTAGCTGTTTTTTTATCAAAATATTGGATTCTGATTTTTATTCCAATAGTAGGATATGGCTTTGCTTGGATAGGACATTTCTTTTATGAAAAAAACAAACCTGCAACATTCCAATATCCCATTTACAGCTTAATTTCAGATTTTATTTTGTTTTTTGACCTAATTCGAAGGAAAGAAGTATTCGATCCAAGTAAAAAGCAAAAATAATTTTGATTTTTTTTCTTGATGGTGTTGTAAATACAAAGTAATAATGTATTTTTGTAACAATCATACTGTATTTCAAACCAAGTATTTTGTATTTAATGGTAAGAATAGTTCTCATTGATGACGATCCGATCAGTACTTTTGTAACTGAAAAACTGATCTCTAAAAACATAAAAGTCCCACATAAGATTTTTAAGTTTCAAAGTGCGACCAAAGCACTGAGTGATTTAGAAACAATTGATCCAAATTATCTGTTTTTGGATCTGAATATGCCTGAAATGACTGGATGGGACTTTTTAGAGGTGTTTAAACCCCAACAAGTAACTCCGGAAGTTTACATCTTGAGTAGTTCGGTTGATGAGAGAGATATTGTCAAAGCCAATGGATACTCCATAGTCAAACAGTATTTATCAAAACCATTGGTTAAAAAGTATATTCAAATGATTTTTCCTTAAAATATTTTTTTGTGATTTTTTGTTATTTTTTCAAAACTCCTCTGCTGATTTTTGGTTACCTTTTAAAGAAAAACGAAAAATATGGCAAGATCAAATCCAGAGTTGATTGCGGCATTCCGTAATACTATTTCAAAGTTAAAAAAAGGTGCACCTTATCAATGGGGACACATGGGCGCGTGCAATTGTGGCAATTTGGCCCAGGAATTGATTTCCTTAAGCAAAGAAGAAATCCATAGATATGCCATGTCCAAATCTGGCGACTGGAATGAGCAGTTGAATGACTATTGCCCTACCAGTGGTTATCCAATGGATTTGATGATAGGGAAATTAGTGGAAAAAGGTTTGAGTATTGAAGAATTAAAACATCTGGAAAAACTGTCAGATCCAAAAATATTAGCCAACATTCCTCTACCCAGGAGAAACCAATTAACAAAAAATAATATCCATGACCTTATCTTTTATCTGGAAACATGGTTGGAACTGTTGGAAAATCAATGGCTTGAATCAAATTTTGAGCTTTCAATAGAATCGACGAAAAAAAATATCCCGGTTAAGGTATTTGCTTAAAAATTTATTTTGCTTTAATTAGCGTCCAACAATCCATTTGACAATATTTGAAACATTAATTAATCACGCTATGGAGGATTTTGAAGATGATTTTGAAGATGACTTCGATGAGGATATCGAAGATGATGAGTTTGCAGAAGATTTTCAGGACGAGGTTTATGACCTTGATGAAGAGAGCGAACTTGTAGATGAAAATTTTGTTGATTTTGACGATGATGATGAATTCGATGATGATGATTTTGATGAGTTCGACGATGAAATTGACTAAATGATTCTAATGGAAAGGAAGTAAAATTTACTTCCTTTTTTTTTGTAAATTTTGTCTTGAAAGGTATCTGTATTATCTTTCGGACAATTCAGGCAATAATTAAAATATTCAAATATGCTATTAGAAATTTTCAGTTCACCGATCGCCTCAGGAGCACAGCTGTTTTTGCTTATTGTATGTATTCTGATCGGTTTAGGTGCAGGATTATCTGCAATAGATTTTAGAAGTACCAATCCACCTAAGGAATCCGAAAAAAAATAATAAAAAAGAGGTCTTTTTAGACCTCTTTTTTATTGATAAACGTTTTTCCTTTTTTCATCAATGAACATTTCCCATAAGCCTCCTTATAGGCTTGCTCAATAATAATAGCAGCATCCCCGCTCCTAAAGCTGTCATGACTATAATGATATATTGACCGGGCATTTCAGCCAAAGCTTCTTCAGTTCCTCCGCTCGCTTCCCCTGCAATCAATCCCGCAAACAGATTTCCCAATGAGACCGAAAGGAACCAAATCCCCATCATCTGCCCTCCATATTTTGGCGGGGCCAATTTTGTGACCAAACTCAACCCTACAGGGCTTAAGCTCAATTCTCCAAAAGTATGCAGCATATAAGTAAAAATAAGCCAAGTAGGAGCAGCCAACTCACCTGAAGCTGCAATCTTGGCCGCGAAGTACATGACAAGGAACCCCATCCCCAGCAATAAAAGTCCCATGGCAAATTTCAACGGAGAACTGGGTTCAAGCTGTCTTCGGCCTAACCAAACCCAAAGTGCTCCGAAAAATGGAGCGAAAATAATGATAAACATGGAATTGATGGACTGGAAATATCCCGCAGGAATTTCCCAGCCCAAAATAGTCCTGTCCGTGAATCTTTCGGCAAACAGATTCAGTGTTGAACCTGCCTGTTCAAATCCTGACCAAAACAAAGCCGAGAATAAAAATAAAATGGCAATAACTCCAACTTTTCTTCGATCGTCTGTACTAAGTCCTCCGAAAAGAATGACATAACCAAGATAAACAAAAGCCACAATGGCAATGATAGTTCCTGAGGCACTTGCAATTGCCGAAACATTAATGGGAATAAATCCCAAAAACAAAGCTGTCAGGATTAATAAGACTACAGCCCCTATTCCAAAAAGAATCCTTACCAACCGATCTCTATCTCTTTTTTCTTTATCTGTCATTAAAGGTATTGCTTCACCATAACCAATGAGATTTTTTGCTGAAACCGAATACTGAACCAAGCCAAACACCATTCCCAAACCGGCCAGACCAAAACCCAAATGCCAATCATAAATAGCCATGGTACTACATGCTATCGGTGCAATAAGTGCCCCTATATTGATCCCCATATAGAAAATAGAAAATCCTGCATCTCTTTTTGAACTACCCGCAGGGTATAGTTGGCCTACTATAGAACTTATATTGGGTTTTAGCAGTCCGGTACCGACTGTAATCAGTATCAAGCCCAGAAAAAAGGAATTGGTATCCAAAGATGAAAGTGATTCTTTCACTTCCGAACTATCTCCAAGAAGAAGAAAAAGCCCGGGGAGAGCCATTGTAAAATGACCGAGAGCTATTATTATGCCTCCATACCAAACAGATTTTTTCAACCCGAATAGTCTATCGGCAAACCAGCCTCCCGGTAATGCCAATAAATATACCCCCATAGTGTAAAGTCCATATATGGCTCCCGAAGTTTTGTCATCAAATCCAAGTCCTCCTTCAATAATCGCAGTAGTCATAAATAAAATTAAAAGCGCTCTCATCCCATAATAACTGAAACGCTCCCACATTTCAGTAAAAAACAAGGTCATTAAGCCCTTTGGATGTCCAAACATTGTTGGTCCGGGAAATAAATCAATCTGATCGTGACCGGAAGTATTATCGTTGAATTTTTCCAAAATTCTTTAGGTTAGGTGGTACAATGGATCTCAAAGAATTACAATGATAACAGATTTTTTCAAATTGTACTATTCTTTGTTTTCCTGCAAATGATCCTGATAAATAATGGTTTAAAAGATTTAAGGCTTTATTTCCTTCCAACAGATCAAAGAATCTCAATGACTATATCAAATTATCAAATTTTGATTTCGTAATCGATTGTATTAGCAAAAAAAGAACATTTTTTTATTTGTGTTATGTAATAATATCTATCTTTGACTCGCGATATAAACCCTAAAAATATATTTATGAGTGTACAAGAACTCGATATTAAAGTTGAAAGAAAAAGTTTATCAGAACTTGAACTTGAGACCAAAGGGACAATTTTTTGGAATCTTAGTCCGGCTGAACTTGTAGAACATTCCCTTGCCAACAAAGAAGGCAATCTGACAGATTTAGGGGCACTGATGGCTGATACAGGTGAATTTACCGGACGTTCACCAAAAGACCGGTTTATTGTAAAAGACTCAGAGACAGAAAACGCTGTTTGGTGGAGTGATATCAATATCCCTATCGATGAGGCAAAATTTGACAGACTTTATGATAAAATGATCAATTTTTTAGGCAGTAAAAATCTATATGTAAGAGATGCAATTGCAGGTGCGGATGAAAAATACAGATTAAAACTGAGAATTATCAACACTTTGGCCTGGCATAATCTGTTTTGTTACAACATGTTTTTAAGACCTGAAAAAGATCAACTGGAAGATTTTAATCCCGGTTTCACTATTATCTGTATTCCTGAATTCAAGGCCAATCCCGAAAGTGATGGGACAAGACAGGAAAATTTTGCGGTCATCAATCTGACCAGAAAAATCCTGCTTATTGGCGGAACTGCCTATGCAGGAGAAATGAAAAAAGGGATCTTCTCAGTATTGAATTATATCCTTCCCCACAAGCACCGGGTTCTTTCCATGCACTGTTCGGCCAATGTAGGAAAAGCAGGAGATACTGCCATATTTTTTGGGCTTTCCGGCACAGGCAAAACAACACTTTCGGCAGATCCTGAAAGGCGTTTGATAGGTGATGATGAACATGGTTGGAATGAGGACTCGGTTTTCAATTTTGAAGGAGGATGCTATGCCAAAGTAATCGATCTGAGCAGGGAAAAAGAACCTGAAATCTGGGATGCCATCAAGTTTGGAGCTATAGTCGAAAACACCAGGTTTTATCCAGGAACGAGAACTGTGGATTTCAGCAACAAAGAGGTAACTGAGAATACCAGGACATCTTATCCTATATATCACATCAAAAATGCCCTGCCCAATTCCATAGCGGGCATACCAAAAAATATCTTTTTTCTGACAGCCGATGCCTTTGGAGTAATTCCGCCCATTTCAAAATTGAACAAATGCCAAGCCATGTACCACTTTATATCAGGGTATACGGCGAAAGTAGCAGGCACAGAAATAGGTGTAACGGAACCAAAGACAACCTTTTCAGCATGTTTCGGTGCTGCATTTCTTCCTTTGCACCCTACCCGATATGCGGAGTTGTTTGGTGAAAAAATGGAACAGCACCAAGTCAATGTCTGGTTGGTAAACACCGGCTGGACAGGAGGCCCTTATGGAGTAGGGTCAAGGATGAAGTTAAAATATACGCGAGCAATGATCTCAGCCGCGCTGGAAGGCAAACTCGATCATGTAGCCTACAGGAAACATAGTGTATTTGGAATAGGAATACCCGAATCTTGTCCAAATGTTCCCGACCATGTTTTAAGCCCTCGTGCAACTTGGGAAGATAAAGCAGCTTATGACATAAAAGCCCGGGAACTTGGCACTGCTTTTATACAGAATTTTGAAAAATACAGAGATTATGCCACTGAAGATATCCTTGCCGGAGCACCGAAGTTTTAGTTAATTAACCCTTTTCAAGCAAAATAAACCCAAATCCAGGGAGTGCCAATGCACTCCTTTTTTTATCGGCAAAATTGAAGACGCTCCAAAATAGATTTCTTACTTTTGGACAAAAATAAATTTTATGAGCAAAGCTGAAATACAAACCGAAAAAGGCACCATGAAAGTGGACTTTTATGACAATGATGCCCCAAAGGCAGTTGAGAACTTTAAGACACTTTCAAAAAAAGGGTTCTATGATGGATTGACTTTTCATAGGGTTATCCCAAATTTCGTTATTCAGGGCGGCTGTCCAAACGGAACTGGCACAGGAGGTCCGGGATACAAGATTGATTGCGAATTGGATGGCGAAAATCAATATCATGACCGTGGAGTACTTTCAATGGCCCATGCTGGCAGAAATACGGGAGGATCTCAATTCTTTATTTGTCATAGCAGAGACAATACAAGTCATCTGGACAGAAGACATACCTGTTTTGGTAAAGTAGTGGAAGGTCTTGAGGTCATAGATCAGATCCGGCAGGGAGACAAAATTGAAAAAATAGTAATAATTGAAGATTAATGGTGAAAAACACTTTTTCCTAAGTCAAATGAAAACCCTGAAATTCGGGTAGATCAAAGTAAATAGAGATGACTTATGGAATAAAAGAGGCTGTCTCTAATTATGAGGCAGCCTTTTTATTTCCTAAAACAAAGCTCCTGCTATTGTCGCTGTCATCAGACATGCCAAGGTGGCTGCCATCAGAGCTTTCATTCCCAACCTAGAAAGATTCCCTTGTTGATTTGGTGCGATACTGCCGATTCCTCCTACCTGTATGGCAATAGAACTGAAATTAGAAAATCCGCATAAAGCATAGGTAGCAATAACAATTGATTTAGGGGAAAGAGAATCAGTAGACTTCATATCTGCAAGACTCAAATAAGCAACAAATTCATTGATAACTGTTTTTTGTCCTAACAATGACCCCACTTGTAGGGTTTCACTCCATTCGACGCCGATAATCCAAGCAAATATCCTGAAAACCTGCCCAAGGATATATTCCAACGAAAATCCAGAAAATTGTCCTCCTGTAGATGAAATTACCCATGTATTCAGGCCGGAATATTCACCTATCAAGCCCGAAAGGATATAATTCAATGCTGCAATTACCGCGATAAAAGCAAGTAGCATTCCCCCCACATTCAAGGCTAGTTTTAAGCCTTCCGAGGCTCCTATAGACATGGCATCAATCAGATTAACGCCCATATTTTCTCCACTGACCTCCAACTTGTCGTTGGTTATTTCCTTATCTGTCTCCGGAATCATAATTTTGGACATCACTATGGCAGCAGGGGCGTTCATGATACTTGCTCCAAGCAGATAAGCCGCAAACCTGCTTTGCTCAGCTAGGCTGTCCCCGCCAAGAAAAGCCACATATCCAGCCAAAACACCTCCCGCAATAGTGGCCATTCCCCCTGTCATCAAACACATTAATTCTGACCTGGACATGGTAGGAATAAATGGCCTGACCAATAAGGGGGCCTCTGTTTGACCAAGAAAAATATTACCTGCAGCTGAGAGGCTCTCAGGTCCCGAAAGCCTCATTGTCCTTGCCATTACCCATGCAATGCCAAAAACTACTTTCTGCAATATCCCCAAATAATATAATCCCGCCGATACAGTAGAGAAAAAAATAATGGTTGGCAATACCTGAAATGCAAAAATAAATCCGAATGAATCTGTCGCCAAGTCACCAAAAATGAAGGTGGCGCCGTCAGCAGAAAAACTCAGAAATTTCACAAAAGCCCTACTCACTGTGGCAAATATCCGCGCAACAAACTCTACTTTGGTAATTAAAAACCCAAATAATGCCTGCAAAATTACACCTATACCTACCAGTCTCCAATCAACCTGTCTCTTATTGGCTGAAAAAATAAATGCCACCAAAATCAAAACTATAATACCTACCAATCCTCTGAAATAATCCATCTGATAAAATGAATAAATGAAATTAATGTAAATCTTTTGACCGCTGAATAATATTCAAATGATTCTTCATTCTATAGAATATGGGAAAGAGGCTGTCACATAAGTGAAATCTCCAAAATTTTATACAAATATTATTTGGGGTAACATTTAAATAAGCTTTGCGTCTTTGTGCCTTTGCGGCATTTTTGAACAATTTCGGCCACAAAGACACTTAGTCACAAAGATCATAATTGTAAAACCTATACTTTAATTGGCAATAAAATTTGAAAGAAGATTTATGATAAAGGCTCTTTTGAATCAGTTCCTTCTGTTGATTTCATCCCTGATTCTTGCGGCCCTTTCATAATCCTCATTATTGATGGCTTTATCCAGCATCTGATTGAGCTTATCTAGACTAAAATCTTTGAGTGAGTCTGAAACTTTAGAAGATGACCCTGTTGATCGGCCTGGCTTTACCTGCTTTTCATGCTCTTTCTTTTCATCATCCTCATTAAATTCAATGGCGGCTTCAGACATGACTTTGGATACACAATATATCTGGGCATCAAATCTTACTGCGATAGCAATGGCATCTGAAGGCCTGGCATCAATCTCTACTGTTTTGGAAGCGTTTTTACATACTATTTTAGCATAAAAAACTCCTTCTCTCATATCTGAAATCAAAATATGATCAATAGAAAAATTGAAGTTTGAAGCAAAAGACTTGAATAAGTCATGCGTCATCGGACGGTTGGGAATAATCTTTTCTATCTCTATGGCAATGGCTTGTGCTTCAAACATACCAATGACGATAGGAAGTCTTCTGCTACCTTCAACTTCACCCATAACCAAAGTAAATGACCCTGATTGAGAATGGTTTGATGATAATCCTAAAATCTCTAATTGAATAGTTTGGTCCACAGGATTTATTTTTGGGCTTTTATAGCTTCAGTTAATTTTGGTAAAATTTCAAAAGCATCTCCAACAATCCCATAATCTGCTGCTTTAAAGAACGGCGCTTCGGAATCTTTATTGATTACAACGATGTATTTTGAAGAATTCA
Organism: uncultured Aquiflexum sp.; assembly: GCA_964559905.1. Taxonomy (GTDB): domain Bacteria; phylum Bacteroidota; class Bacteroidia; order Cytophagales; family Cyclobacteriaceae; genus Aquiflexum. The sequence goes on from CAZLJT010000036.1 coordinate 11,323, forward strand.
CACCCGCAAGATGTTGAATCGCACCCGAAATTCCAACTGCAACATATAAAGTTGGGGCAACTTTTACTCCAGTCTGGCCTACATGTTCATGATGTGGTCTCCATCCAATATCTGATACCGGCTTGGAACAGCCCGTGGCTGCTCCAAGCTCTTTTGCCAAATCCTCAATCATCCCCCAGTTTTCAGGTCCCTTCATACCTCTGCCACCGGATACAACAATGTCTGCTTCTGGCAATAACACCTCTCCCGTAGCTTTATCAGTGGATGTGATTTTAGTGGCAAAATTTTCGTCCGGAATAGTAAGGGCAATTTCTTCTACTTTTGCCTCGGGGCCATCGGTTTTGAGATCCACTGCGTTTTTTTTCACAGCAAGGATCTTATTCTCGGAATTGACCACTGTCTCGGCAAAAGCCTTACCTGTATAGATACTTCTATTAACGGTGTATCCTGAACTTGTCTCCGGTAATCCGACCACATTGGAAACCAAAGCTGCATTTAACTTCACTGCCAACCGGGCGGCTACTGCATCTCCTAAAGATGATTTTGCCAATACCAATGTCTTGGCAGCAATCTGATTAAAAATTTGGGCAACGGCTTCGGCATGTGCCTGAATGACACCCGCACTCAATTTCTCATCATTGACATGAACTACCTTGGAGGCACCTGCATGCCCGGCTTTTGCCAATTCACTTGAAGAAATTGTCCCCAATGCGACAGCGACTACTTCTCCTGCTGATAATTTTTCTGACAAGGCTTTCCCGTAAGAAACTGCCTCCAAACTCGTTTTTTTGACGGAACCTTCCGCGTGTTCTATATAAACTAATACTGACATAATATCTTTGAATTTAAATAAGGTTTAATGATTAAAGCACTTTGGCTTCATTTTTTAACAATCGCACCAACTCAGCAACATTTTCTTTGTCCACAAGTTTGACTGAACCTTTAGCCGGGGGCAACTGATAGGAAGTCACTTCGGTATTTGCTCCATCAACAGCTGGTTCCATTACCTGCAGTGGTTTGGTTCTTGCAGACATAATTCCTCTCATATTCGGTATTTTCCATTCTGCAATAGGTTCCTGGCAGCCTGCTATTAATGGAAGTTTCGCTTCAAGATATTCTTTTCCTCCTTCAATTTCTCTAGCCATTTTAACCGTATCGCCTTCAACCTCCAATTTCATCACCGGAGAAACAGAGGGAATCCCCAACATCTCTCCTACCATGCCATGAACCATGCCACCATTGAAATCTATTGATTCCCTGCCCATCAAAATAAGATCATATCCGTTTGATTTTGCAATGGCAGCTATCTGATTGGCCACAAAAAGTGAATCCTTTGGAAAGGCGTTTATCCTTATGGCATCATCTGCGCCAATAGCGAGCGCTTTCCTCAAGGTAGGTTCAGTTTCTGCTTCTCCGACATTCAGCACAGTAAGACTTGCTCCTAGCTGCTCTTTAAGTTCAACTGCTCTTGCCAGTGCATAATCATCATAAGGTCCTATGATAAATTGAACACCGGTTTTATCAAATTTGGTATTGCTATCTGTGAACTGAATTTTGGAAGTGGTATCCGGCACATGGGTAATACAAACAAGAATCTTCATTATGTATATTTAGGTTATTTATTTTTAAATTGCGTGAATTTAGTCATAAGGCCATAATTAAAAAAAGAATTCATGAGCAAATTGTCACGTATCGAAATGCTTAAATCTTTTGCTGAACAAGATCCTGACAATCCTTTCAATTGGTACGCACTAGCATTGGAACATAAGGAAAGTGATCCGGACCTGGCAAAATTCTATTTTAATAAACTTCTGGCGTTGCATAAGGTTTACTTACCTACCTATTACCATGCTGCCAATTTTTTTTCAGCTGAAGGGGATATCGAAAGGGCCAAAGAAATTTTTGAAATTGGCATCAAACTGGCAGCAGAGCAAAAAAACGAGAAAACCTTCAAAGAATTAAAAAACAGCTATCAGAATTTTCTTTTTGAACATGACATCGATTAGGTGGGAAGTTGGGAAGTCGGAAGTTTTTTAGAATAAGTTTATTACTTCCAATATCCTTCCATATTTAAGATAGAATCTTGGATCTCTTAAAAAGGTGCCGGCTTATCACTTCCCAAACCACCTGGGAAAGGTTCATCATAATCACCTCCATTGGCTTTGCTCTGCACCCGGATCATATTACTAGAGTCAAAACTTTGCCCCCCTGCTCCACCAGGAAATTTGTGGCCATATAATTGATCCTGGGATTTGTAGGAAATATTCACTTCCAAATCTGTAAACTTGGTGTATTTACCGATGAATCTTAGTTTGACATTGTCCAAGGAACCATTTCTATGTTTGGCTATGATTATTTCTCCTACTCCGGCTGTGGATGCGCCATCCTCATCTTCTGTGATGCCATAATACTCGGGACGGTACAGGAACATGACCATATCGGCATCCTGCTCAATGGCGCCAGATTCCCTCAAATCAGAAAGTTGCGGTCTTTTATCGCCGCCCCTGGTTTCTACCGCCCGCGAAAGCTGAGAAAGCGCTATCACCGGAACACTCAATTCCTTGGCAATCTTTTTCAATGCCCTGGAAATACTTGCGATTTCCTGTTCCCTGTTACCGCCTCCACCGGATTTGGAGTCACCGGACATCAGCTGCAAGTAATCAATCACAATCATCTGAATATCATGCTGGGCCTTAAGTTTTCTACATTTTGCTCTCAATTCCAAAATAGAAAGCGCGGGAGTATCATCTACAAACAATGGGGCTTTGGATAGTTTACCTGTCTTGTGGACAAGTTGCTCCCATTCATAATCCGCAAGATTTCCTTTTTTGATTTTCTCTGAATCCAGTTCGGCCTCAGAAGATATCAAACGATTGACCAATTGGATGGAGGACATTTCCAAAGAGAAAATGGCGACCGGACGATTGTGGTCCACAGCCGCATTTCTCAATACCGACAACACAAATGCCGTCTTACCCATGGCAGGTCTTGCCGCTATAATCACCAAATCTGATTTTTGCCAGCCCGAAGTAACCCTGTCCAAGGCAGTAAAACCACTCGGAACACCCGTAAGTCCATCTTTCTGCCCTTTCTTGGACTCCAGTTCTACAATGGCCTCCTTCAAAATCGAACGCATATCAGAGTAATTTTTCCTGATATTCTTTTCGGAAATTTCAAAGAGGGATTGCTCCATTTTATCCAAAAGCTCAAAAACATCAGTCGTATCCTCAAAAGCCTCTCTTTGGATTTCGGATGAAATGGAAATGATCTCCCGCTTCATTGATTGCTCAGTTATGATACGGGCATGGTATTCAATATTGGAAGCAGAGGAAACTTTGGAGGTAAGTTCAGTGATAAAAAACGCACCACCGGCCATTTCCAATTGACCTTTCTTTCTCAGCTGATTGGTGACAGTCAATAAATCAATGGGCTGACTGTCAGAAAAGAGGTCAAGAATAGCTGAAAAAATTACCTTATGGGCTTCCTTGTAAAAGCTCTCAGGTTTCAAAATATCCACTACAGCTGTCAGGGCATCCTTTTCAAGCATCAGAGCCCCAAGGACTGCTTCTTCTAAATCTATGGCTTGGGGGGGTAATTTTCCCATTCCCATTGGACTACTCAAATCAGGTTTTCTTTTTCCAACTATTCTGTCCTTTCCTATAGATTTATTTTCTGCCATAACCACAAATGTAGGCGCTTTGAATCAATGTTTTTGAACAATTTATTAACGAGTTATTCACAATTTGTCCAAACAAAAGATAATCAAGCCTCAATTTACAAACGCCAATTCTATCCTTGTATTTTCTTTTTCTATAGATCACTTATTTCAATTTATAAAAAAAAATAAATCTGCTCTTCGGGATAATTCAGAAAATTTGAAAAATAAATAGTTGATGAGGTTTCTCCAAAAAATCATTTCTTACTTTTGGGCTTTGTTGATTACTTATGACCAAGAAATATCATTTTATTGCTATCGGCGGGGCAGTGATGCACAACCTGGCTCTTTCCATGGTGGCGAAAGGCTATCAGGTGACTGGTTCTGATGATGAAATTTACGAACCCTCCAGAACCCGTTTGGAAAAAGCAGGCATACTTCCAAAGGAAAAAGGTTGGTTCCCGGAGAAAATCCATAAAGGCCTCGATGGCATTATCTTGGGCATGCATGCCCGAATCGAAAATCCCGAACTCCAAAAGGCCAAAGACCTGAACATTCCCATCTTTTCTTTTCCGGAATTTATCTATGAACAGAGCAAAGACAAGAAAAGAGTGGTCATATCCGGTTCTCATGGCAAAACCAGTATCACTTCCATGATTCTGCATGTGCTGAAATTCCACCAAAAAGATTTTGATTACTTGGTGGGAGCACAGATTGAAGGTTTTGACCTGATGGTCAAATTGTCCAATGCCCCGGTCATTATCATAGAAGGCGATGAATACCTGACTTCCCCCTTGGATAGAAGACCTAAGTTTTTCCATTATCACCACGATATCCTCCTGATGAGCGGAATTGCCTGGGATCATTTCAATGTGTTTCCAACCTTTGATTTTTATAGGGAACAATTTGAAAAACTGGTGGATATGACTCCGCAGCAAGGCTACTTTATCTATTGTTCTGAGGATCCGATTGTCAACGAACTGGGACAAAAGTCCAAAGGAAAAATAGACAACCTGATCCCATACAAAGCCCATCCATATAAAGTACAAGACGGAATTACTTACCTGCTAACCTATTCCGGCGAAGTCGCTATCAATGTCTTTGGCGAACATAACCTTCAAAATCTGCAAGGCGCTTTGGAAGTATGCATGAGTCTGGGATTATCAAAGGATCAGTTTTATGAAGCTGTTCAGGAATTTAAAGGAGCCGCCAAAAGACAGGAAGTTTTGGCTAAATCAGGTCAATCTATATTATTCAGGGATTTTGCGCATGCACCATCCAAATTGAAAGCCACAGTGAATGCCGTCAAAAACCAATTCCCGGAAAGAAAATTAATTGCTGTGCAGGAATTACATACTTACAGCTCTTTAAACAAAGATTTTGTCTGTAATTACGCCCACACCTTTGATGAGGCGGATGTGGCGGTTATATATTTAAACCCAAAAGCCGTATCTTTGAAAAAGCTGGAGTTAATGGACGAGGATACCCTCAGGGATGCCTTCAAAAGAAATGACCTAAAGCTTTTCACAGATATTGACCAACTCAAAGTTTTTCTTGAATCACAGGATTATAGGCAAGCAAATCTTTTATTGATGAGTTCGGGCAATTATGATGACATGGATCTATCTCAACTAAAAAACACAATAAATCAAAGCCAAAAATGATGAATTTAAATTTAAGAAACCCCGTTGCATTTTTTGATCTGGAATCTACCGGAACGAATATTTCCACTGATAGAATCGTAGAAATATCGATCTTAAAGGTTCAACCGGACGGGAAAGAAGAAATCAAGACCACATTGATCAATCCCACTATTCCTATTCCCAAAGAAACCTCAGCCATTCATGGGATCTTTGACGAAGATGTCAAAGACTCCCCTACTTTTAAAGAAATCTCCAAAGAATACCATCAATTTCTGGCAGGAGCTGATTTGGCAGGCTTCAATGTGCTGAAATTTGACATTCCTTTATTGGTGGAGGAATTTTTGAGGGCAGGAATCGATTTTGATATTGAGAAAAGAAATATCCTGGATTCCCAAAAAATCTTCCACATGATGGAGAAAAGGAATCTAGCAGCAGCTTACAAGTTTTATTGTGGCCAAACCCTGGAAAATGCGCACAGCGCCGAAGCTGACACCATCGCTTCTTATGAGGTATTCAAAGCACAGATTTCCCGGTACAATGGGGCAGAGGCAGAAGACCTACAGGGAAACAAATTAGGAATCTTTGAGAATGACATGAAAAAAATCCATAGCATCCTCAACGAAAAAATGGTGGACCTGGCAGGTAGGTTTATCTTCAATGAAGATGGTGTAGAATGCTTCAACTTCGGCAAACACAAAGGAAAAACCATTGAGCAGGTTCTCAAAGAAGAACCCTCCTATTATGATTGGATGATGAAAGGGGATTTTCCCTTGGATACCAAAAGGAAATTTACCCAGGTCAAACTCAGGGCTTTCAATCAGAGATAACCGTTCAGCTAAAAAATCACGGATTCACCCCTTAAGGCCGAATATACAATATTAGCGACTGATTTATTCAACCCATAAAGGTGTTCCTTCTTCCCATTTATTATGCGTAAGCCGGAAACCTTCCTTGGTGGCTATATTGTAGGCCACAATTTCACCATACATCTGCGGGGAGAATATGATTGGCTGAATCAGTGCTTGTTCATCATTAATGCCATATCCTTCCGTTGTGTAAATTACCCATTCTCCATCAGGTGAAAAATGCGCATGCGCATTTTGTCCTTTGCCCATTGAAATTTTTTCAGGCTCAGACCAACTATTATCCTGATTTAATTTCATTAGAAAAATGTCCATTGTTTTGTATTCGTTTTCCCCTCTCAACCTGTCTGATGCAAACACAATTTTATCTCCCTGCTTGGAGATTGCAGGGAAATTATCCCGGTGCGAATCTTGGGTCAGGTTTAGAGTTTTTTCTTTTACTTTCAAATAGATATCAAAGTGACCGCTTCTACCACTGCGAAAAACCATTTTACCATCTTCACTGATATCGCCAAATCCATCATTATATGGTGAGTCGGACAGTTTGGTGACCTGTTTGGTTTCAAAATCATATTTCCAAATATCGCCCTGAGTAGTTGCATCAGCCCTAAAGCTGCCTGTGGTAATAACAAATGCTTTTCCATCATGTGTAACCTTACTGTCCAATACCGAAAAGTTAGCAGGGTTTGTGTCGGGTTCCTTTTCCAAATGGAATAATGGCTTTTTTTCTTCCGTTAAATAATCGACCTGATAAAACTCTAGGCTTGAGTGAACAAAATGATTGATGAAAACAGTACAGAGCAATGAAAAAATTGCCAAACAAAAGAAAAGCGTACTGTACAATTTGGATAGTCTGTGAGTTGCTGTTCCGATTGCCCTTAGCCGAAACGTTCGTCGGTACTGCCATATCCCCAATATTATTAACAAGACTGTCAACAAACCCATGGTCCAACGAACGGTACTTACAGGCATAGGTTTTATAGCATCTACATATAAGAAAATTACACCCGTGACAACCCCAAAAATCAATGTCAATATACTGAAAATCAAGTATCTCCAAAATGAGATCTTCTTGCGATTCCGAATTCCCAAAATAATTCCTGATAAAAACAGAACTATAACGAGTAGCGGTAGCCAAAAGACACTAAATCCCATTGGCTGAAGGAAATCAAAAAAACTCTGTATATCGCTGGCATCATAAAATAAAAGGTTATTACCTATTTGCGGCGGAGCCACAAAAGCTCTCCTAACCCCAAAAGCTTCAGTTTGTTGGTCCGCGAAGGAAAGTGTGTTTGGAAGTTCGGCTAAGACATTGCCATCAAAGCCGAATTTACCTTGCTTTTCTTGATTTTGTGGATATGCTCCGCCATGAAATACCATCAGTCCCGAGGGATGTATGTCCACGTTGAACATCAAATCTGGACTGTCCGAAAACAATGTGGTAATTTCTGCAGTGGTTTTGTCCACTTGCATGATTTTAAAATCCTGTTGACTCTTCCAAGTAGTGAAGGCTAAGTTTCCATTGGGCAAATGTTTTGGAGAAACTGCAGGTTCTGAATACTCAATTAATTGTTTTTGATTGCTTCCATCTGCATTCATTTCAAAAATGGAATTTTTACCGTTTCGCCCACTGTAAAAAATAATCTTCGTGCCATCAGCTGACCATATTGGACTGCCATCCCAAGAGTCGGAATCGGTGAGTCGCTGCAAATTTTCCCCAGAAATGTCAACCATATAAATATCCCCGGTTCGTTGTCGGGCAAATGGAAATTGTGGATGCGGAACAATCTCATGTCCCCTATCACTGCTGAAGGCAATCTGTCTCCCATTTGGGGAAAAGGCAGGCCGGAAGTCACCCCCGGGATGATTGGTCAGGTTAAGGGCTGTTGAGATACCCTGAACGGAGTCGGGTAGAAAATCGATAAGATAGATTTCGGAATTTCCTTCATGGGACGCTACAAATGCCAATTGACTGCCGTCCGGAAAGAAAGTCGCTTGATCTTGAAAAGAATTGCTTTCGATCAATTTTGAAGGCGGTTGATTTCCTTCAACTGCCTTTACATAAAGTTGTGGTATGCCGGACCTTTCAGAAGTAAATACGACCCATTTACCATCAGGGCTGATAACTGCATCATAATCCAAGGAGGGATGGTCCGTAAACTTTTCAAAACTTTTTCCTT
>CAZLJT010000037.1:0-4491 GCA_964559905.1 uncultured Aquiflexum sp.
AAAAAACAGGTTTCATTCTCGCAGTTTTAGCTTTCCGGGGCTTTGATGAAAATGAAATCAAAAAGCAAATAAATTAACCAACTTAAAAAGCTAATATGGGATAAATGACACCAATTATAAATAGATATTGTATACAATTGCAAATTGTAATATTATTAAGTTTTACTGTTTTGTTTGGATGCAAAACTAAAACCCTTCCAATTGAAAAATTCAATCAATATGAATACCATAAATCATATACATATAAGGACGATACATTAAAAGTTGAATTAAAAAACCCTTTGCATTGTCCTTCAAGAGTTTGGCTTTTCTCATCTAATATTGACTTCCAAAAAGAATATAATCAATCAGCTCCTATTTTATTGGAAAGTGAGTCTGACACTATTTTGACTTATACAAATATTGAAAATTTTGATAATCAACTTCGGTTTAGTTCCAGATTAGGGAGTCTGCTGAAAAAAATTGAACCAATTAAAGTTGAATTTCCATTTCAAGAATTAAAAGAATACACTGTAATTCAAGAAAACAATACAAATTTTACACATAATAGCGACTGGTCAAGGTTTGCATTGGATTTTGATATGAAAACAAATGACACGATATGTTCGGCAACAAATGGATACGTCGTAGGTGTTGTAGACCAATATAAACATTCTGGGAAAGGTCAGGAATGGAAACCATTCGCAAATTATTTGACAATTTACGAACCAAATTCAGGCATCTTTTGCCAATATGTACATTTGGTTCAAAACGGTAGTCTAGTAAAGCTGGGAGATAAAATTGAAATAGGACAGAAAATTGCCTTATCTGGGAATACTGGACATAGTACTTTAGAACATTTACATTTTAGTTGCCTAATTCCAGTGAATACCGAAAACGGATTAAAATCTATTCCCATTGAATTTGTTGGTGGCCAAAAAGGAATAGAACTCAAAAAAGGAGATAAAGTAAAAAAAGAATAGTTTTGAAGAATTGAGGTGACATTTTTTTGAATATTGTGCAAGGTATATTCTGATAAAAAGCATAAGAATAAAACTAAAATATGTATGAATTAGTCTGACAAGAGGAGACGAGCAAATAATAAAATGTGGGAAAGCACATTTCAATGAGTTTGACGAATTGAAATATAGAGTCTTAACCAACTCTTGGACAATTGATCGACTAGAGTTTCCTTAGCTTAGATATGTCCCCATTGGTAATCTTTTGAAAACACCTTCAATTTGCTAAGGCCTGCAGAGGGGCGTAATTTTATTTTTCAAAGTAAATCCAAATCAAGAAACCATTGTTTTCTTATGGAATGCTGACAAAGAATTAGTATACCGATATAAATTCAGAAACTCATTCGATTATCTGACCTTTACTTTTTCTGAGGAAGACCTAAATTTTGCTCAAGGATGGACTAAAATAGACTGACATTCAAATCAAGACTTTGTGGCCAGCAACATATTTTTTTTACCTCACCTTCAAATTTACGTATTCAATTTTTGCTGAAGTTTAAGGCAGATGATATTTTGGTTGGATACAGAGGACAACCAAAATTGAATTTTTAAGTTAATAAAATAGACGACTCGTTTCTATTTCTTTTCAATACTTTGCTGAACTGCTTTTCAAATGGACTTATCCACAAACACCAAACAACAAGTCATTACTTTTACCCTATTTCGATTTGAAGGGTTGCAGGCATTCTGGATTTTTGCACAGATGCAAAAATCCATCAAGGACTTTAAAAAGGTTCAAGGTTTGGAATTCTTTAAGCTGATGGGAAGCGGCGGAAAAAATGGTTTTTCCAAAATGCTCAATGTGAATGTATATTCCTTGCTTGGAGTTTGGGAATCAGAAGCGGCTGCTACTAGCTATTTTGATGAGTCCAAGCATTTCTCAGGTTTTCAAAGACGTGCTACCGAAATCTGGACCATTTATATGAAAACCAGCAAAGTTCATGGAACATGGTCAGAACGGAGTCCTTTCGAATCGATTCAATCTTACCAATCCGGTCCTATTGCAGTGATCACCCGGGCCCGGATAAAATTTCTCTTTTTAAGAAAATTCTGGAGCTATGTTCCATCGGTGAGCAAAAATATAGATGACAGGGATAGATCGATTTTCTCTATTGGCATCGGAGAATATCCATGGCTAATGCAGGCCACATTCAGCCTTTGGGAAAACGAAGAATCCATGCATAATTATGCCTACCACTCCAAAGTCCATAGTGAAGTGATCCAAAAAACCCGGAGCCTGGGCTGGTATAGCGAAGAACTTTTTGCAAATTTTGTTCCTTACAAAACCGTAGGTTCTTGGGAGGGTAAAAATCCACTTCGACCCATTATGTTATAATAGATCATTTGATCTTATTACCACAAAACCAAACTAAATATTTCACAAATTTATAGAATGACTAGGACAGTTTCTTACATAATGCCGTCTGGAATAAAGAGAGCAATACTTGAGGGAATTGAAACTTAAGGTGCTATTGTGAAATAAAGCAAATAATACCATGAGAAAATTAGTATCAAAATTACTCACCCTGACAGTCTTCGTTATTTTGGGTTGTGAATCAACAGAGTCAATAATTCCAATAGACAGTCAGAACGAACATTTTAAAACTGAGACAACCATTCAGTTAAATGGAAAGGTTTTGGATGAGAACATTTCCTTGAGATTTGATTGGAAAGGAGGGATTACCATATTCCGTGAAAGCTTTTGGTGTTTTGCCGACAACAAAGCTATTCAACAGAGAAATTTTGGGTTTTCGTAAAAATGATTCGAAAGAGAATCTGAAATCATTGAACTCTTAAGGATAAAACGCTTAATATAGTAATCCATTATTCTATCTGTCTTTCAAATGAAAACCAATCTCACACCAATTTTACTTGCCTTATTTTTTTTCTCCGCTTGCGCGAGTGAGATCGATAATTCACTTCATGCAGAAATAGAAGAGATTGAAAGTGGCCTTATTAGGACTATTCAAATTGAAGGTGAGATGCCTACAAAATACACTCTATCAGAGCGAATGGATCATTACAAGGTGCCGGGTTTGAGTATAGCGGTGATAAAGGATCGAAAATTACACTGGGCCAAGGGGTTTGGAATAGCAAATGAAGTGGCAAATGAGCAAGTTGAAGTCACTGCCAACACCCTATTTCAGGCAGGATCTATCAGCAAACCAGTGGCAGCTTTATCAGTATTGAAATTGGCTGAAGAAGGATTGCTTGACCTTGATCAGGATGTAAATACTTATCTAAGAGATTGGCAAATACCTGACAATAGTTACTCCGAAACCCAAAAAGTTACACTGAGGAAAATACTGTCCCATACCTCAGGGTTGACAGTTCATGGCTTTCCCGGCTATCCTGTAGATCAAAACTTACCTACTCTAATCCAGGTGCTGAACGGAGAGGGGAATACTCCCCCGATCTCTTTAGATACTATACCAGGAAGTATCTGGAGGTATTCGGGAGGTGGATACACCCTGATGGAGAAAGTAGTGGAAGATGTCACTGGATTGGGTTTTGAAAAAGTAATGCATGATAAAATCCTACAGCCCCTAGCCATGACCAATAGCACCTATGCACAACCTTTACCGGTGAATTTAGAGTCATCAGCCAGTATTGCTTACAATAGAAAAGGGGAAGCAATCGATGGTCAGTGGCATAATTACCCCGAACAAGCCGCTGCAGGACTGTGGACAACCCCAACAGATTTGGTCAAATATTGTATTGAAATTCAGGATATCTTAGCCGGAAAAGACAAAGGCATTCTATCCAAAGAAACCATTGAATTGATGTTGACAGAAGAGTTGAATAACTGGGGATTAGGTCCTGCGCTTAAATGGGAGGCCGATTCTCTGATATTCCAGCATGGTGGCAAAAATGAGGGATTTACAACCAATATGATGGCCTTTGCTTTCAAAGGTGATGGTGTCATCATCATGACCAATGCTGACAATGGACGTCCTTTGATCAATGAAATCATGTTGTCTATTTCCTCCTTCTATGGATGGGGGACTATGGAACCAAAAACAATTCAGCCTTATCAATCTGACCCCCAACAATTAAAAAATCTTTCAGGGAAATATAGATATAATGAAGAAGGTGGTCCTGTCCCTGGTATTGAAGGGGAATTTATAGTTGAAGTCAAATTAGAAAATGGAAAATTGACCATGATCGACCCCAATGGCTATTTAAATTCGGTCCTTGCCCAATCCGGGGAATTGGAATTCTTAGCATTGGATGGAGGTGAAGAAATCAAGTTTCAAAAAAATGAAGCTAATTCATACTCATTTTTATATTACAATTTTTTCAAGTTTGATAAAGTTGATTAGGTATCATAAGACTTAATGCAAAGTGGAACAAAGAAGAAAATGAAAAGGGGGAATATGTTAAATTCATTTAGTTTAGTCAAGAAACTACAGTCAGTCGAGACCCTTCTCTCGTTGGAACACCCATTTTTTTAACCTATATTCACCTTAAGATTAGCACAATCTATAAATAG
>CAZLJT010000037.1:4501-19533 GCA_964559905.1 uncultured Aquiflexum sp.
CCTATATTCCCTTTAGGGGCAACAAAAATCTATAAATTGCATTGACATATATTTAAACCTATCGTTGGCACAAAACAAATGAATGGACACGATTGACCTGATACTTTTAGGAATTGTCATTGCCTCTAACAACTTATCTTTTGCATTTGGCCTAGGTGCCTTGGGTACAGGCCAATACCATTTGAGAATTGTTTTGATTTTCACCCTTGTGGAATTTTCAGTACCACTGGTAGGGCTCTTCATTGGGCGCTATCTAAGTTCTTTCATAGATGATTATGCCGACATTACAGGGAGCCTGATATTGATTGGTCTCGGAATTTATACCATCTACTCCAGCTTTAAGAGTAAAAAGAAAAAGGAAGAGTCTATTGAATATATAATATCGATCAAAGGCCTCTTGTTAATCGCCTTAGGCCTCAGCCTTGATAATTTACTGGTTGGCCTCAGCTTTGGGCTTGGGGATGTCAACCCCCTCGAGATGGCGTTGTTTATAGCTTTCTTTTCAATGGTATTTACATTTGTAGGACTTAAAACGGGGAAATACATAAAAAATAATTTAGGAAAATACGTTCAAGTCATTGCCGGTGTCTTATTGATTATTCTTGGTGGTATAAATTATTTTGGTCTACCCTTTTCGCTTTAAATTAAATTCATTCGCCTCTGAGGTGAACTCACTTACCTTTTTGGTAAATTGGGCAAGCTTTTTAATGATATTGGTCACCTGAGAAGCGAACCGGTCAGGTTATTTTCCTAACGCTGTCAGATTTTTGGTGTAAGCGTGGTTTGCGGAAAGGAGTAGATAAGTATTTTAGGATATCTCGACCAGATTTTGAAAACCTGACAAGAATGAAACATGAAAGAAAATAAAGCCAAATAAATATGATTTAGTTAAGAAACTGCAGTCAGTTGAGATCCCTTACTTGTCGGACCGCCCTATCTAGCCATTTGGTCATAGAAGTTGCCAATCAGGATTTGGGCATCCAGTATTTGAAATCAAAATTAGATAGAATACAATCAAACTGTCATAAATAAAAAAAGGCGCAATGTTCAATTACGCCTTTCACATTTTTAAATTGACAGATATTGATTAATCTGCAAATGGGTCGAAATTCCATTCATCAAAGATTGCGATCACTTTGGCTTCAAGCTTTGAAACATCCTTCATATCGGATACATCAAATGCTCCTGAAGCAAATCCCTGCCATACCAGACTTCCGGTATCAGCATCAATGAAGTTTACGATTACCGTTCCTGCTTCAACAGGTACCATTTTCGCATCCGTTGATTTTGGTCCAAATCCTACAAAAGCCCAACCAGTGTCCATCGTGAAGGTTCTCAATTCAGTTGGTTTCTCCAAAACCTGAAAGTTGACCAACATATCCGGGTTGTTGTAATCGTGCTTAAATCCCTCTGCCTCCAACTGCGTGTTAATCGCGTCTTTTATTACTTTACTTGAACTCGTATTGTTATAAATCAACATCAGACTTCCATCCAATATCATTTGATTTTCAGGGATATTCTCTTTACTGAAGACCCATTCGTATGTTTGGTATTCACTTAAATCAACATTGTCCTTTTTACCGGTGTAGGCTTCTTGGCCTAATACCACTGTTGCAGAAAATAGAGTTAAAATAAACGTGGTTAAAATGTTACTATAATTTAAATTTTTCATGACTAAAATTGTTTTATTTACATTATATATTATACTTTATGTAACGTAATTTATAAACTATAGTTATTTACCATTAAATTAACAAAAAACGATACTACTATGAATTAGTTTTTTATAGTATTTTATATGTTAAAAAATTCTATTTCAAAATATCTTTTTATTGAAGAAAATTAGGTGAAATAATATTTTTTCTAAATTTCTTATAAAAAGAGCTTTATATCGTTAATTGTGTTCTCAGGAATGGTTTATTATAATTTTTACTAAAATCATTTGCATTTATATTCCCTTAGCGCACTTAGCGCAGAAAATTGTGCTTGTCGTCATATTGATTTCTTTGGTATTGTTGGCACCAAGACTTTTAAAAAAATAGTAGACCATAGGATAGAAGTGATAGTGCGATATTTGGTAGAACCAAACAACTCAGGCGCCGTTAAGAAAGCACTTTTTGAAAGCGTAATGGAAGAACTCAAGAAAAGTCCGGAGAAGGTGATTTTGATTTTATCTCAACTACTATTGGATTGTTATTTAGCCATCTTTTAGATCATTCCACATTATTTTGCGTGATGATGATGTTTTTTTATGCTGTCTATTTACACAAAGTAAAGAGCCAAGTGTTTGGTCAAAAGTGAACAAAGAAGTCCGCATAAAAAAAATTGAATTAACGAGTCTATTTTTATTTAGAATTAGTTTAAATAAAATCATTTTTTATAACTTTGCCACATTGAATCAAATGGCCATGATTTAAGGATCAAAAACTACTGAATATTTAAAAACATAAATTAATGAAAAATATCTTTTATAACTGTACTTACCATATTACAGTCTTAATTATAACAAGTGTATTGTTGTTTTCCTGTAATGATAACGGGGATGACATCCGTCCTGATTTACAGATTCCTACTTCCTATGACGGAGCCAATTTTGCTTCTTCCACTACAGTTCAACGAGCAGTTTTAACCCAGCTTTCTGCCCTGACAGTTGAAATGCAAAAAGGAAGAAGGGGGGAAAAGGTGACCAAAGAGACACTTGAGAACCTGTTTAAAGCCGGAAGTCCAAGTGTGGAGGCAGTAACTACTCCTTATTACGCTAGTTTGATCAACGGAACAGGGGCTTGGTTGGATGAGTTGGCAAAAGCAAGTGGAGGTACTGTCTATACCCCCGGAACTCCCCTGGGAGAAGGTGGGACTTTAGGAGGATATCTTTTTGATGAAAATGGGCTTGAATTGGAACAGATGGTAGAAAAAGGGCTTTTTGGCGCTGCCTTATACAACCATGCGACCACTTTGTTTTCCACAGGTATGACACCTCAGGAAGTGGATCAGGTTTTGGCAGTTTTTGGAGCAACTCCGGCATTTTCAAATTCCAGTTCCAATAATGTGGCTGCTGATGTTCGAGACCGGTTTATGGCAAATTATGCAGCCAGAAGGGATAAAAATGATGGCAACGGTCTGTATTCCCAGATCAAAGCTGCTTTTTTGAAGCTTCAGGCGGCAGCGAAAGCAGGTCAGGAGTATCAGACTGAAAAATCAGAAGCCATTGATGATGTTAAATTGATCTGGGAAAAGGCCAACGCAGCCACCATTATCAATTATTGTCATACCACTATCAGCAAATTAAGTGCAACCAATCCTTCATCTGAGGATATCGGAGCGGGTCTTCATGCTTACGGAGAGGCAGTGGGTTTTATCCACGGATGGAGGACTATTCCCCAGCAAGACAAGAGAATAACCGATGCACAGATTGACGCCATTTTGGTATTGCTCAATGCACCTCACAACGGAACTGCTACTTCATATAAATTTGTGACAGACCCGGTCAATGAATTGCCAAAGCTTACACAGGTCATTGATCAGTTGAAATCTATCTATCAATTTTCTGATCAGGAAATTGAGGATTTCAAGAAAAACTGGGTTTCCGAGCAAGGTAGGTGATTTTCTCTCTTTTCATAACCCATCGGGTAATTTCCTGATGGGGCATGAAAAGTATTTGATTTTGAATGATTGTTTAATTTCAATGGTTAAAAAATAAAATGAACAAACGAATTTACCCCGGCATTCTGCTTGTTTTGATGCTTTTCATAGGATTTTCTTCCTGTGATGAAACCGAAACTCCGGATGATAACAGTTTCGATAGAAGCGAAATGCTGGAAAATATGGCCAAGAACTTAATAGTTCCAGCTTATACGGATTTACAGGCGAAAGTAAGTGCTTTGCAAAGCAGTGCAGGTAATTTTGTCCAAAATCCCAACCCTAATTCCCTAATTACCCTGCAAAATGCCTGGGAAGAAGCCTATACTTCCTGGCAATTTGCGAATGCCTATAACTTTGGACCTGCAGGGGAACAAGGTGTGAGAAGGGCTTTGATTGAAGAAATCGGGACTTTTCCTGTATCTGTAGAAAAAATAGAAAATGCGATCGTAAACTCTCCAAATTTCAACGATTTTAACCGTGATGCCCGTGGTTTTTTGGCCATAGAATACCTTATTTTCGGTAATAATGAAAGTGCCCAGGAAATAATTGAAAGCTTTTCTTCGCAGGGAAGAAAGGATTTTTTAACAGGAGCTATTGCAGATATTGAAGGTAGGATAAGTGAAGTCATAGCTGTCTGGAATGGCAATTACCTTTCCGGATTTATCCAAAACAATGGAACAGACGTAGGAAGCAGTACTTCTTTACTTTACAATGAATTTGTAAAAAGTTTTGAGGCGATAAAAAACTTTAAATTGGGATTGCCTCTTGGAAGACGTCCCGGTCAGACACAGGCCGAACCCCAATTGGTGGAAGTCTACTATTCCGGAAAATCACTTGCAATGCTTGAGGCAAATTTGACAGCCATAGAAAATATTTGGTATGGAAGTAGCCGACAGGACCAGGAAGGTATCGGATTCCGTGAATACCTGGAATCAGTAGTAGGTGGCCCTGCACTTATCACTGCAACCGAAAATCAATTATCAGCGGTAAAGGCTGCTCTATCGGCCGTTCCAAAAACAACTGCACTTTCAGAACAGATTCAATCTGCTCCGGAAGCGGCCGATAGACTTCATACAGAATTACAAAAACATACCCGTTTCTTTAAAAGCGATATGTCTTCCTTGTTAGGGATTTCCATCACTTTCAGCAGTGGGGATGGAGATTGATACTAAAAAAGACACTTTATTGAAATATTGATAGGATCTTTGTGGTTTCAATGCGTACTTTCTTTCTAAAAATCCCAGAATCTATTCAATTGGATAGCATCTCAATGACATTGAGGGAGCGCGTCAAGGCGACTCCCTTTTCTGTCTTTAGGGCAGTTTTTGGTTTATTGATGGCTTTTGGAGCTGTTCGTTTCATTTGGTTGGGCTGGATTGAGGACCACTATGTCAATCCGGTTTTTCATTTCAAATACTATGGTTTTGAATGGGTAGAGCCTTTCTCTGCACCTGTACTTTATGGTATTCATTATGTGATGGTTCTCTCAGCTTTTGGGGTTATGCTGGGCACCAAATGGATCTACCGGATTTCAGCGGTATTGTTGTTTTTAACTTTTACTTATACCGAACTCATCGACCTGACCTATTACCTCAACCATTATTATTTTGTCAGTATAGTATGTGCACTGCTTTGCATCATTCCTTCACCACCGGCGATTTGGGATACCCGGGCACTTATTCCAAGGTGGGTGATAGTTATCTTCCAACTTCAGATTGCCATTGTCTATATTTATGCCGGCCTTGCCAAAATCAATTATGATTGGCTTATAAATGCCCTGCCACTCAAAATTTGGCTCCCTGCCCATGATAATGTTCCCATAATCGGACCTATGTTTACCTGGGCCATTACGCCTTACCTTTTTTCATGGTTTGGAATGCTATATGATACGCTGATAGTTTTTTTCCTACTTTACAGGCCTACAAGGATATTTGCCTATGCCACAGTCATTATCTTTCACAGCCTTACCGGATTACTGTTTCAAATCGGGATTTTCCCGATTGTTATGATAGGAAGTACCCTGATTTTCTTTGATTTCGGGTCTAAAAAGGCCGATTCTACACACATTGTCGAGCCACATTCCAAGAAAGAGCGCATTTTGACAGCAGTATTGGTCTTACATTTTGCTTTTCAGTTGCTCTTCCCTTGGAGATTTTTGCTCTATCAAGGAAATATGTTCTGGACTGAACAGGGTTATCGCTTTGGATGGAGGGTGATGCTGATGGAGAAAGCAGGGACTGCCACTTTTTATGTAAAAGACAGCCAAACAGGTCGGGAAGGAATTGTAGATAATAGAGAATTCTTAAATCCACACCAAGAAAAACAAATGGCCATGCAACCTGATATGATCCTTCAGTTTGCCCATTTTCTTGGAAATCACTACGCCAAAAAAGGATTACATGAACCAGAGGTACGTGCGGAGGTGTATGTAACACTCAATGCACGCCCAAGTCAATTACTGCTGGATTCAAATATTGACTTGATGAAGGAATCCGATTCCTTCAAAACCAAAAAATGGATTTTGCCCTATCAAAAGAGTCTATAAAATGTGGAATACAAATAGCATGAATACCAAAAGTAGAAGTGCTGCCTTTACTTTCTTTATATGGATAACCTTTTCTTTTTGGGGAGGGTTTGTTTTAAATGCCCAGACCCTGAGCTTTACTATCTCCGGAAAGGTGAAAATTCAGGGAGAACCTTGTCTGGAAATCCCCAAAGTGGTCCTGATTGGAACTGATTTAGGAACCGAGGTCAATTCAGAGGGCAATTTCCGATTGACCGGAGTACCTGCCGGCAAGCACGTTATTGCCGCATTTTGTTTAGGTAAACAAACTGCAAAAATAGCTATTGAGGTGGTTCAGGATATTGAAGAATTAGAGCTGTTGATTATGGATATCGAAAACCTATTGGATGATATTCAGGTAGATGGAATTGGAGAAGAAAACTTTTCCATAACCCGTATGAGGTCAGTTGAGAACTTCGGTATCTATGATGGCCGTAAAAGTGAAGTAATCCTGCTCAAGGAAATGGTAATCAATACTGCTACCAACAATGCAAGGCAGGTATATTCAAGAATCACCGGTCTGAATATTTGGGAAAGTGATCAGACAGGCCTTCAATTGGGTATAGGAGGCAGGGGCCTAAGTCCTAACCGGACCTCAAATTTCAATGTGCGCCAGAATGGGTATGATATTTCTGCAGATGCATTGGGCTACCCGGAATCCTATTATACTCCTCCTGTGGAAGCACTTGAAAAAATCGAGGTGGTAAGGGGAGCTGCTTCTTTGCAATATGGAACCCAGTTTGGAGGCATGTTGAATTTCAGGTTTAAAAGAGGGGAAGAGGATGCCAAAATAAGGCTTACCGGCAGACAGTCTGTCGGCTCTTGGGGTTTTTTCGGATCTTTCAACAGCTTGGAAGGAAAAGTCGGAAAGCTCAGGTATTATACCTTTTTTCAACACAAGCAGGGTAATGGATACCGACCAAACTCCGGTTTTAAAGCCCAAAACTTCTACGCCTCACTCGACTATTCCTTTAATGCAAAATTTTCCTCCAGCCTGGAATTTACCAAAATGAAATACCTTACCCAGCAGGCTGGTGGACTTACCGATAGACAGTTTCAGGAGAACCCGCGTAGGTCTTTTCGGGACCGAAATTGGTTTGATGTAGATTGGAACCTGGCTGCGCTGACTTTTACTTATAAGTTTTCTGATAAAACTCAGCTCAACACCCGTAATTTTGCCTTGTTGGCTTCCAGGCAATCTATAGGCAACCTAGAGCGTATCAACGTGGCTGATTTTGGTGAAGAGCGAACCTTAATTTCAGGGGATTTTCAAAATTTTGGCAATGAAACCCGGTTATTGCATTGGTACCGGATCGGTAATGAGATCAATACCCTTTTGGTCGGTACCAGAGCATATCTGGGAACCACCACAGCCCGACAAGGCTTGGGAAGTCGTGGCAGTGACCCTGACTTCAGCTACCTTAATCCAGATGACCTGGAAAATTCAGATTATGTTTTCCCAAATCGGAACTATGCAGTTTTTGCTGAAAATATTTTCAATTTGGGTTCTAAATTAAGCCTTACTCCAGGCATCAGGTTAGAAAATATCCAAACTTTTGCAGAAGGCTATTACAAGCAATTCGTGTTTGATGCTGCCGGAAATACCATAGTGGAAAACCGCTTTGATGAGGAACTTAACCGGAGACGTAGCTTTCTTCTTTTTGGTCTTGGAGCCAGTTACAGGAAAAATGAATCTATGGAATTTTATGGCAATTTTTCACAAAATTACCGAGCCATTAATTTCACGGATTTGAGAATCAACAACCCTAATCTTCGGGTAGACCCAGATATTGCTGATGAGACGGGGTATACGGCCGATTTGGGTATTAAAGGATTTAAAGGAGAAATATTAAATTATGAAATCACCTTGTTTTACCTGCGCTATTTTGGAAAAATAGGTCAGATTCTACAGACGGATTCTGTGTTGTTCAACGATTTCAGGTACCGTACCAATGTCGCCGATGCCCGGAATATGGGAATAGAAGCATTTGCAGAGGTTTCATTAATGGATCTTTTCAAAAGGGATAAATCAGCATTTAAATGGACTTTTTTCACCAATCTTTCTGTAATAGATGCCCGATATATTAAAACTGAAGATACCTCAATCAAAGACAAAAAAGTAGAAATGGTCCCTCCGTTTACAGCAAAATTGGGGACCACACTTAGATATAAATCATTTTCCATTTCGGGACAGTATTCCTATGTTGCAGAACATTTTTCCGATGCATCCAATGCCATACTCACCGCCACAGCAGTAGAAGGATTGATTCCTTCCTATTCAGTAACAGATATTACAGCCATGTATCAATGGAAATCATTTTCATTGGAAGCCAGCATCAACAACTTGTTCGATACACAGTATTTTACCAGAAGGGCAGATTCCTATCCGGGACCTGGAATAATCCCAGCTGATGGAAGAGGATTTTATACTACTTTACAATTCAGGTTTTGATCAAATCATCAGGCAAACTTTGCTAGTAGTCCATTCGCGGATAATCTTATTTTTTGAAAAAACTATTTTAGTTTGAATGATACCAATTATAGATAAATTGTTCGGTTATTTAGGCGGAAACCGAAAAGCCAATAGAGTAGGTAAAAAAATCATGAAGCATTGTAATATGAGAATAATTGTTTTAGGGATCGTGGTATGCCTTTTGTTTTTAGGAGTCGAGGCAAAAGCATAACGCATTGGAGTACGATCGGGCTATCAGGTTGCCTATACCAATAATGACGGAAACCGAATAGGAGATGGTCTGGGGCATTTTTATCTGGGGGCTTTTAGAGATAATAAATTAGGCGTTGGTAGTTTGTTGATGCTGCATACTGGCGTGGAATACATGCAAAAAGGACATAGGACAAATGATGACAATTTCAGAAGAATGGATTACGTGAGTATACCGATTGGCCTTAGGGCGAAGTTCGGTCCTATGTTTGCCCAAGTAGGTGTCAATGGGAATTTCAAACTGTCCGAAAAGTATGAAGTCAATGGTTCAGATGCCCTGACCAGCAGTAATGAAACCAATTCATTTGACCTTCCGGCCCACATTGGTCTAGGCATAAAAATACTGATCTTTGAATTACAAGCAAGATATAATCAGGGATTTTTGGATGTCAACAAAGGCAACAAAAATTCCTACCTGCAAATCGGTTTAGCCATCGGGTTATGAAAAAAAATCCCTTCAAAGAGATTGGGCTAATGTGCCTATTGATGTTCTTTTTTTTCGGTTGCCAAAATAAAGAACGAAAGCAGTCTCCAAATTTTGATAGGGAATTCTTATTGGATGAAATGCCTTCGAGAGAACCTTATCACGGGCTCAAGTGGGAAAAAGTGTCAGGTGCGGGAATAGAGTTTTGGGCACAGAAAAACGAAGAGCTTCAGGTTGGAATAAGCGAAACATTGCCTGGAGCTTTTATTGAGAGAATCGAAAACGGACAACCTATAGCCATTGGGTTGGCCATTCAGGTCTTTGATCTTAAAAACAGCGAAATTGAAGATGTGCTGGAATATCTTAAAGACTTTGTAGATTGGGATGAAGAGGAACTTTGCTCCTTCGAAAAAATTGAATCCCCGCGTGAGGGAGTTGACAGGTATGTTTTGAGGCCTACAGGCAAAGCACTCTAGGAATATGAGGAAAAAGCAGCTAACGAGCCGATTACAACAACCTGTGGCATCTGGGGTATGGGTAATAGTGGCATCAGGTATTTTGAAATTCACCAAAGTAACCCCAAAAAAGCTTTGTTTATTGAAATAGGTCAAGAAGCCCCTTTGTTTGATGAAAACACTATCATAGTCAGGTGATTTTTTTTCAAAAAGAAAACGGAGTCATTATTTTTCATGACTCCGCACCTTTTCGCTCAGTTATTTTGTGATTTTAGTTGTAGTTGGATTATAAATTCCAAATGTCACTGCACTGATAAGACCATCAACAAAAGTATGTGAAATAGATACCTCATAATCTGTGGCTTCTCCTGCCATTGCGGTTGGATCAGAAGTTTTCCCTGTCGCCAATCCATAAACAAAGAAATGATTTTTTTCTTAACACAGAATTAAGAGAATTTTTTATCTCTGATATCCTTCAATTGCATTATATTTAAATAAAAGCTTTATCGTGCGCAATTTCCCTTCCTACAAACAAAACAAACCCTCGGGTCATTATGATGCCATTGTCATCGGATCGGGCTTGGGCGGACTTACCACTGCCGCCCTGCTGTCCCAGCATGGTCAAAAAGTGTTGGTACTTGAAAAACACTATACTATCGGAGGTTTTACCCATGTGTTTAAAAGAAAGGATTATGAATGGGATGTAGGTATTCACTATGTCGGTGATATGCACAATGACCGAAAACTTATGCCCCGTCTTTTCCAACACATCACGCAGGGAAAATTACATTGGGAAGAAATGGGAGAAGTGTACGATACGATTGTCTTTGCGGATAAAACCTATGATCTGGTAAAAGGCCGTAAAAATCTCGTCGCCAAACTAAAATCTGAATTTAACACACCTCAGGACCATGCTGCCATTGACCTTTACATGGAGGCAGTGAAAAATGTTATTGTAAGCAGTAGAAATTTCTACAGTATGAAAGTGGTCCCTGGATTGGTCGGGAAATGGATTCGAAAATGGACTTCAAGAAAATTCCATAAATTCTCGGATTCCAGCACCCTGAAAATGCTAAGATCTTTAACTGATAATGAAAAGCTGATTGGGGTACTGTGTGGTCAATACGGTGATTATGGTCTTCCCCCGGCACAAAGCAGTTTTGCTATGCATGCCATTCTGGTCAATCACTATTTCAATGGCGGATATTTTCCAGTGGGCGGTTCTGCTAAAATTGCGGAAAACATCTATCCTCAAATTACCGCAGGAGGTGGGGATGTGTATTCCAATGCTGAAGTGAAGGAGATTATTTTTGAAGGAAATAAAGCGGTTGGAGTTCGTATGAAAGATGGATACGAACTGAATGCTGACCGCATCATCAGCAATGCAGGAGTATTGAATACCTTTCAAAAACTCATCGACAAGCAGCATCCGATTTATTCCAAAATGGAACGTCAATTTGATGGTTTGCGTGCATCCGTGGCACATATATGTCTATATATCGGTTTGAAGAAAAGCAGTAAGGAACTCCAATTGCCTACTTCCAATTTCTGGATTTATCCCGGTTATGACCATGATAAAAATGTCAGTGTTTACCTGTCTAATCCGGATGAGAATCCGTTTCCCGTGGTATATATTTCTTTTCCTTCATCCAAAGATCCAGACTGGGAAAACCGTTATCCAGGGTCTTCCACCATTGAGATTATCTCGCTTGCCCCCTATGAGTGGTTTAAAAACTGGGAAGATACCCGGTGGGGAAAAAGGGGAGAAGATTATGAAGCTATGAAAGAGAAATGGTCTTTGCGTTTGCTGGAAAATCTTTACAATCAACTTCCCCACCTAAGAGGACAGATAGATTATTATGAGCTTTCCACACCTTTGTCCACGAAAAATTTTACGAGCTACCAATCAGGGGAAATATATGGTCTGGAACACAGCCCCTCTAGATTCCGAAATGAGCACCTCACTCCACATACGCCTTTTAAGAACCTGTACCTTACGGGGCAGGACATTGTTTCCTGTGGAATAGGAGGGGCATTGATGAGCGGCCTGATCACTTCATCTGCTATTTTGAAGAAAAATCTTATTAAGACTATCATGAAATGAGTTCATCCTTAATTTTTTCTCAGAGAAGAAATCAACCAAAACGGGATCTTTTTTAAAGAATCCCGTCCTTGAATGAAAGTGTTGAGAAATACTAAAAAAATATTTATTTATCCTTTGAACTTATTTCTTCCTCTTTATCCAATCCATGCTTTTCTTCAAACTTATTTCTTTTGATTTCAAAGCGCTCTATTTCTTCATTGATCAAATCCAGAGATTCGTTGTAGCGGGAAAATAATTCCCCCATATTCTTTTCCATCTCTGAGAAATTGAATTCCATGGCATCCATCTGAAGCTTTGAAGACTTTTCCACCATGGCTACCTGACTATGCTTCAAGTCTTCCATCATCCTTAAAGCTTTATCCATTTTTTGTAATTTTTGTGTGTTATCCATAGTTTTTTGATTATTTTTTATTGGATTAGTACAAAAATCGTTCCGCAGAATTATTCGTACCAATAATAAAATTAAATCGCGGTAGAAAAACCCAATGGTAATTTTACAATTTTTGAATTTTACAATCTTCCAATTTTGAAAATACTAAACCTTTCCAAATCTCTCTTGCTCATCGAATCTCAGGATCGCCATTATTTCAACTATATTTCCTCCCTATTTCTACTTTATTTCAATAAAAACTTACCTTTGCCGCTTCAATTTTGATATCATGATTTCAGTAGACAATATCTCCGTCATGCATGGCGGGCAGGCCCTTTTCAGCAATGTATCCTTTTCCATCAATGAAAATGATAAAATCGCCCTGATGGGTAAAAACGGTGCAGGAAAATCCACCATGCTCAAAATCATCGCAGGTGCAACCAAAGCCACAACAGGTGGTGTTTCTGCGCCAAAGGATGCCATCATCGCTTACCTGCCACAGCATTTGCTGACCGCCGATGACTGTTCTGTTTTCGATGAAACTGCCAAAGCCTTTGCTTCCTATCTTGACATGAAAACCGAAATAGAAAGGCTCAACGAGGAATTGACCGTCCGAACAGATTATGATTCGGAAGATTATTATAAAATCATAGAGCAGGTATCCGAACTGAGTGAGAAATTCTACGCCATAGAAGAGGTCAATTATGAAGCTGAAGTGGAAAAGGTATTGTTGGGATTGGGATTCCTGAGAGCGGACTTTCATAGACCTACTACCGAATTCTCGGGGGGCTGGAGGATGCGGATTGAACTGGCCAAGATCCTGCTTCAAAAACCTGACCTGATCCTCTTGGATGAACCTACCAATCACCTTGATATTGAATCCATACAATGGCTGGAAGAATTCCTGATGGAAAAAGCAAAGGCGGTCGTGGTCATCTCCCACGATAGGGCTTTTGTGGACAACATCACCAACCGGACCATTGAGGTGACTATGGGTAGAATCTACGATTACAAAGCCAAATACAGCCATTACCTTGAACTCAGAAAAGAACGCCGCGAGCAGCAGCAGAAGCATTACGAAGAGCAACAGCGTACGATAGCGGATATTCAAGAGTTCATAGACCGTTTCAAAGGAACTTATTCCAAAACCCTACAGGTACAATCTAGGGTAAAGATGCTCGAAAAAATGGAAATCATCGAAGTGGACGAGGTGGATACTTCGGCATTGAAACTGCGTTTTCCACCTTCTCCCAGATCTGGAAAATATCCCGTGATCGTAGAAGATCTTACCAAATCCTATGGAGACCATGTGGTATTCAAAGATGCCAGCATGATCATTGAAAGTGGTCAGAAGCTTTCTTTTGTGGGAAAAAACGGAGAAGGAAAATCCACCATGATCAAGGCCATTATGGGCGAAATCGAATTTGAAGGGAAATGTGAGTTGGGACACAATGCCATGGTTGGCTACTTTGCCCAAAACCAAGCCTCACTGCTGGATGAGACCCTGACTATCTTCGAAACCATAGATCAGATTGCCGTAGGCGAGATCAGAACCAAAATCAAGGACCTTTTGGGCGCCTTTATGTTCAAAGGTGATGATATCAACAAAAAAGTCAAAGTCCTATCCGGCGGAGAAAAAACCCGCTTGGCCATGGTGAAACTTTTACTGGAACCTGTAAACCTCTTGATCCTCGATGAACCCACCAATCACTTGGACATGCGCACCAAAGATATCATCAAGGATGCTTTAAAAGCCTTTGACGGTACCCTGATTGTGGTTTCCCACGATAGGGACTTTTTGGATGGATTGGTGACCAAGGTATTTGAATTTGGCAACAAGCGGGTCAGGGAACACTTTGAGGACATCAATGGATTTTTACGGAATAAGAAGATGGAGAATTTGAGGGAAGTGGAAAGGGGTTCTAAATGATATATACTTTGTGATATTTACTTCGTGATATAAATGGATATATGACTTCGGCGATATAATTGATATTTGCTTTGCAATATTTAAGGATATTAGCTGACTGATGTAATTGGATATTTGAAGAACGGCGTTGGTGGAATTAAGATCGAAATAAACCAGATGGGAAATATTTCAACCATATTTCTATTTTATTTCTACCTTATTTCAAATATTTCAATACCTACTACCAAGTATTAAAGAGAAGTTTTTATTCTATTACTAACCTATAAACCTTAAAAAAATCTTCCTCAACATCAGGGTTGGGTTTGGCCATTACCCATAATTGTCCATCCCTAAACAACATGGTTTCGGGATGGTAGCGATCAGGGGCAAAGTCCAAAAGTCGATTTCCATCCAAGTCTGTCACTTGAATTCTCTTGGGGTATTTTTTCTGCATACTTTCCCTAAAAGCCATCGCTTCCTCAGGAGTTTTATCCACCCACAACAGTTCTCTGTCTGTGGCATCGTTTCCCGGAAAGTAGGCAATAACAAAGTAATCTCCCATTCTTTTGATATTTTCGATTTTCCCCCATTCAAATCCCAATCCTAATTTCCTGAAATCGTCAGTATATTCCCCCAATCCAGGAAACAATTCATAATCATTCAGATTCAAAGGAATGCTTTTTTTGAGTTCATGGGGCTCCTCAACATCAAAGGCATAGATCATCGGCTCAATGCCATAAACTACATAAATCAGGTTATCTGCTATCGTAAATGCAGGGAACCAAGACTGCCTAAAAAAATATCTACCCAATTTGAAAATACTGTTTTCCGGCAATGGATTGA
>CAZLJT010000038.1:0-19200 GCA_964559905.1 uncultured Aquiflexum sp.
TGAAGTAGCCAATGGGTCCTCCCGGCTTCCAGAAGAAATTGATCCGGGAAATGCAGATGGAGAATATGCCAAGAAAAAATCCACATTGGGTGCCATTACCTTGTTTACTTCAGCAGGCATTCCAATGATTTTTCAAGGTCAGGAATTTATGACCCATGGATTTTTTTCAGATTCAGAAGAATTGTATTGGGAAATGCAAAGGGAAAATCAAGGGATTTTTCAAATGTATAGGGATTTGATCTGGATGCGTTCTGGCAAACATAAAGATTTGGTGGGTTTGACCGGGCATCTGATTCAAACATTGCACTTTCATCAGGATAATCTAGTATTGGCATTTAGCAGGACACATTTGGATTTTCAGGACCGACCTGTCATTGTCATTCTCAATTTTTCCAGCAATGAGTACTTTGGATATCAAGTCGGTATCCCCTTTGAAGCCGAACTTGATGTAAAGTTCAATAGTGGATGGAAGGGTTATGATGAGGATTTTTCTGGAACCACCTTATTTGGGGTTCAAATTGAAGGAGAATATGAAGGGCAGGCCCATTCCATAAAAGTTGATCTACCGGCTTTTGGTGGAGTGATTTTGGTGAGAAAGTAGGAAAAATAGAACAACTTTGATTCTTCTCAGTTTGGATTTTATTTCTATAAATTTTTACAGAAATTAACGTCAAATTTCAGATAAGGAGAAATAATTTTTAGTTTTGTACTCAGTAAAAAAGATTTGCAGTATGAAAAGAAATACACAAGTGGTTCATGCTCTTGCAATTATCCTGTCAGCAACCATATTTTTAGCTGGATGTGGCAGTACTACAATGATTCAGTCCAAACCAGATAATGCCAAAGTCTATTTGAATGGAGAATATATGGGCACTACCCCTTATGCCTATAGAGATACCAAAATCGTGGGCAGTACAACCATAGTAACCTTAGAAAAAGAAGGTTATCAGACCTTCAATACTGCATTTTCCAGAGATGAGGAATTGGATGTTGGGGCTTTGATAGGAGGGTTATTTCTTTTGGTTCCTTTTTTATGGATCATGAAATATAAGCCTTTCCGGAATTATGAAATGAAGCCAGAATTTGATTATGAAGGGGATACAAAACTGGAGTTGATGAATGAAGTCATCGAAAAAAAATAAAATTCAGGGTTAAGGTCTGCCCCATAACCCTCTTTTTTGCATCCTGGCTTCGTTTTGAAGCTTAACAAACAGATCTGCATATTTTACATTTGGGGGGACAGTCATGGTCATGGCATAGCCATTTTCGACCAAATGCGCATTTAGAAAAGTGCCGTCTTCCAAGAAGACATAGGCTAAAGTTCTTTTATACCGGTCATATTTGGTTATATCATACTCCAAGCGAATTTTTTTTCCATCCAATAACATGACTAGATAGGAAGCAGCTTCTTTACCAAAATATCCGATTTCTTTCTTTCCCGTCCTTCTTGATTCAGGTGCATCCACCCCGATCAATCTGACCTTCTCCTGTTCACCTTTGGAATTGCTGATCCAAAAAGTATCTCCATCTACAAATTTGGATACTTCAACCCATTGACTTTGATTCTGAGCAGGAAGTTCAACTGGGGGAAAGGTGAAAAGGAGAAGAAAGAGAAAGGTTTTATGAATTGGGCTCATAATTTGGAATAAAGGGGCAAGATAAGAAGCAGGGTCAAAGAAACAAGAGTCAAGAACCAAAGCCTGCCCCGAGTATCGGGGAGCCAAGAAACAAGACCGTTGAGGTTTTTAAAAAATAGACGTTTTTAAAGCTTAATTCAAATTTTAATAGTACTGGAAAAGCTTGTCACAAGGTCCTTCATGCCTAAGAGCTATGAATCCGAACCTGCGTAAAGAAAGGTCTTTCTTAAACCGCCCACTTTCTATTATTTGTAAATGCTACATTTAGCCATTTTTTCAGTGAAATTGGCTGCATCTGAAGAAGTATTTCTTCCCTGATTTGATCCTGTTCAGAAAGTGAGGGTTGCCAAGCTTCAGGAGACACAACAAAATCAATTTCAATAAATAGTTTGGGGCCTGACTTGGATACTCTCAGAAATGATTCCTGAAATTTGTATTTTTTTTCGACCCTATCCACAATTTCCTCACAAAGGTCGAGGTATTTATCTTCTGCCTTCATATCCAATACCTCCCTGATCTGCCTACCCATATTGGTGATGGGGACTTTAAGAAAATACCCCGAAACTATAATAACCATTGTCGGATCCATATAGGGTTGGAGGTTTTGGTATTTTGTATAGCCTAACCCAAAAGATAAAATAAAACCAGCTAAAACTGCTAAACTTAAGAATGTGTCCATTAACCATTGTTGGGATTCGGCATCTACTAGACCGGAACCGTTTAACTTTTGCCTTTTTTTCAGATACAAAAAGACCAGATAGCAACCAACTGTAGCTATTATGGAATATATCATTCCAGACCCAGGATTGACTTGCTGCCCTCCGGATAAAAAGGTAGAGACCCCAGAAAAAAAAGAGAAAAGACATAGAATAGTGATTACCAAAAATTTACCTAAAATGATGATCGGTTCAATCATTTCTTTTCCATAAGGGAATCTATCAAAATCCTGTTTTTGCATATATGATGCCGAAATCAGCGAAATAATCGAAAGCCCTACACTGATCAATGAATAAATCCCGTCAAACAAAATTATTTTTGAATTTTCAACAACTCCCCATATCACAGCTAACAATGCAAAGAATAAAGCGCCATAAACAGAGAGTTTTAGTAATTTTTTTTCGTGGTTAATAACTTTCATAAGTGTTGTTTCTTAAAAAAATATTTAGTTGGCCAAAATGTCAAGCCAATTTAAAAACATATTAAGGAATATGAAATTAAAGAATAAACAGTTTATTATCTTCATTTCATAGTTCCGAATAAAATTTTGAAATTATTATCGCTCAATTGTATGAATAGATACCTCCCCCTTATCTTATCATTAGTTTTATTTTTTGCAATCATTCGGATTCAGCCTCTAATGGGTCAAGAATTAAATGATGGCAGAAAACCAAAAATAGGATTGGTTTTGAGTGGTGGCGGAGCCAAAAGTCTGGCACATCTGGGAATCTTAAGAGCCATGGAAGAGGCTGGTATCCGGCCCGATTACATCGTAGGTACATCTATGGGTTCTGTGGTGGGAGGATTGTATGCCTTGGGATACAGTGCTGAAGAACTTGAACAAATCATTCTGAATATTGATTGGGAATTGCTCATCACCAATAGAGTGGAGTTGAACAACATAGCTTTTGAGGAAAAGGAATACTATAACCGATATTTGGTTGAATTGCCTGTCATAGATGGAAAGGTTGCCTTGCCTTCAGGATTGATTCATGGTCAGATGCTTTCAGAAACCCTTCATTACTACACATGGCCTGCCAATAATATTCAGGATTTTGATGATTTTCCCATTCCTTTCAGATGCATTGCTGCCGATGTGAAAACCGGCAAGGGTGTTGTTCTCAGGGATGGATACCTGCATGATGCCCTTCGGGCAAGCATAGCTATTCCTACTTTTTTTACACCTTTCGATATGGACAGCACTTTGGTGGTAGATGGAGGTGTGGTCAATAATTATCCTGTAGATGTGGTCCGGGAAATGGGGGCAGACATTGTGATTGGAGTCAATGTTGGTGATGAGGATTTTATAGATCCCAAGGAATTAGGTACTTTTTCAGGGATTTTGATGCAGATTGCTATGAGCCAATCCTACAGTAAATTGAGGGAAAATATTGCGGATACAGATATCTACATCAAACCTGATCTAAAAAATTATTCTACAGGGAGCTTTAATAAATTCAGGGAAATCCTGGAGTTGGGTGAAATTGCAGGACAAAATAATCTCCATAAATTTCAAAATCTTTCCGATAGCTTGGGAATATTCGTTGCAAATGAAGGTATCGGATTAGAAGTGGAGCCAATTAAAATCAATGAAATAGAGGTACAGGGCAATAGGCTATTTTCTGACCTTTTAGTCAAATCCAAATTGAATGTCTCCGAGGGGGATTTATTGACAAGGGCCGAATTGAGGGAAGGAATGTCGAGGGTATTTGGAATTAATGGGTTTTATAGGGTAGATTATTCTTTGTTAAACAAAAAGGGCGATAATCATAAGCTTCTTATCAGAGCGGACGAGAAGCCCAAAAAACCTGCTTTTTGCTTCCGTTCATTTTGATAATCAGTTTGCGACAGGCTTATTGCTAAACCTGACCATGAGAGATTTAATCGGCCAATCTTCCAGAATGGTTTTAATAGGGGATATTTCCAAAAATCCCAAGTTCAGAATGGACTATTACAAGTATTTTGGGCAGGTGAAAAAGTATGCTTTCAATCTCCGGTTCAATTATCTTAATCAGGAAGTTCCCAATTATCAGGACGGTGAGGAAACAGATATCAGTGTGAATAGGGAAGGTAGGATAAGTGCCAATATCATGACCACCCAATCCTTGAAGGAAACATTCGTAGTAGGGATGTTTACTGAAAGAAACTTTTCTAAGTCAAAATTTGACATTACAGTTCCTTCTGATGTAAGAAATGCATACAGAAATTTTTCAGGACTCCGATTTCTGTATTACCGCAATTCACTTAATGATCGCAATTTTGCAACCAAGGGTGCTGAGGCAATTTTGGAACCTGTTTATTTGTTTAGGAATAATTATGGGATCCGGTTGGAAGATGGTATAGATACTTTGTTTTTAAACCAAGGAAATATTGGGATTCCATCAGAGTCACTTGATGATTTTATAGATTTCCTGACACCAGCTAGTTATTTTTCTCTTTACCTAAAATACATCAAATTTTTTCCGCTATCACCTAAACTGCAAATCATTCCTTCCGCTGCAACAGGTCTTACATTTTCCAGAGAGCCCAATTTTAAAATATTTGACACCTATATTGTAGGTGGACATCAAAGAGTAAGGTTCACAGATACCAGGGTATGGGGCTTGAATTACAGAGAATTGGTTTCTCCCAATTTTGCCAAATTGGGACTTGAATTCCAGTATGTCCCGGTCACTAACATCTATCTCAGGACCGGTACAAATGTGATTGGGTCAAGCCTACATGTCCCTTTGGGCAGTGATGAAGCCTCTATTATTTCAGAATTCGCAGATAGTGCATTTATCGGTTATGGAGCAGATATCATCTATAAATCTTTCCTTGGGCCAATCGTGGCCGGGATCGGTAGGAATTCATTAGATAAAAACCTGCGTTATTATTTGTCTATAGGATTTTCATTCAACTATTCTGACAGATAAAAAATCGGGAGAAAATATGGTTTCAGTTTTGGCATTCAGATTTTTTTCTCCCATTTTTGTCCTATTATGAAGTCATAAATTTTTCTTCGGTTTGTCTTTCAGTTTCTTCTCAGAGAAGCTTGTTGATAATTTTAATAATCCCTTTGGGAATAAATTAACCGTTATGACTTTCAGGAACTTCATTAGACATTTTAAACAGGCTGTTCGCGGTCTTGAAGAAGACTTCACCAATATCAGCATCAAAAAAGCTATATTCTACCTCTCTGTACCCATGATTCTGGAAATGGTGATGGAGTCACTTTTTGCGGTAGTGGATATTTTCTTTGTTGGAAAGCTGGGTGTGTATGCAGTAGCCACAGTAGGTCTTACTGAATCTGTGCTTACAATAATCTATTCCATAGCTATCGGTCTGAGTATGGCAGCAACAGCAATAGTTGCGAGGAGGATAGGGGAGAAAAAACCCATAGAAGCATCAAAAGCAGCTTTCCAGGCGATCTTTGTCTGCTCTTTCTTTGCCATAGCAGTAGCCATTTTGGGTGTTTTGCAAGCAAAGAATATGTTGGCAATGATGGGCGGAGAACCAGATGTGATAGAGATGGGGTACCGGTATACACAGGTCATTTTTGGCGGAAATGTCTGCGTAATGTTACTTTTTCTCATTAATGGTATATTCAGAGGTGCTGGTAATGCCGCTGTTGCCATGAGGGCATTGTGGATAGCCAATGGATTTAATATTGTGCTTGATCCCATTTTGATTTTTGGTTTGGGTCCTATACCAGCTATGGGCTTGGAGGGTGCTGCTTGGGCTACCACTACAGGAAGAGGTATAGGAGTGATTTATCAGTTCTACATTCTATTCAATGGTAAATCCATCATTAAATTTTACTGGGAAAGTCTGAAGATGAACTGGAGAACTATTTGGACAATTCTAAAAGTGGCTTCTGGAGGTATGGGGCAATTCTTGATTGAATCTGCATCGTGGATATTCCTGATGCGGATTATTTCTGATTCAGGATCTGTGGCTTTGGCAGGTTATACCATTGCAGTGAGATTGATCATTTTCGCATTGCTACCAGCATTTGGTTTGTCCAATGCAGCTGCTACACTCGTTGGACAAAATTTAGGTGCCTTACAGCCCGCTCGGGCTGAAAAGTCAGCATGGCTATCGGCGCATTACACTGCTATTTTTCTGGGATTTTGCTCGATCATATTTATTGGCGGGGCAGGGTTTTTTATCGGGATTTTCAACCAGCAACCTGATGTGATTGAAGTAGGGAGATTGGGTTTGACAATCATTTGTTTGGGTTATGTTTTTTTTGGATACGGGATGGTGATGAGTCAGTCTTTGAACGGTGCCGGAGATACCAAGACACCAACCATCATCAACTTGGCCGTGCTTTGGGGTTTTCAGATTCCCTTTGCCTACTTTCTGGCGAAATCTTTGGAAATGGGTGCGACAGGAGTATTTGTTGCAATAGCCATTAGTCATTCACTTCATGCCGTAGTGAGTACTTTGGTATTCAGAAGAGGGAAGTGGAAGTTGGTGGAGGTTTGATCGGAGTGACAAGAAACAAGAGTCAAGAACCAAGATGCGAGAGCCTAGATGCAAGATATGCTGCTATTCGCTACCGAAGGTTCGGTAGCGTACGACAGAAAAACAGGATTTGTAATCCTAGCTTCTATTAAGATCAAGGTTGGAATTGCAAATTCCATTCATCTGTCCTCGCGATTGCAAATCACGAGGAGAGGGCTCCTAAAGAATTTTTGGAGAAATATAGCAACAGGGATTAATCTCTTTTTTAAAATATCATTATATTGTGATACAACCACTTAGCACCACTTTGAATAAGATGGAATCGAAAGCAATGAATCCAACAGACAGGGATAGTCCCAATAAAAACCATAAGGAAATCCCAGGAAATCCATCCACTGCAACAAGCAGTAAAATCCGATTAAACGATCGCTCCAATGGTAATAAGCTCAGAGTTTTATCAGAAGAGGATTGGCAGTTTTGGATTCATAATGGCTATATAGTCATCAAAAATACAGTATCTAAGGAGCAGGTTGAAAAAACTGCTGCATTCTTATGGGAATTTGAAGAAAAGGACCCAAATAATCCAAATACTTGGTATGCCAGACCCAATCAGGAAATGGAGATGAAAGAATTGATAGGGACAGGAATGGTAGAAGTATATAATCATCAGGAATTATGGAATAACAGACAGGTTCCAAAAATCTACAATGCATTTGTGGATATCTGGGGAACAGAAAAATTATGGGTAACCATTGACAGGGCAAACCTGAATTTTCCTATCAGACCAGGGCATGAATACAAGGCATTTATTCATTGGGACTATGACCCTGAAACGAAGCCCCAAAATGTTCAGGGTGTTTTGGCCTTGGCGGATCAGACGGACGAAAATATGGGTGGATTTCAATGTATTCCAGAATTGTACCGGACTTATGAAACATGGAAGCTGACCCAGCCTGCAGATAGAAATCGTTTTCAACCAGATATTTCAGCATTCAAAGACCAAATCGTCAAAGTAAAACTACATGCAGGGGATTTATTGATTTTCAACAGTCTGCTTCCCCACGGTATCAGAGCCAATCATTCCGATAAAGTCCGAATTGCCCAATATATCTCCATGATGCCTGCGGAAGAAGACAACGAAGCCCTCAAACAATGGCGCATCAATTCCTGGAAAAATAAAATAGCCCCTTCAGGTTATGCTTTTCCCGGTGATCCAAGAAACTGGGAACAAACCAAATATGGTGTGGCAGAACTTTCTGAACTTGGGAAGAAGCTATTGGGATTGGAGAAGTGGTAGTAGAGTGTAGGAAAATGAAATAGAAAGCAAAGTTTGAAATGCAATGAACGAAGTATAGATTATTGAAAGTCTTGGGGAAAAATTCCGGAAAGATTGAATACCTATTTCCTTAATGAATTTAAAAAATCAAATATTTTTGTTCCTTATTGGGTATGGTGTCTTTTTGAAATGACCATTTATTAGGATCAGATAATCTGAAGGTTTGTCCAAGATCACAGTTTTTTTCTTCTAATAAGAGGTTCACTTTTGAAGAAAGATCCTGAAGGATGTTTCTTAATGAGATATAAGTGCCAATAGTTTCCTGAAACACATCTTGTTGGGATTCAGCGGATGAGCTTCTTTGATCTAAAATACCAAAATGACTATAATCCTGTAGGTAATACCATGTCTTGATCAGGCGATCATTTTTGGTTTTGTAAACTTTGTTTTTCATTGAAAATAATAAATCAAATATTTCTTTTTGAAGTAATCTATCAACAGCATCTATCTTAAGGGGTTTTTTCGGACTTGGGATTGATTTAATGGAAATAGGCATTGCTGTGAATTTTTCCCCCTTCATAATTTCAGCAGGAGTGATAAATCCAATATTGCTTTCTTTGGCTTTAGCAGGAAGTTCCTTTAAAAAATCCATTAAAGTAGTATCTGATGATTGGTCATTGATAAATGCGCTGTAGTCAATAAATAGCGTGACAATATTTTCTTCTTCAGGTAATTCATTGATCCATTTTATAAGTATATCTGCTGTCATCTGTTTTTTGAAGTTGTTCTCTTTTGGTTCAGAGATTGCTTGTGACAATTCTTTGTTTCCAAATAATAACTTCATATGAGGTCTTTCCGGGAATTGAAATATGGTATTTGGATGGGGTAGGGTTACAAAAACCTCAGCGGTGTTATTCAGCAATACTTTATATCCTAAGTCAGCTAAAATGGGAATTAAAAAATAGTTGCAATAGAATCCGTTATTTCTGAAAGAACGAGGTATTTGCCCAAATAAATTGAATATTTTTTTCTTTTGATTTTCTATCTGAATAATCATATCTTCATGAGAAGTTTCTTCTGTCACGACATTGGAATATGCTTCTCCCAAAAACTCCACATTTCCTATTTGATTCATCATCTTTAGGTTTTTGATCAAATTTGGGGTAAAGGTCTCAAACAGGTCAAGGCTGCTTCCTGAAAAGGAAAAACTCACCTTGAACTGTAAATGGGGATTATTGAAAATGTCCAGCAAAACCTTGTTGACAGGAATAAATTTTTTATTGGCAGTTTTGGTAAGCCAATTTTTGTTAAGTTCCTCATTAAAATAAGAGCTTGTTCCTCCGATTTCATAAAATCTATAATCCTTTAACCTCACCGGTTGGTGCGTATGGAAAATCAAACAGATCTGCTTCATCACTTTATTTACTTTTGGTTAGTGTCCCATTTTAATAAAACCTTATTCCATAATTCAAGGAAGTAGGATTTTATTTTAATTTTTAAACTAAAGAATATAATTAAATAAAGGTAAAAACAGGTTTGGTGGATAATCAAATGTAAACTATTGATTATATGGCTCCAATGATTTTGATCATGTTTTTGGAAAAAGATTTGAGAAGGGAAAATCAAAAGAGCCAAGAGCTAAGCGAAGAGCCAAGAATCTAGACTCAAGACCCAAGACGTAACGCTTGACGCGAAGAATTCCGAAAAATCAAGAGACTGTGCCTGTGTTGGGTACAAGGGGACAAGAACATGAGGTGGAATAATTGGGATGTTTTGTAATAAGTACGATGGAGTGACAATCCGTGATTGTTGGGAAGAATTTGGGAAAAGCGAGAGTCAAAAAAGGGTGAATGTTACAAACGTCTGCACTCAAGGGTCACGAAGCCACAGGCGTCGTACTACGTAAAACAGAGTTTTGATAGGATGTATCGGGTGGAAATTTGGGGGTGCGGCCATGTGAAATCAAAATCCCCATTGGTCCGTACCCCCGGAATTTATTGTACCGCATCAATTACCCTAGCAAGTTTTTCCTGTACATCTCTGGCTAGTGGTTCAATCAATGGATTGCCCAAACTGGCCATTGCTGCTATGGGATCTACTGCTGAAATTTCAATTTCTCCGTTATCTAATTCCCTTAAGCTGACATTGCAGGGTAACATTGCACTCATGTTTGGATCGATACTCAGTACTTTGTCAGCATAATTTGGATTACAGGCACCCAAAATCAAGAAAGGTTTGTAATCCTTATCCAACTTTTTTTTCATGGTAGCCTGAATATCAATTTCGGTCAATACGCCAAATCCTTCTGATTTTAGCGCATCGGTTATTTTATCTTTGGCCCCAAGAAAATCCTGGGGGGCTATGTTTTTTGAGATATGGTATTTCATATGATAAACAGATTGATTGATTTCTAAATTAGGGGTAATTTTTAATAAAGATGGTGATAGAAGTTACTTTTGATGTTTGGGATAGTACAGAATCCTTTTTTGATAGGAGTTTCAATAGAGCATCTAAGAACCGGAATCCCCTCTTCATGAACTAGTATATCTGATAAAGAATCTTTTTTTAGGGATTAGTTGGGGGACTATAATGGTAGAATAAAATTAGGCAACTGGCCATCGATTATCATAGTAATTTATCAAAGCTAAAAATCAAGGAGAAGCTTAAGATAATTGGAGTGGGAAATCTTAGTTCCAATGGAAGATTGTACTCATGTGAAATTGGTCGATTTCGGACAATAGTGTTCAATTTTTGTAGTATAGTTTTTAGAAAAGCCTCATTGACGAGCAAAAATGGGGTTGTAAAGCTTGGCACAGTACTCGCAATGGTTTTAGTACTAAACCCATTGAGTTAAGCTTATACCTTTTTACAATGAAAAAATCCTTTCTTAATCATTCAGTTTTAGTTTTGTGTATGTTATTTGTCCAAGTACAAGTATCAGCACTTAATAATCCTTATTTAAGCAAATCCTTTACCCTTTCCGGTCCGGGAAAAATTGAAACCAAGACCTCGGGATCGAGTATTTCCGTTGAAGGGACAGAAGGTAATAAGGTGGTGGTCGATGTATACGTGAGAAGAAACGGTAAAAACGGTAGATCTCAATGATCAAGACGTCCAAAAGCGTCTTGAAAATTATCAAATAGACATTGATAAAAGTGGGAATACCATTTCTGTTTCAGTGTCCAACAAAGGGAATATGAATTGGTCGAATGGAAATAAACTCAATTTCTCATTTGATATCAAGGTGCCTTACCAGACTTCGGGTGATCTGAATTCGAGCGGAGGTTCTATTTCAATCAGTGGAATTGATGGGGACCAAAAAATAAAAAGCAGTGGAGGAAGTGTCAAAATATCTGGTTCAAGTGGAAATGTTATTGCAAATTCCTCAGGTGGAAGTCTTTCCATTTCAGAATTTACAGGAATGCTGGATCTCAACACCAGCGGTGGTTCGGTGAAAGTTTCGGGAACAGAGGGAGATCTTATCGTCAATTCTTCCGGAGGCAGTGTGAATTTGGAAAATGTCTCAGGGGAGGTTTATGCCAGCACAAGTGGCGGAGGCATCAAAGCCGATCTCAACAGGATAGAAAAAGCCTTGACCCTAAAAAGCAGTGGGGGCAGTATTTCAGCTACAATTCCAAAAGACCTACCTATGGACCTGGACCTGAAAGGAGGAAATGTAAGTACAAAACTTACTAACTTCGAAGGAGAAATGAAACGGGATAAAATTGTAGGAAAATCCAATGGAGGCGGAGTTTTAATTTCCATGGCGAGTTCGGGCGGAAGTATCAGCTTAGATTATAAATGATAGCAAAAGTGTTTAATTCATTATTAAGCGGAATACTTCTTGATTGATTCATATGGTCCATCAAGAATAAAATATTCAAACAGACCGTGCATTTGGTAAAATACCCGTAAAATTTTTATCCGGGGTTCTAAATTTTTTTGGAACCCCGTTTTTATATCTGTTCGGATTCAAATTTTGTGGAATTTCCGGAATCTTTAATACATTTGAAAATCACCCACTTAAGAATGTCATGAAAAAACTCCCATTTCTCGCTGGGATTATTGGTCTTTTTAATATTTGTTCCTGTCAATCAGAAATTGAGGGACCGCAGTATGATCAGAATTCAACTGTTGTCTTATCCAAAGGCACAGAAGTCCAGGATGCTCAGGGCAATACTTTTAAAATTGGTTATGACCAAGTTAGCAGCATAAATCAGGACCCCTTTATCCTCAAAACCAAACCAAATGGTGAAATAGTTTGGAAAATCAGATATGAAGAAACACCGGTAGACGGGAGAGGAACCGTTATCGCTTTTGAAGAGGGTAAGCTATTGGCGGTTTTTACTGTAGATGGAGGTAGCAATGATGGTAAATATCTCAACAAGTCTCAGGTGTTGGAAGGGGCATTCGATGGGGTATTTCAAAGTGGCTATGAAAAAGGGGGAGGTCCAAAGGTCAGTGTCATTTGTGAAATAGACCCGGAAACAGGAAAAATCAAAAAAGGATCATTTATGACTGCAAGGCTGGCGAATGGAAATACAAATAGTCTGATAATTAAGGAAATTGGGATGAACAAAGGGAAGATAGCCTTTAGGGTGTCCGCAGCAGCTTGGCCTCCCGGGGTGGGTAGCAGATACGTCAGAATCCCTGACATTACAGATGCGGATCGGATTAATAATGCTTTTTTGATTTACTATGAGATGGAAGCTGATTTTTCTGCTATAAGCAAAGCGACATTGTTGAGGGAATCTTTTTGACTCGAAAGCTAATTAAGCGGTTTGTATGATCCTGTCTTGTCCAGCTTAAATAATGTTTTTGATCACATTTAGCGCTGAAACCGGGCCTTCATCTTTACCATTAAACAGCAAAATGATGTCACCTTGGGCTTTTTATTCTTCAAGACAAATTTTGTTTTCTAAGCAATCCGGTTTTTGTCGTTATGAAACTCAACAAAATACGATTAAGCAATTTTATTCAATATCGTGATTATATGAGGTT
Organism: uncultured Aquiflexum sp.; assembly: GCA_964559905.1. Taxonomy (GTDB): domain Bacteria; phylum Bacteroidota; class Bacteroidia; order Cytophagales; family Cyclobacteriaceae; genus Aquiflexum. Next base: position 13,081 of record CAZLJT010000038.1, read on the forward strand.
TAAGTAAATTAAAAGCATATTCTAATTGATTCTCAGAAACTCCAATTTAACCTATCCAGAAGTATGGAACTTTGAAATATTAAACTTTTAAATTTAAGCAGGAGGGGAAGATCAAAAAATGTAGGGAAGAGTCAAAATCTCCAATTTGTGAAAAGGCTAATATTTTTATCCGTAGATCAAATTCTTTAATCTGTCGACTGAAAGTGGTTTGATAATATATTCCTCTATTTCAGGAATTAATTTGATAGGTTCAATATCATCAGGATGAATGGAACTACTGACCATTACAATTCTGAATTTATTTTTTGTTTTTTTATCAAATTTTCTGAATTGTTGCATAAAATGCCATCCGTTTGTCCCCGGCATGTGCAGGTCCAATAATACCAAATCTTTCAATCCTTTTTTCTTTTTGACTTGAGTTTCGGTCAAATGGGATTGAATATAATTCATGGCCTTGGTGCCATCTTGAAGCAATACAACCTCTCCATCATAACCAATATGGTCTATAAGTCTTTTATGGACCTGACTTGTAACAGCATCATCGTCTACAAGTATAATTTTATCCCATTGCATAAGACAATTCATTTATGGGTAATTAATAAGCATTATTCAGGGTGATTTAACTTTATGATAAGTTAAATGTTTTTTAAATGTAACAAATTACTTTTTAAAAATTATACCTTTTAAATTGACTTTTTTTTATAATTGAGCAAATAATCTTATAAATAATTGAAAATCAACTATATAAATTATACTGCTTAAACAATAAAAATATGCTTTAAACAAATTTTTGGCTGTTTTTTGAAATTTAATTCTTGATTTTATCTTATTTTCAAATGGATAATTTGAATAGTTCCTAAATGACTTATTTTTTCATTGTTGTTTGTTCATAACGGGTAATATTTAAAATCTTAGTTTTCACTTTATCCTAAAATCATTGGTTTTTTTTACAATTTGTAATAAGTCTTTACCTTTGAAGCCCATTTAGGTTCTCTTTAAAATATTCCAGTAATTATGTTTTTGATTCTATCGGTATTTGCCTTAGCCCTCCAATATCTTAGTCTTTTTTTCAGTCCTCTAATTTTGGATTTTATCCAAAACTTAACAGATACAGGATTTAATCTTAAATTGATTTGGGTACTGGCTTTATTGGCTGCTGCAATAGCGATGTTTATCAAAAACAAACCCCGCATGGATGCTGTCGGGGTGATAATGATTGCAGCTTTGCCTTTTACAGGTATCATCACTGTAGAAGAGACCTTGGTGGGATTCAGTGATCCTAATATAGTATTGATTGCTGTATTGTTTGTATTAGGAGAAGGTTTGGTGAGAACAGGTGTGGCGAGAGATTTAGGTGACTGGATCAATGTTAAAGCAGGCGGAAATGAAACCAAATTATTACTCTTATTGATGGTGGCAGTAGCTGGATTGGGTTCTGTCATGAGTTCTACAGCCATTGTGGCCATTTTTATTCCGGTAGTATTTAGAATATGCAACAACACAGGAATATCTCCAAGTCATTTGATGATGCCCATGAGTTTTGCCGCATTGATCAGTGGAATGATGACTTTGATTTCGACAGCACCCAATTTGGTGGTCAATTCGGAATTGATGCGACAGGGAGAAAGCGGATTTGATTTTTTCACCATTACCCCTTTTGGATTAGCCATTTTGATCATGGGGGTTCTTTATATGTTGGTGGCCCGAAAATGGCTCCCTGACAATTCAGATTTGATAGGTAAAAAAAGAAGAAAACCCACTTTCAAAGATTTGATCTCCAAATACAATTTGGAAAAAAGAGAGTATCGCCTTAAGATTTTAGAGGATTCTCCCTTATTAGGGTTACAGATCAATGAACTTGATTTTGGGAAAAATGGTGTTAACCTGCTGGCTGTGGAAAGAAAGGAAGGTTCAAAGACTGTATTTAATCGGCCGACTAAACAAATGGATTTTAAAGCTGGTGATATCATGTTTTTGGATTCAAGTACATCTGAAGTAAAAATCAATGAGTTAGCCTTAAAATATAGTGTCGAACCAATAAAGTTGTCCGGAGGAAAGGGATATCTCACTTCGATTTCCCAGGAACTTGGGATGACCGAAGCGATTCTGCCTGCAGAATCATCTTGGGTCGGTAAAACCGTTATCAATGCAAGAATCCGGACGGATACCGGGTTGACTGTCATCGGGATTTGGAGAGGAGACAGGCCAATTACCGAAGACTTACTGGATATAGAACTGAAAGTTGGTGATACTATATTATTTGCAGGATTCTGGGACGATATCAAAAGGATGTTTCAGGATTCGGATGATATCATTTTATTGAATATGCCCACAGAGTTTGAGGAAGTGCTACCGGCTGCAGGTAAAGGAACCCATGCGCTGATTATTTTGGGATTGGTTGTAGGGTTGATGGTGACTGGATTGTTGCCCAATGTTCACGCGGTAATTTTGGGTTGCTTGCTGATGGGTATTTTTGGTATAGTGGATATGAACAGCGCCTATAATTCCATTAGCTGGAAAAGTTTAGTTTTGATAGTGGGGATGATGCCTTTTTCGATAGCCTTACAAAGAACAGGCGGTGTAGAAATGGCATCTGATGCCCTTTTGGTTTTGGTAGGGGACAGTGCGCCAAGAGTAGCAATAGGTGCATTGTTTTTCATTACTGCAATTTTGGGACTGTTTATTTCCAATACTGCTACGGCTGTTCTTATGGCCCCGATTGCCGTAGCCGTGGCTTATGAGCTAGGACTTTCTCCCTATCCTTTTGCTATGGCCGTAATATTGGCTGCTTCTTCAGCTTTTATGACTCCTGTTTCATCTCCGGTCAATACCCTGGTAGTTGCGCCGGGGAATTACAGATTCGGGGATTTTGTTAAGGTGGGTGTCCCTTTTACGGTCATTGTGATGATCTTATCAATCTTTCTGATTCCGTTTATTTTACCTTTTTAAACCCTTCCTTTCCTCGAAGACCTCTCCTGCAATTACAGCTCCGGATTTATTTCCAAATTGATTTCTAATGAAAGTGAGTAAATCTGCAATTTCTTCATCTGAAAGGTAGCTATAAGCAGGCATTTCCTGATTGTAGGTGTCGCCATTTATTTCAATTTCACCCGAGAGACCTAAAAGCATGATTCGGATTAGCCTTCCTTTATCTCCTGTAACCCAATCTGTTTGAGACAGTGGAGGAATTAGGTTCGGAGAGCCTTTACCGTCAGGGCCATGACAAGTTAGGCAATGTTGGGTATAGAGTTTGGCGCCGGTATCAAATTCTTTGGGCACCTCGTAAGACCAGTTTTCATCCAGCAATTCAATTGGTTCCAAGTCTTTTTTGAAAATCCGGATCGCGGGATCTAATTTCTCATTTTGATTCATTTTACGAATTCTTATGATTCGATCAGGGCCTTCGGGCAGGCCATCGTATAACCAAGGTTGGAATCGGGGATGCCAATCTCTGTTACTGGTGCTTAAAAATATATCGCCAGATTGAGAAACACTGATATCACGAATTCTTCCAAAATGTTTTTGGAGAAAAATATCTTTCTCGACTATTTTGGTTCCTTCATCATTCAAATGCAAAACCCTTAAAGAACGTCCTTTCATAGTGGCCAGCAAAAGGCTGTTTTCCCATTCGGGGATGTTTTTATTTCCAAAATAAGCCAATCCTGCGGCAGCAAGTGTGGGTGTCCACGCTGCCAAAGGTTCTATCACATCCACTTTTCCTGCGTAAGCAGTCTCTTTTTCATTGTCAACAAAACCCTGCACATCCGGCCATCCGTAATTCCCCCCTTTGACCAAAAGGTTGACCTCATCATCATTTGCAGGTCCGTGGTCCGACCCGTACAATTGATCTTGTTTTCCAAATACCAATCCTTGGGTATTTCGCAATCCCATTGCCCATACAAGATTGTCAGGAAACGGATTGTCTTTGGGAATACTTCCATCCAAGTTTATTCTTAAAATTTTCCCGCCCAGAAAATCCTTGTCCTGGGTAAGATTTACTTTTCCAATATCCCCAAGGGAAATCAACAAGGTATTATCTTTGGCAATTACAATTCTTGAACCGTTGTGGTATGTTGCACCAGGAAGGCTATCCAGAAGGATTTTGGGATTGATCAGAGTGTCACCATTGAAATCGTACCTGACCAATCTTGACCTGATTTCTTCCTCCTTGCCCATTTTGGGAACAGCAAAGGTATAATGAAGGAAAACTAAAGGTTCTTTGGGGTGAATAGCCATGCCTAAAAGGCCATAAGATTTTTTGGCAATCAAATCCGGAATCTGAAAGATGTCTTTTTTCTCTCCGGATTTTATATCCAACCGATGAAGGGAACCGCTGACTTGTGTAAACCACAATTCCCCCTCTCTTACTGCCTCCAAATCCCAAGGTACTTCAAGATCCGTTACCATTTCGGAGATTTCCAATACGGAATCATCCAATTGGATATAGCCGATTACGGGATAGTATGATTCCTTTTCAGATGATTTTTCCCCACAAGAGATATAAAGGAGGAAGACCAGGAAAATCAATAGTTTGGATTTCATTCGGCTAACATTTTGATCATCTAAGATAATCACTTCTTTGGATAGTCAACAAAAGAGGGAATTATCAATCACTGAAAATAAAAAATCCAAAGCCCCCAGGATCCCTGATGATGATATTGTCGACCAATCTATTATTGTTGAAATGAGTGATTTCTTCTGTTATGGGAATATTTAATTTTCTGATTTTTTCGATGACTTTAATATTTCCAGCACCATTGAAATAAGTCATGGAAGGATTGAAAAAAAGATGGGGGCAGGAGAGTAGTTTCATTAAGGAAATCGTGAAGCCATGGTTTTCCAAAGAAATGTAGCCGTGGTTCAAATTTCCACCGGAAATTGTAAAACCCAAAGCTTCATATAACTCCTTCGACTTTTGGATGTCGGTGGTTTCCAAACTCAATCCCGCAAAATTTCCCAAAACACTGAAACTTTTTTCATCCATCACTAATTCCGTGGGTGCAACAAATTCCACCAAATATATCCATACTCCACTCGGATCCGATAGGAGGTAACTATTTTCCATAGCGGTGACGGCAGTAAATTCTTGGAGTTTTTGGATTTCAGGTTTCCAACTTTCCCTGAATAATTTGACACCTGCTCTGGCATAGCGATCCGGGTTAATTTCAATAAAAACTTTTCCATCAGTCAAAATCAAAGGATTTGCTGTAGCCTGCCGGAAACCCAATCTGAGATAGAAGTTTTTGCTCGATTGAAGGTCGGGAGTTGGGCTTTGGAGTTAAATGCTCATTTGGGCTGTGATTTTAAATTCTTATTGGGTTACCTTTTCGAATCTAAACTTTTCAACCCAGGATTTGTCCTTGGAGGATAAAGAAAGGCTGATGGTCAATATATTTTCTTGCCTATGATAAGTCAAACCGTCGAAATAGGCTGTCTGACCTTCGATTTTGACCAATTTAAATTCTACCCAATTATCTTTTTCTTCCCACGGGCTCAGGTCACGGTTGAAATGCTTGAGTTTTATGGTTAAACTTTCTCCTTGTTCCTCTATCAACATATATTCAGTAAATTGGATTTTGCTGTCGTTCACAAATCGGAATACCCCTGCCATGCTGTTATCAATGGCAGGCATCCAAATCTCATCACATTCGCCACCCAATCCGGTTCCTTTCCAGTACCCGGTCAGCCAGTCTATTTGTTCCAGTTTTCCGTTTCCAGGTAAATGACCATCTTCCAATTTCAAAACTTCTTGGGCATTTGTAAAGGAAAACAAGCATAGGTTGACCAGAAATATAAGAGTGATTACTTTTAAACTCTTGTAATTGATATTTTTTTCCATTGATCCCAATAAACTGTTTTTCTATTTAATATTCTTTATTTTCCACTATATCCTTCAATTTTTTCAAGATGTTGTTGAATGATTATTTCTGTTCTGACATTTACCATAAGTCCTTATTAACCGGCATTTTCATAAGCTTTTTTCAGCCAATCCAAAACTTCCCGGTCTATGTCTGATATTTCTGTCAAATTGATCTTGTGGGTACACATGGCATTTCCGCTTGCCAACAATTTTCCCGCAGGTTCTTGACTTTTCAGATTGATTCCAATTTCAAAACGGGT
>CAZLJT010000039.1:0-19184 GCA_964559905.1 uncultured Aquiflexum sp.
TGGCTCATGCCAATTCCAATACTCAAGATATTCAAATCCGCATCAACCAAATCGGTTACCTCCCCGAGGACAGCAAGGTTGCAGTGATTTTCAGTAAAGAGACCGTCCGGGAGAATTTCCTGTTGGTGCATGTTGAAACAGGTGAAACTGTCTTGGACATCAAACCTATCAAACTGAAAAAAGATGCCTGGGGTGGATTTTTGTATTGGGAAGTGGATTTTTCGGGATTTAGTGAAGAAGGTCAGTATGTTCTGAAAGGAAAGAAATCAGGATTCACTTCCACTCCTTTTTTGATTTCACACAATGCCTATGCAGGCTATCAGAAACAATTGTTGGAATTTATGCGGCAGCAGCGCTGTGGCTATAATCCTGCTTTGGATATGGTCTGTCACCAAAAGGATGGAAGATCGTTTTTTGGGCCTATGCCGGACAGTACTTTTGTGGACTTGAGCGGAGGTTGGCATGATGCCGGAGATCAGCTGAAGTATCTGATTACTTCCAGTTATGCCACGGCCCATATGTTGATGGCTTATGAGATGTATCCAGATAGGTTTGAAGACAAGGTCAATGCATTGGGTCAGCCGGGTGCAAATGGAATTCCGGATATTTTGGATGAGGCCAAATGGGGTCTGGACTGGATCCATAAAATGCATCCTGCGCCCGATCAGCTTTTCCATCAGGTAGCGGATGATAGGGATCACCGGGGTTTTAAGATTCCCAATAAAGACAATGCGGATTATGGCTGGGGTGAAAATTCCTATCGGGTGGGCTATTTTGCCACAGGTAAATCACAGGGATTGAGCAAGTATCAAAGTGAGGCAACCGGTGTTGCTAATTTGGCAGGAAGAAGTGCCGCTGCCATGGCTTTGGCGGCCCGGATCTGGGGAATGGATCTGAATGATTCTATTTTTGCAGCAAAGTGTAAAAGGGCTGCGATCTCCTTGTATCAATTGGGCAGAGAGAAGGAAGGTTTTCAGCAGGGCAATTCCTATGGAGCGCCTTATCGCTACAATGAAGAAACCTGGGCAGATGATATGGAATGGGGTGCCGCAGAACTCTACAAATTGACCAAAGAAGAAAGGTATTTGGAACAAGCCAAATCCTATGCATTGCAAAGTAATACAGCCGATAGTTGGACGGTAAGGGACTCAGCAGCCCATTATCAGTTGTATCCTTTTATCAATATGGGGCATTATTCCCTACATGAAGTGGTGGATGAAGATTTCAAAAAAACTTTGGAAGGATATTATAAAGATGGCATTGATTATACTTTGAAGCGTGCCCAGAAAAACCCTTTTCATATCGGCGTGCCATTTATCTGGTGCAGCAATAACCTGTTGACAAGTTTGGCCACCCAGGTGATCCTGTATGAGAAAATGTCAGGGGATAAGCAATTCGAACCATTTCTGGCTTCTCAAAGAGATTGGTTGTTTGGAAAAAATCCTTGGGGAAGTTCCATGTTTACCGGGATTCCGGAAGGAGGAGAGTGTCCTGTAGAAGTGCATACTGCGCCCTTTGTTTTGCTGGGAATGGACGTCCCCGGAGGATTGGTGGACGGGCCGGTTTATACTTCTATTTACAATAACCTGCTTGGCCTGACATTATTAAAACCTGATAAGTTTGCCGCCTTCCAAAACGAGCATGTAGTCTATCATGATGACGTTGGAGATTACAGCACCAACGAACCCACCATGGACGGCACGGCCGGGGCGATCTTGATGATGGTGCATTTTAGTAAATAAAAAAAGCTGGCCTGAAAACTCAGGCCAGCTTTTCAATAAAAAAACCAAACAAACTCTTTATTCAATATTGACTTCGAAGTAATATTCCTGACCATTTGGATAAACACCCAAGATAACCACTTCTTCACCTTTACTTTCAAATAGGATTTTGGAAATATCATCTGCGCCGGTAATTCTGTAACGCCCTTGTTGGCTGATAATTGAAGTAATGATAAACCCTACTTTTGCGCCTGACTTTTGCCATTCTTCATTTGCAATGTCTATGATACTGGCTCCGCCATCAAGTTTAAGCCTTATTTTTAGGTCGGGTTTTAAATCCTCAAAGGTTACCCCTCCAAATGTCGCTCTTACAGGCAGTTCTTTTCTGATGACTTTAGTGTCTCCTGAAATATTTTTCAAGGTCGCTGTAGTGGTATATTTTTTACCTGATCTCAAATATTCTACATCAACTTTGTCTCCGGGTCGCTTTCTAGCAACCATTTCCTGAAGTTTGGCAACATTATAAATTTCTGTACCATCAACTCCAATAATGATATCACCTTTTTTGATTCCAGCCTCTTGGCCCCCGCTACCCTCATTCACCTCAGCAACATAGACTCCTCTCGCAACATCTAATTTCTCACCGAGAAATTCTTCCAATTCAGGACTGACATCCCTTATCTGAACTCCCAATAATCCTCTTTGTACTGCTCCGAATTCGAGCAGATCATCCATAACTTTTTTCACTATGGAACTGGGGACAGCAAATGCATAACCGTTGAAAGTCCCGGTTCGCGATGCAATGGCTGTGTTGATACCAATGAGTTCCCCGGCTAAATTGACCAAAGCACCACCGGAATTTCCAGGATTGACTACTGCATCAGTCTGCAGAAAAGATTCAATCTGTAAATTGTTCTCTAAATCTCTCAGGATACCGATGTTTCTCGCTTTGGCACTGATGATACCTGCAGTCACTGTTGAGGTCAGGTCAAACGGATTACCCACAGCCAAAACCCACTCACCCACTTTTGTTTTGTCAGAATCTCCAAATTTGACAAAAGGCAAATTACTCGCTTCAATTTTGAGCAAAGCCAAATCCGTTGTAGGATCTGTGCCCACTACTATGGCCGAGTATCTTGTATTGTCCTCTAAGGAAATATCTATTCGTGAAGCATTTTCAATTACATGGTTATTGGTCACAATGTATCCATCAGCGGATATGATCACACCCGAACCAGAACTTCTTCCTTCTCTAGGCATCTGACCTCTGTCAGGAGACCTGAATCCGAAAAACTCCTCAAAAGGATCTGCACCTCTTTGACTTTGGGTGACCGTAATGCTGCTCTTGACATGCACTACAGCAGGAGTGACCATTGAAGCCGAGGCTACAAAATTGATTCCATCAGGTATGGTGAATTTCTCATCAGATAGCCAGTTGACCAGACTTGTATCCTGTTTATCTGTGAAGTTTGAGGCGGAATTTTGCTTCGAAAGGTAGCTTGCCCCTGCAAGTGCCACTACGCCTCCGATCAATGAAGCAAGGATGATTCCAAGGAAAAACTGCTTTTTATTCATTTCTTTTCTTTTTTAAGTTACAACTTGATACACGTAATTTAAAGATTCACGGTATCAAAAACCAAGCTTATTTTTTGTTTGGCAGATGGTTTTAACAACGTTTAACAGGAAAGTGTGTTTGATTACGATGTAGATAAAAGAATAACAAAAAAAAAGGAAGTGGGTTTCCCCACTTGCCTTTATTTTACTTCAATTTTTGATTTATTTTCTTTTTTCTCTTCCTTGGGAAGCTTGACTTTGAGTAATCCATCCTCATAAGAAGCGGCGATTCCATCTTCTTTGACATTTTCCGGAAGATAGAAAGACCTGCTAAAAGATCCGTAGTGTGTTTCAAGGGCGTGGAAATTTTTCCCTTCTTTTTTTTCTTCCAATTTTCTTTCACCGGAAATGGTCAGCCTTCCGTCATTCAACTCAAGATTGAAATCTCCCTTCTTCATTCCCGGCACGGATACGTGAATTTCAAATTGGTTTTCATCCTCCGAAATATCCACTGCTGGAGTGAATTGTTTGATGTTTTGTCCGATGGAGTCATTAAAGAACCTGTCCAATAAGCTACTGAAAGTAGTTGGGTAATTAGGTTCCAACTGGTTATATTTTACAAGTTTCATAGTGGTAATTGGTTTGATTTTTTGAATTTCTTTTTTCTTTCTATCCAATAAATAATATACCACTCCGAAAATCAGGACATTATGGCTGACTTTTGCTTTAATTTGGTCCAAAATCCGCCAAGTTGACAGGGTTGTTATTTATTAACTTATGACGAAATTGTACCAATTGACCAGAATAGTATTTGATAGTTAAGATGTACGTTGCCTTATTACCTAGAGTATCTTTTATAAGTTTTTTCAGAACTCAACGTCCGACTTCCAGCTTTTTCTACAGAAAACCCATGCAATTTTCCGGCATTCATATTATATTCTACTTACATTTAAAAAAAATATTCAGATGAAGTCATTAGGGATTTTGTTTTCAATATTTATGCTGTTCTCAATGCATAACCAAGTGTCTGCGCAGATCACCAATGCTCAGGATTTGTTGGATTCTTTATTTATGTCAGATGAAAATGAAACTGAAGCCCAAAAAGCAGAACCCAAACCATCACTGGAGGGAAGTATCAGAAAAACCCAAGAATATACTTTAAAAATCAATGAGCTCAATAAAATATTGAAGAATGAATTGGACACAGGTCAAATTTCGGAAATAATCTCTGTGTCTGAAGGGGTGTTTTTGATAGTAGAGAAAAGGTTGGAAAGTGCCGAAACTAAGGTCAATTTGAGATACTTGAATGCACTCAATAACCTGATGACCTCTATGAATGCAAGAATAGTAACTGCAGAAGAGACTGTGAGGAATAGGGTAGATAACCTGGCAAAGGTCAAAACCAAAATTGATTCTATCAAACAGGATGACCTGATGCGGTACAATCTTCGAGATACAACTCTACTTCCCGAATATCAAACTGCTATAACAAATTTAAAGGCCAATCTGACACGCACAGACAGCATTTTGAATTTGCAGAGGCTACAAGCGCTCACTTTTCAATCAAGAATTTCCAGTATCACTGTTAAAGTCGATGAGATTACCGATAATTTGGATTCCCAAAAAAGAGGATTGGAAAAAGCGCTTTTTGACAAAGAAAATAATTTTATCTGGGAACCCAAGGATTTTCCAAATACGGAAAGGCTTGTGGATATTTTTAAGACATCCCTCAGTTTAAATCAGACTATTGTCAGCAGATATATCAAAAACCATCTGGGCATTAGTATATTTTTAGTTCTTTTGATGTTTTTGATCAACTACTGGGCAGGATCCAACCTTAAAAAAATCAAAAGTGAAAAAGAGTTCTCCGGGATTATCTTAGGGAGGATGAATTACGTTCCGAGATATCCTTTTCTTTCTTCTTTGATGATCATTTTGGCCATTGCCCCATTTTTTTACCCAAATCCCCCTGTTTCCTTTTTTGCTTTGGTCTTAGTGCTGATGGTCAGTATATCAGGGGTTTTATTGAGAAGAAGAATAGGGAAAGAACTTTACAGGGTTTGGTGGATGCTTTTTTTTCTTTTTCTAATCAGTACTGCCAGCAACTTGTATTGGGAAATTGCCTATCAGGAAAGGTGGCACTTACTTATAATAAATGCTTTTGGGATATTTCTGGGTTTGAGGTTGTTGAAATTGCAGAAGGCGGATGAAAAAACAGATATTCCGCCCTATATTAAGCTATTTGCCAAATTGTATATTGGTTTTGGAGTAGCCTCCATACTTGCAAACATTTTTGGGAGATTCAGTCTGAGCAAAATGATCGGAATTACTGCTACGCTGAGTCTGATGCATGCTTTGGCCTTGGTGATTTTTGTAATTCTTATTAAGGAATTGATATATCTACAGATTGAGGTAAGTAGAAAAAGTGAGAGTGATTTTACTTCCATGATAGACTTCAACGATATACAGAAAAAAGTAAACAGGATCTTTTCTTACCTTGCATTTGCTATTTGGGGATATTATTTTTTTGAAAGTCTGAGTATTCTGGATTCCATGATTGATGCTATTGGTAAATTTCTGGTGAAGCCGAGAAGTATTTTGAATGCCTCATTCACTTTTGCCCAGATAGCTGTATTTTTTGTTGTAATTTATGTAGCCACATTTTTGGCTAACACCGTTGCGTACATGGCTTCCATTAAGGATCAGCAAAATGTGGGTTTGGGAAACAAAAGGTTGGGTTCTTCGATTCTGTTGATCAGATTGGCAGTTCTGACGATTGGTTTTTTGATTGCTGTTGCAGCATCGGGCATCCCGGTCGATAAAATAGCTATTGTGCTGGGTGCCTTGTCCGTAGGTATAGGTTTTGGATTGCAGACAATAGTCAATAACCTGGTCTCAGGGGTTATATTGGCATTTGAGAAACCTATTCAGATAGGAGATACGATTGAAGTGGGGGTAGTGGAAGGTGTTGTCAAAGATATCGGAATTCGTTCCAGTAAAATCCAAAATTGGGATGGCGCCGAAGTAATCATTCCAAATGGAGACTTATTGTCACAGTACCTGACCAATTGGACACTTTCTGATAAAAAGAGAAGGGTTGAGCTGATTATTGGTGTGGCTTATAAATCTGACATGGATTTGGTCACGGAACTGATCACTAAAGAACTTAATAGGGATGAAATTCTAAAAGCTCCTGAACCAAAAGTTTTTCTTCAGACCTTTGCGGACAATTCTGTCAACTTCCGGGTTTTGTTTTGGGTAAATGATGTGGATATTTGGATATTGGTTAGAGATCGGGTCATGAGAGGTATTTTCAATGCTTTCAAAAATAATGATATAGAAATTCCTTTCCCGCAAAGAGATCTCTATCTCAAAGAATACCCTGGTCTTGTACAGGAAAAACTGATGAAACCAGGGGAGAAGGAGAAGTAGGCAGTCTCAGTGGACAGTTTGAAACAGGTAGTAGGATAGTCCCAGTAGGCATTGCCTTCTTAAAAGTCAGTAGGACAAGAAAGTAATATCAAAGCTGGATTAATTTACAACTTGAACCAAAAAATAGTTTTCAATCCTTGGAAATTGCTTTGCCTTGTCATTTCTCCCCCAAGGGTTATATCGGGGGAGAAATCTGTAAAGCCTCGAGTTTTATAGATTTCTTCCGCCATGGCGGACCTGCTTCTACGTTCGAAATGCCAAGGACAAGCTTTTTCGCCTCTTCAACATTTTGGCAATCAAATCTTCTTTTTCTCCAACTACCCTAAAAACATCGGTCATCCAACATCCGTCATCGGTCAATTTCTTCCAACTCCCCAACTTCCCTACTTCCTACCTTCTCTGCCTTATCGCTTCATAAACCACCACTCCGGCGGAAACAGATACATTTAAGCTGTCAATATTTCCGGATAATGGGATTTTTACAAATTCATCAGAAACCCCCATCAGTTCCTGGGAGATTCCGTCTTCTTCAGAACCCATGATCAAGGCGGTTGGAAGACTGAAGTCCGCATCATACATCAGACGATCTGTTTTTTCAGTTACACTGACCACGTTAAGGCCCATCTTCTTGAGATCTTTGACAGTGTAATAGAGGTTTTTGACACGACAAACAGGCAAATGATTCAAAGCTCCTGCTGAGGTTTTGACTGCGTCTGAATTGATCTGGGCACTTCCCTTTTCTGGAATAACTATGGCATGAACACCGGCACAGTCAGCAGTCCTTGCCATCGCGCCAAAATTTCTCACATCTGTAATCCTGTCCAAGACCAAAATAAGGGGAGCTACTCCCTTTGAAAAACATTCATCTATGACATTATCCAAAGAAGCATACTGAATAGCCGACATATGGGCGACTACTCCTTGATGGTTTTTACGGGTAATTCGGTTGAGTTTCGCTTCCGGAACTCTGACCACATTGATTCTTTCTTCTTTGGCCAAAGCCAAAAGCTCTTTGATCAGTTCATTGTTGACTTCTTTGTCAACCAAAATCTTGTCTATATCTTTTTGGGCATGGATGGCTTCCATAACCGCTCTTGTTCCAAAAATATAATCCTTTTCATGTTCTCCTTTGTTGATCAGAAAACCATCTGAGCGTTTCTCCATGTTGTGATGCTTTTGAACCAATCAGGCTGTAGCGCCCTGGATCGGTTGAGTATGTAATAATTTGGGGTCAGAATATTTTTAACCCGTGCAAAGGTAAACGTTATTTTCGAATTGGAATCAGGGCTGACATAAGACCATATTTCTCCGTTCAATCTGAAGAAAACCTCATTCGGAGGCCCCATGACTGTGAAGACCATTCCCCTGTCGGTTTTCCAACCTTCTTTAAAATCAGTAAACATGATATTTGCGAATTCAATCTGTTTGAAATATTCTTTGATCAGTTTCTTGGCAGTTTCTTCATCTTTGGTCAGACTATACCAATATTGGTCAAGGGCTATTTTTTTGTCTTCAGCTTCTTTCAATGTTTCATGCTCTCTTCGGGTAGAAATATAGACTACCATTTCCACCATTTCTTCATAATCATTTACTCTGGGGAATGTTTCCGGTACGGATTTGAGCATCATTCCCTGAGTAGAATTGGTATCTGCCTGGATAAAATAGTAGCCATCGTCATCGAAGGTTTTGGGTAGATTGGCCAGAAAGCTTCCCTTATAATCCACTTTTATTTCTCTTGCTACCGGTGCAGGTCTGATTTCCATGGGTGGAAGTGGTGGATCAAATTCTGTAGGGTAATGAAAGTTATGAAATTCAATCAAACCTCTCCCTTTAAATTCAATGGGGTCTTTTTGGATGACAAAAGCCTGATCAAACGGGATCCCGTCTCTGTAATAAGCCCAGAAATTGGGGTGACCAAATACAAAGGGGCTTATGAGGTCAATATGATGGTAATACACATCTCCCTGTCGGGTGTCAGTAGCTTTTAACAATGCAAAAGCCATTTCCTGCGGTTCGGGTATGGTTACTGTTTTTTCAAAATAATAGTGATATTCGGTTTCTCGGATGATATCATCTTTGGTTAAACTTATCAAATTCTGATCTGTAATCGGTTCCTGAAATCCGGATAGAACAGCGTAAGCAAATTGATAGGAATCAAATTCTATATCCATTTCGATTTTTTCAACCGGCATTTGAAGAATAAACTTCTTATTTTCAACTTGGATAGGAAGAATTTTTAACGCTAGACGTGAATACCGGGAATATCTAAGGGCCTGATTAAGAGTTTCCAAGGTTTCTTGGGAAAAACTTTTAAAGGGAAATGCCGCCAATATGAGCAATAGACCTAGATAGGGGATAATTTTCTTGGTGATTTTTTTTCTGATCATCTTGATTTAAAAATTAACCGTAATTTTGCCCAAATTAATGAAATTTTAAATGGCTACCTATACAACGGAAATTGCTTCTGATAAGTTGATCAGTGATAACCCTATCCACCAACGTCTTTTGAAAGCTTATATTGCTGCCAAACCTATGGTGAAAGGAGATCTTCTGGAAGTGGGATGTGGCGAGGGTAGAGGCGTGGAAGTGCTTTTGGAAAATGTGGATTCTTATCTTGGTATTGACAAAATTCAGGAAGTCATAGATAATCTCAGTCCCAAGTATCCGAATGCTGTCTTCCAACAAGCATTTATTCCCCCGTTTTCAGGTTTGGCAACAAATGCATTTGACAGTGTCGTCAGTTTTCAGGTTATAGAACATATACAGAATGACAGACTTTTTCTGGAGGAAATCTACAGGGTCTTAAAGGCAGGTGGTAAAGCCATTATTTCCACACCGAATATCAGGCATACCCTTTCCCGTAATCCCTGGCATATCAGAGAGTATACTCCCAAGCAATTGAAAGATCTGTGTATGGGGATTTTTGATAAAGTTGAGCCTATGGGAATAGGTGGAAATAAAAAAATCTGGGCTTACCATGAAGCTAACCGTAAGTCAGTAAATAAAATCATGCGGTTTGACATTTTCAATCTACAGTACAGATTACCTGCTTTTATGTTGAGATGGCCTTATGAAATCCTCAATAGGATGAACAGGAATAAGCTACATCAGCAACAGGGTGATTCCGTCACCGATATCAGCCATGAAGATTACACCTTGGAATCCTCCCCCGACAAAGGATTGGATTTGTTTTATGTGTTGTACAAAAAAAATTAAACCCAATTACTTTTTAACAATTCAATTAGAATATTGGTGTCACAAAGAATTAGGTTCTTTTCGGCCATGCTTTTTTTCTAAGCTCTGTTAAATCAACATCTCTATTTTTCCAAATTCCGGCAAAATCAAAAATTGATTCGGTTTTATTCTCAGTTTTTACTTTGCTCTTAACAGACTTTCTGATCTTAATAAGATTTCTCTTTTCAAGATTGTCAAGTAAGGCTATTGCCTTTTCATCTATTATTTCAATTGATATAGTTTCCATTTCATAAATATATTAATAACGCTTTTGAAAACCTCAAAAGAAATCACAACAATTTCCTGATCAATTGCTGATCATCCTTCTATAACAGGGAAAGAAAGCCATCTTGGTGCACTTAGGGTTTTTATTTATCAGATTTTACATCAAAATATAAAAAAACCATTTTTTTGTGAAGATTTCCTATCCAATACTCTCAGAAATGCTTAATTGAGACAGTCAGAATAACACAACAAAAAAATCCGAAACCTTAGCAGGATTCGGATTTTAGATTCAAATAACAAAACTTACTATCTTCTATCCAACAGGCCTCCTCCGGTGGAACCGGGTCCAAGGATTTTCTCTAGTTCAATCTTGAGCTTTTCTGATTCTTCCTTATAACCTCTTTCATCCAAAAGTGGAATAAAGAACTTCAGCATTTCTATTGAAATCATGGCTTCCCGGTCATAATCTCTGTTTGTTTTGGAATAAAAATCCAGCATCTGAACTGATTTGTGAGAGATTTTATCTATTATATCCAAAGCCAGATCGTCTTCACCTACCTCAAACAGCAAGGGGACGGATTGCCCACTTGCCAGGTCATAAGGAATGGCTTTGTCAGGCATGACTTCCAGGCTATATTTAAGTATTTCAG
This sequence comes from uncultured Aquiflexum sp., assembly GCA_964559905.1. GTDB lineage: Bacteria > Bacteroidota > Bacteroidia > Cytophagales > Cyclobacteriaceae > Aquiflexum. Next base: position 10,817 of record CAZLJT010000039.1, read on the forward strand.
CGGCCCTGTCCAAATCATCCTCATCTAGCAAGGCGATAGCAACAGAATTTATCGCTGAACGATGGTTGGAGGCGAATCTTCTGAATTCATCATCAAAATAATTGTTGGGATCATTCATACCTCGGAAAGCGAATTTTTCCATAATATTGGAAAAGGCCAAATCTGTATTAACCAATTCATTTCTTAATCCCGGCGGTTTACGTACCGGAAGCATCCTGTAGGTGAGGCCTTCCATGACTACATAATCTTCAATATCTATTCCTATTGTTGCTAATGAGGTATTATTGAAGTATATAGGTCTTTCCCAATTATTACTGGTGATGAGGTCAATAAGCATCAGATTCCCTTTGGTGAGATAGTTTCCTTTTACCCTCATATTGATCTGTTCCGTCATTAAAGTTTCCATACCCTCAGGAATCAATCCTTGGTTGAAAACATTCTGCAAATCGACATCTAGGATTAAATTTCTGGACGGAACCATATTATAAGTACTTCGACCAGAGGTTTGGAGTTTGAGCAGAGGACTTTCGTTTTTGACCAACTTCAGGTATTCATTGGCTGAAATAGCATCCAATCCCTCCTTTTCCACTACATAAAGTACGTCATTTGTACCTTTTTTAAAATTTTTGTGATCCAGTGAAAATGGTAGCGCAGCAGATTCGTTGACAGGACGGGCCATCTGTTCAACATACCAATCTGTATCAAAATAGCTTAATACTACTACACGGACGTCTGTTCTGAAACCTTCCACTTCCTGCACATACCAAAGTGGGAAGGTGTCATTGTCCCCACCCGTAAACAGAATTGCATTTGGGGCACAGGAGGCCAAAAAGTTCCTAGCCGAATCCACTGAGAAAAACCTGCCCTGTCTGTTATGGTCATCCCAGTTTTGGGAAGCCAACAAAACAGGAATAGGGAATGTAATCAAGGTAGCAATGATGCCGGCAATCACCATGTTTTTATTTAATTTGGCTATCCAATGGGCCAATGCCATTACCCCAATTCCTATCCAAATGGCAAAAGCATAGAAGGAACCCACATAGATATAATCTCTTTCTCTAGGTTCTACAGGCGGAGAATTCAGATATAAAACCAACACCACACCCATCATCAAGAATAGCATGGCTGTAATGTAAAATGATTTGGGATCATTTTTGGCTTGGAATATCAACCCAATCAACCCCAATATCAAAGGAAGCATCAGATAATTGTTATGGGCTTTATTTTCTTTGATATAGTCCGGGAAAATATTGCTGAAGAAATCAGAAATCCCTAACCAAGGTGCATCCGAAAAATCACTTTCCCTCCCGGAGAAGTTCCACATAAAATATCTCCAATACATATGTCCCAACTGATGGGATAGCATAAAATAAATATTATCGGAAAAAGTCGGTTTTTCTCCTTCTCTTAAGCCCAACTTGCTTCTATAAATCTGTTTGTGCCGATCTTGTGTGGAATAAATTCTGGGTAGGATTGTGGTCCTCTCAGGGTCATAAATATTAGTAGTGGAGTAGTCCACAATATCATATTTTTCTTTGCCTTTCAGGTAAATTGGGGCGCCCTCTTTTTGGTCTACCAATTCTGCATCAAAATATTGTCCATGAAGCAAAGGTCTGTATCCATATTGCTCTCGTTTAAGATAAGACACATAGCTGATAATGTCTTTAGGTGCATTTTCATTGATAACAGGGTCTTGATTTGCTCTGATGACAATCATGGCATATGAACCATATCCTATTAAAATAAAAGTCAGTGATACCAAAATGGTATTGAGAATGACTTTTTCCTTTTTGATGGAATAGATCAGTCCATAAATCAAAGAACCCAAAATCAAAGCAGAAAAAACGACAATACCCGAGCCAAAAGGAAGTCCTATACTGTTCACAAAAAATATCTCTATTGAACCTGCCAGACTTGGAAGTCCGGGAATGATAATATTATTGATGATAATCAATGCAATCCCTCCCAATACTAGGGCTATAATGCCTCCTTTCAGATTCGGGTCGGAGTACTTTTTGAAATAATAAACCAAAGCCAATGCAGGCAATGTAACCAAGTTGAGTAAGTGAATACCGATGGACAATCCGACCAGGTAAGCAATAAATATCATCCACCTGTTTTCATCTCTTGGATCCTCTATGACATCCCACTTCAGAAATGCCCAGATTACTATTGCCGTAAAAAAGGAAGACATGGCATAGACTTCAGCCTCTACAGCCGAAAACCAGAAACTATCCGTGAAAGTGTAGACCAATGACCCGATTATGCCAGCACCCATAAGAGTAATGGTCTGTCCTTTGGTTTCCTGTCCTTTTTGAATATTAAAAAGCTTTCTTCCAAATAAGGTAATAGACCAGAATAAAAACAAAATTGTAAATCCTGAAAAAAGCGCACTGCCGACATTCATCCAATAGGCTACCTGCAGGCCATCTCCAAAAGCAAGAAAGCCGAACATTCTGTAGATCAATAAAAAAAACGGTGCACCTGGAGGGTGCGGTACCTGCAATTTGTAAGAAACGGCAATAAATTCTCCAGGATCCCAAAAGCTGGCAGTTTGTTCAACTGTGAGTATATATACGGTGGTTGCAACCAGAAAAACCAACCAACCCGTAAGGTTGTTGACCTTTTTATAATCAAGCATCTTTTTCGAAATAAATATGTCGGGCGAAAATAAGCAAATAATCTAAAATGATCGGAATTTTAACAGCATTTAAGGCATTGTGATAAAAATTACTGTCGAACTGAAAATAGGATTATAAATTTGTATCATTAAAAATAAGATACGACCATGAGTGCACAACCAAAAACATTCAATGAATTAATATCAGGATCCCAGCCGGTTTTAGTGGATTTTTTCGCTACCTGGTGCGGGCCCTGTCAAATGATGCAGCCAATACTTCAGGAAACTTCCAGACAGATGGGAGATAAGATCAAAATAGTAAAGGTAGATGTAGACAAAAATCCCCTGGCAGCAAGTAAATATCAGGTAAGAGGAGTTCCTACTTTGATTCTTTTCCAAAACGGACAGGTTATTTGGAGGCAATCAGGAGTAGTTCCTGCGCATCAATTAGTTAAAGTGATTGAGGAAAAAACACAGGTGAAAGCTTAATTTGAAAAATGTGACAAAAGTCATTTTATAAAAAATTGAGTCATGATATTTTTACTATAATTATTAATCAAATAACCGAAAAAAAAGAATTTAATATGCTAATCGAACAAATTTATACCGGATGTTTAGCTCAAGGAGCTTACTACATCGAGTCTGAAGGAGAAGCTGCTGTAATTGACCCTCTTAGAGAGGTACATCCTTATATCGAAAAAGCTGAAAGACGAGGAGCTAAAATCAAGTATGTTTTTGAAACGCACTTCCATGCAGACTTTGTATCAGGTCATCAAGATTTGTCTGAAAAGACAGGTGCCCCAATTGTTTTTGGACCCACTGGTATGAAAATGGGCTTTGATGCTATAGTAGCAAAAGACGGTCAGGAATTCCCATTAGGTAAAGCCAAAATCAGGGTGATTCATACCCCGGGGCATACCATGGAAAGCTCCTGTTTTCTATTGATCAATGAAGAAGGAAAAGAAGAGGCGTTATTTACAGGAGATACTTTGTTTATTGGTGATGTAGGCCGTCCTGACCTGGCGCAGAAAGTTATCGCTGACTTGACCCAAGATAAATTGGCCGCTCACCTTTATGATTCATTAAGAGAAAAGATCATGCCCTTGGCAGATGATATCATCATTTATCCTGCTCATGGTGCCGGAAGTGCGTGTGGTAAAAATATGAGTAAGGAAACTTCCGATACCTTGGGAAATCAAAAAAAGACCAATTATGCCCTTCAGGAGATGACTAAAGAGGAGTTTGTCAAAGAAGTGCTAACAGGTTTGACACCTCCACCATCCTATTTTCCTCAAAATGTCATGATGAATATTCAAGGATATGATTCTATAGATGAGGTTTTGAACCGGGGATTCAATCCTTTGAGCCCTGCAGCTTTTGAAGCGGCTGCCAACGAGACCGGAGCAGTAATCATCGATACCAGAGATGCTCAGGTTTTTGCGAAAGGATTTATTCCAAACTCAATCAATATTGGCATCGACGGAAGTTTTGCAGTATGGGTAGGTGCTTTGGTTCCTGACCTGAAGCAAGAAATTCTTATCGTTGCGGAAGAAGGAAGGGAAGAGGAAGTAATTACCAGATTGGCAAGAGTAGGTTATGACTATTGCATTGGATATCTGAAAGGAGGCTTTGAATCATGGAAAGCTGATGGAAGAGAAACTGATTCCATCAAATCTGTTTCGGCAGATGAATTGGCTCACATTGTTGAAAAAGAAGGTCAGGTAAATATTCTCGATGTAAGAAAAAATTCTGAATACATGAGTGAACATGTCATCGATGCTGAAAATGCACCTTTGGACTACATCAGTGACAGTATGACAAAAGTAAATAAAGACAAGACCTACTATGTACATTGTGCAGGAGGTTACAGGTCTATGGTTTTCAATTCCATCCTTAGAGCCAGGGGATATGACAATCTAATTGATGTTAAAGGTGGATTTGATGCCATCAAGGACTCTGGACTATTCGAAGTGAGTGACTATGTTTGTCCTACGACTTTGCTATAATTAAGTAGAAAAAAGGTTCTTAATTAACCCATATTATAGATGGCAAGACTTTATGTCTTGCCATTTTTAATTTCGGATATCTTAAGGTGATAAATATCACTTTATAATTTATAAACTTTGGCCAATTTTGAATGACATGCGCTTACTGATTATATTAATTTTATTTGGCTCAAGCTTATCTGCTTTTGCTGGTGAAATATATATGAATGAGAGTGATTCTATACCACTACCGAGGAAAAATCTTGGAGAAGAACTTAAAAGTGGAAAAGTAGATTTCCACATCAAATCCTTCTTTATGTCTACTTTAAATAAAGGAGACCTCCTGAATTATACCACTTTGGCAGCTGGTGCTGGAATAGGGTACACCAGTCCTGAATGGAAAGGGTTTGAGGCCAGATTCAGTGGATTCTTCACCTTTCAGGTGTTTGAAAATAACATTCGGATTGCAGATCCCATAACAGGAGCGGGAAACAGGTATGAGATATTATTGTATGATATGAACGATCTCACCAATACCAACAGGCTGGACAGATTGGAGGAGTTATTTATTGCTTACCGGAAAAACAGGTTGAAATTCACCTTTGGAAGGCAAAAAATTATCACTCCATTGCTAAACGAGCAGGATAATAGAATGAGACCAAATGTTTTTGGAGGTTTATCTGCCGTTTATTCTGGATTAAACTACAAAGTAACCGCCATGTGGATCAATTCCGTCACCATAAGGGGAACGGTAGATTGGTATAGTATTGAGGAATCTTATGGTGTCTATCCTTTTGGAAGGAATCCATTTGGACAACCCTCAGACTATAAAGATGAGATAAGTTCAAAAGGAATAGGGATGTTTGGATTCCAGTTTCACAAGAGTGGATTTTCTGCTCAAGCCTGGAATTATCATGCAGACAATGTTTTCAATATGAGCTTTGCCCAGTCAGATTATTCATTTAATATTGGAGGAGATGCTAACCTTCACTTGGGTGTACAGGGCTTTTATCAGATTGCCGTAAATGACGGTGGAAATCCTGACCCGGCAAATACCTATATATTGCCTGATGAAAAAGGATTTGGAGGAGGTTCAAAGGTAGGATTATTTTCTGGCCGTCATTATGTTTCTCTCAATTTCCTTGGCATAAGTGACAAAGGAAGATTCCTTTTTCCACGCGAATGGGGAAGAGAAAATCTGTATGCCAGTCTATCAAGAGAAAGATATGAAGGAAGCGGAGATATGCAGGCATGGGTTCTTAAATATGACTTAATAACTCCATTGGATGGGCTTTTTGCGCAATTCGGTGCAGGAACAGTCCATCATTCTGATATGAATACCTTTAAGACTAACAAATATGGGATTCCTTCCTATTACCACTTCTCAGGGATGTTGGATTTCAAGTTTAAGGAATTTCTCAAAGGCTTAAACTTTCAATTACTCGTAATCAATAAAAAACCGAAAAACAGCGACTTGCCTGATCAGCTTAGAATAAACCGGGTCAATATGTGGAACTTAAACCTGATTATGGATTACAGGTTTTAAGTTTGGTAAAAAATTAATATAATCAACAGTTTTAAAATTGAATCAAAAACAAAAAAGTTAAATATGGAACAATTCATCGAATGGATTAAGCAACCTTGGCCTTGGTGGGTCGCAGGACCGTTAATCGGTCTAACAGTACCGATATTATTGATTATCGGAAATAAATCTTTTGGTATTTCTTCCTCACTTCGGCATGTTTGTGCGATGTGCGTACCTGCAAATATCCCTTTCTTTACCTACAATTGGAAAAAAGAAATGTGGAATATTGTATTTGTAATTGGGATCTTGATAGGTGGCTTTGTGGCTACAACTTTCTTTGCCAACCCTGATACCATTGTCATTGCTCAATCAACACAACAGGATTTGGCTGCATTGGGTATCACTGACTACAGCAGTCTGATGCCAGCTGAGATTTTCAGTTGGGATAATCTGTTTACAGCAAAAGGGCTTCTCTTTTTTGTAATTGGAGGTTTTCTGGTTGGATTTGGAACCAGATATGCCGGGGGTTGTACTTCTGGTCATGCTATTATGGGAATAAGTTCTCTCCAATGGCCATCATTGGTTGCCACCATCTTCTTCATGATTGGAGGATTTCTGATGACCCATGCGTTTTTGGGTCCATTAATGACTTTAGTAGGATTTTAATAATAAAGGAATATGAAAACTACAATAACTGAAAAAATAAAGGATCCAAAAGATTCTGGAACACCAAATCATAAGGTTGATCACGAGGCAGGGTTTGGGCTGATTAAATATTTAATAGTGGGGTTATTTTTTGGCTTGATTTTCGTCAAAGCTGAAATTATCTCATGGTTCAGAATTCAAGAAATGTTCAGATTACAATCTTTTTTCATGTATGGAGTTATCGGATCTGCTATATTGGTTGGTATGATCTCCATTCAATTGATCAAAAGATTTAATATAAAGACAATTCATGGAGAAGAAATCGTAGTACCGAAAAAAGAATTCAGAAAGGGTCAAATCATTGGTGGATTTATTTTCGGATTGGGTTGGGCCTTGACAGGCGCATGTCCGGGACCTCTGTTTGCACAAATAGGCAGTGGATTTACGGTAATTGCTGTCACTTTATTAAGTGCAATCGTAGGGACCTGGACCTATGGTAGATTTTCGGACAAACTTCCAAACTGAAAGCTGGAGGAAGGATTAAATAAAATTTATAACTGACTAAAAGTCACTGTCTTTTGGGAATAGTCCATTTGGCAGTGACTTTCTTTTAAAATTGGCTTAGTCAAAAACCCTTTTGATAATAGTTCTGATCATCAATATGGCTACCAAGATTACAGAACCGGCAATTACGAATTCCATGCTATGATTTTTAATATTAACAGAAGTAAGTGAATTATGTTCGTCAATTTCAATATTTTTAGGTTTATAAATTCCGTTTTTTGCTGTTAGCTTTGCAAGATCAAACCTAAACCGGAATCAAATAATGACTTTACTTCAAAAAAGAAGAATAGCTTTAGGGAGTTTGTTTTTTTTGGCAGGGCTATGCTTTGCCTCTTGGGCTTCCCGAATTCCCGATATTCAGGTAAAGTTTGATCTTTCTGAATCCCAATTGGGTTCTTTGCTTTTGGGTTTGCCCGTAGGTTCAGTATTGGCCCTTCCCTTAGCAGGCTGGGCAGTTCATCGGTTTGGTAGTAGGATTGTGGTATTGCTATCTTCGGTTGGATACATTGTTTTTCTGCCTCTGATCGGATTCAGTGAATCTTTGTGGATGATGGTCCCGGTGGTGTTTTTTTTTGGTATGACAGGAAACATGATGAATATCTCCTTGAATACCCAGGCTTTAGCCTTAGAGGATAACTATGGGAGAAATATCTTGGGGTCTTTCCACGGAATATGGAGCTTGGCTGGTTTTACAGGGGCAGGAATCGGAGCAATCATGATTTTTTTTCATGTACTTCCCAAGTTTCATTATTTGATTGTTTCGGCTTTGGTATTAGTGGTAACAATTTTAGCTCAGAGCCTTCTTGTGGAGGAACAAAGTTCCGGTGGTGGCGGTGGTTTGGTCATGAGAAAACCTGACGACTTGTTATTGAGAATAGGATCTATATCATTTTTGGGCATGCTTTGCGAGGGCTGTATGTTTGATTGGAGCGGCGTATATTTTAAGAAAGTGGTGGAAATAGATGCAGGTTTGGTTGCATTGGGTTATGTGTCATTTATGGGTGCAATGGCCTCAGGAAGGTTTATTGC
>CAZLJT010000040.1:0-19084 GCA_964559905.1 uncultured Aquiflexum sp.
CACCAAGAGTCAAAAATTAAACATGTATGCCAAGATCGGTCAATTCAGTAGCGTCAAGAGCTAGAAGAAAAAAAGTATTAAAAGCTACCAAAGGTTACTTCGGAAGAGGAAAAAACGTTTGGACAGTAGCAAAAAACAAGTATGAAAAAGGGTTACAGTACGCCTATAGGGATCGTAAAGTTAAGAAGAGAGAATTTCGGAAGCTTTGGATTCAGCGTATCAATGCCGGCGCCAGATTGCATGGCGTATCTTATTCACAATTTATGGGAATGTTGAAAAAAGCAGAGATCGAACTTAACCGAAAGGTGTTGGCTGATCTTGCGATGAACCATCCCGAGGCGTTCCAAGCGATAGTTGAAAAAGTGAAGTAAGTTTTGCACTAACTTGCTAAAAACTAAAAAACCCTCCTAGGAGGGTTTTTTTATTGGTCTTTTTCCTGACTAAAAAAATCTTTGTTAAATATTTTCCTTATATTACATTCAACATTTTGCAGTTGGGAATTTACCCATTTGGCGGCAATGTCGGGAGGGAAGGGCATAAAAAAAGCCCCATGCATGCATAGGGCTTGAAGTAGCGAGGAGGGGAGTTGAACCCCTGACCTCAGGGTTATGAATCCTGCGCTCTAACCATCTGAGCTACCTCGCCAGGTATAAGTCTTGTGGAGGAAATCCCAATTATTTTGACATCTTTAATGTCAAAATGGCTTTCCAGAGCTGATTCCGATAGCTGTCGGAAACGCCGCGGCGGATATGAATCCTGCGCTCTAACCTCCAGATAGCTATCGGGAGAGCTACCTCGCCAATTCGGACTGCAAATATGAGGTCTTATGTATATAATTGCAAGCAAATGCATGCAAAAAAGTGAATTTTTAAAAACTAAAATTCTGAAACAATGGTGAAAAATAAATTTGTTGCTGATTATCAAATCAATACTTCCAGGAAAATATTATTTCCCTATTTGAGTACAGCGAGTGGATTGGCTGAATGGTTTGCCGATGATGTGTCTATCAATGAGGATAAAACTTATATCTTTCATTTTGATGGTGAAGATCATTATGCCAGAATTGTGGCCTTAAGAACAAACATGCATGTCAAATTTGATTTCTTTGACCCAAATAATCCCGATGAAACAGATCACTCCTATATAGAGTTCAAATTAGATGAAAATGAACTGACTCAAACCATGTTTATGAAAGTAATAGATTACAGTGATTCTTACGATGATGAAGAATTGGAATCTATTTGGGAAAGTCTGATTCATAATTTAAAAGAAATCATTGGTGGTTGATTTTCAAAAAAACGTAATATTTGAAAATTTTCACAACCTTTGCCGTTTATATGGCTTGCAGGGTTAATTTAAATGAAGAAAATAGATAAACTGATTTTGGGGTCATTTCTTGGGCCCTTCTTTTTAACTTTTATAGTAGTGGATTTTATTCTGCTCACGGTAAATATGCTGAAATATTTCGATGAGATTTTCGGTAAAGGATTGGGTTTTTGGATTTACATGGAATTGATCTCCTATTTTGTCATCAGCATTTCTCCAATGGCTTTACCTTTGGCCGTTTTGCTTTCAGCTTTGATGGCATTTGGAAACCTAGGCGAGCATTTTGAACTGACTGCATTGAAAAGTGCTGGAATTTCTCTGATACGTGCGCTGAGACCAATTGGAATATTTGTAATTTTTCTGAGTTTTCTTGCTTTTTTATCCAATAACTACCTGGTACCCAAGGTAAATTTGAAAACCTTTAGTCTTCTCTACGATATCCGGATGAAATCTCCTGCCTTGGATATAAAAGAAGGTGTGTTTTACAGTGGAATTCCTAATTACAGCATCAAGGTGAACCAAAAGCTGGATGAAATCAGATTAAAGGATATCATTATTTATAATCATGGGGATGGACAAGGAAATACCAATGTCATTCTTGCAGATTCAGGAAGGATGGAACCTTTTTTCAACGATAGCTACATGAGTATGACGCTTTATAATGGAACAAGTTATAAGGAATCGAGAGGGCAAAGAGGAATAACTGAAAAACCGGTGGATTTTAGTAGGACAAGTTTTTCTGAAAACCAGATTATTTTTAACCTAGAATCATTTCAATTGAACAGAACCCCTGAGGATTTGTGGTCAACAAACCGTTCAATTAAAAATATTGCTCAGCTAAGGTCAGGATTGGATTCTTTAAACACAGAAATCAATCAAATAATTTATTACAATTATTTGAATACAGAATCTGCTTTTCCATATTTTACCCGAAATCGGAAAATAATTCCCCCAATTGATATTGCGGAAAGAAAACAACGAGATGATTCCATAAAAAATATCAAATCAATCCAGAAAATTAAGGCGGAAATGAAAGATTCAGTTGAAACAGATTTCGCTGTGGATACTCTTGAAAACCTTCATTTTTCCGGTAACTCAGATTCCAATGATTTGAAAGCAATAGAATCAATCCTTCAAAGGTCAGATAGTCTAAACAGTCAAACCATAAAAATAACTGATGACACTGTAAAAAAAGATAACGTTTCAAGTAAAAAGTCCTCTAAGGAATCAATTGACGGTAATTTGACAATTAAAAATAAAATATCAGCTGTTAAATCTCTTGACTCTTTGATGGTTCTAAGAAAACCAGACAGTATTAATAAATCTTCCGGGCCAAAAGTTGAACTTATCCAAAAAAAAACATTCCAAGGGGTTCAAGGAAAATCTGAATTCACACCGGAGATGAAAGTTTGGATCGATTCAATCATCCAAAATGGGAATTACGAATCGAGGGCTGCCTCAATAGCTTTAAGTAATGCAAGAACCATCAAAAATAACTTCAATACCAAACTTACCCAAATTGATACCTACCAAAGGGAATTCAGGAGATATCAAATTGCTATTTACCAAAAATACACCACTGCATTTGCGTGTATAGTGTTGTTTTTGATTGGTGCTCCTTTGGGCGCAATAATTAAAAAAGGAGGGCTAGGCATGCCTGTTTTAATGTCCATTATATTTTTCATCATATATTATATGCTGACCATTACCGGAGAGAAATGGGCCAAAGAAGGTATTACCGATCCTATGTTTGGAACTTGGTTTTCGAATCTCGTATTACTTCCATTCGGATTTTTCTTTCTAAAGCAAGCCAGAAAAGACGCCAGATTATTTGAACCTGACACCTACGTTGAAATGTTTCAAAAGATAAAGATTTGGTACAATGGATTTAATTCTAAATTTCAGGGCAGATTTTTAAATTCAAAATAATAGCTATACCTTTGTAGCTGTTTTAAAAAAATAATAATTAACTAGGCATGTATTTAACTACAGAGAAAAAATCAGAGTTGTTCAAAAATCATGGCAGGTTAAAAGCTGATAACGATACAGGTTCACCGGAATCCCAGATAGCGTTGTTCACTTATAGAATTCAGCACTTAACTGACCATTTGAAGACAAACAAAAAAGACCACTCTTCAAGATTGGGTCTTCTTAAATTAGTCGGTAAAAGAAGGAGACTTCTTAATTACTTGGTCAAAAACGATATCGAAAGATATAGAGCAGTTCTAACCGACTTAGGAATTAGAAAATAATCATTTTAATGTAAGGTTCTCGATGGGAGAACCTTACTTTTTTATTTCCCCTGATATTAAGCCTTACTTTTACATCTTTATTTACCTTATTACTCATAACAAACATTTATGTTACCTAACGTAATTTCAAAATCTATCATTCTTGAGGATGGTAGGGAAATCATTATTGAAACTGGTGCATTGGCAAAGCAGGCTGATGGGGCGGTAGTTGTTAAAATGGGCAAAGCAATGTTGCTTGCCACTGTTGTTTCAAAAAAAGAAGCAGGGGAGGGAGTTGACTTCCTGCCTATGTCTGTAGATTACCAAGAAAAATTTGCTGCTTCCGGCAAAATTCCCGGAGGATTTTTAAAAAGAGAGGGAAGGCTTTCTGATTATGAAATTTTGATCAGTCGAATAGTTGATAGAGCTATCAGACCGATTTTTCCGGATGATTATCATGCAGATACCAATATAGCTATTACATTAATGTCTGCGGATGAGGATGTATTACCTGATTGTCTTGCCGGATTGGCAGCTTCAGCTGCATTGGCAGTATCTGATATTCCATTTAACGGGCCTATTTCTGAAGTGAGAGTAGGTAAAATAGATGGAAAATTAATGATTAATCCTACTCCAAAACAGCTTGAAACAGCTTCTATGGAGTTTATTGTCGCTGGTTCAGAGGAATACATTCTGATGGTTGAAGGTGAGGCCAATGAAATTTTGGAAGACGAGATGGTTGAGGCGCTCCAATTTGCCCATGAAGAGATCAAGAAACACTGTAAGGTTCAAAAAGAGCTATCAATTGCAGTAGGAAAAGAAATAAAAAGGGAATATAACCACGAAAAAACTGACGCTGCTTTATATGAGAAAATGTATAAAGACCTTTACGACAAATGTTATGAAGTAGTCGGTCGACAAATTCCGAATAAATCTGAAAGATCAGAATTGATCAAAGCGATCAAAGAAGGTTTCATGGAGAGTTTGGGCGAAGAGCATGGTTTTGAAGAAAGTCTGATTGGACCTTATTTTTCAAAAATCCATAAAGAAGCAGCTAGAAATCTGACTTTAAATGAAAAGAAGAGACTTGATGGCAGGAAACTTGATGAGGTAAGACCAATATGGTCTGTAGTTGATTACTTACCATCTGCCCACGGTTCAGCAGTTTTCACCCGAGGTGAGACTCAGTCCATTACTACTTGTACTTTGGGTACAAAAATGGATGAACAAATGGTTGATGGCGCAATGATTTCAGGATTTAATAAGTTTTTCCTTCATTATAATTTCCCTGGTTTTTCAACCGGTGAGGTGAAAGTAAACAGGGGTCCTGGAAGAAGAGAAGTAGGACATGGGAATTTAGCAATGCGTGCTTTGAAAAAAGTACTTCCGACTGGTGATGATAATCCGTATACTATTAGGATTGTTTCTGATATTCTGGAATCAAACGGTTCCTCTTCTATGGCAACAGTTTGCGCAGGCTCTCTTGCCTTAATGGATGCAGGTATCCAAATTAAGTCTCCTGTTACTGGTATTGCAATGGGAATGATTTCAGACTCGAAAACCGGGAATTATGCCATTCTTTCAGATATCCTTGGCGATGAGGATCATTTGGGCGATATGGATTTTAAAGTGACAGGGACTGAGAAAGGCATCACAGCATGTCAAATGGATCTTAAAGTGGAAGGTTTGGATTACAGTGTGTTGAAGGAGGCACTTTATCAGGCAAGGGCAGGTAGACTTCATATCATGGAGGAAATTAAGAAAACCTTGGCTTCACCGAAGCCGGATCTTAAGCCACATACTCCAAGGTCCTTTACCATGGGTATTCCTAAGGAATTAATTGGAGCTGTAATAGGTCCAGGGGGGAAAGTGATACAGGAAATTCAAAAAGATACCGGAGCTACCATAATTATTGAGGAGAAAGATAATATGGGTAAAATCAATATATTCTCTAACAATCAAGATTCGATGAATGCTGCTATTTCCAGAATCAAAGCCATTGTAGCTCAACCTGAAATAGGAGAGACTTATACCGGAATAGTTAAAAACATTATGCCGTTTGGTGCGTTTGTAGAATTTATGCCCGGAAAAGATGGTTTGCTTCATATTTCAGAGATCAAATGGGAAAGATTGGAAAATATGGAGGGTGTTCTAGAACCCGGAGAAGAAATTCAGGTTAAACTTATAGATGTCGATAAAAAAACCGGTAAGTTTAAATTGTCAAGAAAAGTTTTGATACCAAAACCAGCAAAACCTGAAAATAAAGATTAAGAAATTTGAAGTATTCAATTCTTTGAACTTTATTTAATCTTACTTCTGTTAATAATTGAGTCATAATAAAAATATTCTTGAATGAGGCAGCTAAAAATTAGCAAACAGATCACCAATAGAGAGAGCCAGTCCCTTGATAAATATCTACAGGAAATTGGTAAGGTAGATCTTCTTACCGCTGATGAAGAAGTAGTTTTAGCAAAAAGAATCCGCGAATGAGATCAGCTTGCTTTAGAAAAACTTACAAAAGCCAATCTCCGTTTTGTTGTATCTGTTGCAAAGCAATATCAAAATCAAGGTCTATCTTTAGGAGACCTGATCAATGAAGGCAACTTAGGTCTTATTAAGGCCGCGCAGAGGTTCGATGAAACAAGAGGATTTAAATTCATTTCCTATGCGGTATGGTGGATTAGGCAATCTATTCTTCAGGCTTTAGCTGAACAGTCCAGAATTGTTAGATTACCTTTGAACAGGGTAGGGTCTCTGAACAAAATCAGCAAAACTTTCAGTGAGCTTGAGCAAAAATTTGAAAGAGAACCTTCGCCTGAGGAACTAGCAGAAGTTCTTGAAGTTACTGCCGGGGAAGTGGTAGACACCATGAAGATTTCGGGTCGCCATGTTTCGATGGATGCTCCATTCGTTCAGGGGGAAGAAAATAGTCTATTGGATGTATTGGAAAATGATGGTGATGAAAAGCCTGACGATGGATTGATGACAGATTCATTGAGAAAGGAAGTTCAGAGAGCCTTGTCCACACTTACTCAAAGAGAAGCTGATGTTATCACTCTTTACTTTGGACTTAATGGTGAGCATGCCATGACGTTAGAAGAAATAGGTGAAAAGTTTAATCTTACAAGAGAAAGAGTTAGACAGATTAAAGAGAAGGCTATCAGGAGGTTAAGACATACATCTAGAAGTAAAACTTTAAAACCTTATTTAGGTTGATATAGTCTACAATGAAAATAAAACAAAGAAGGGGAAGACTCCCCTTTTTTTATTTCCCCAAAAACACAATCCATTAAATCAAAAATAATGTGCTGAGATTCATTTACTAGGCTTGGTTTAGGGAATTTTAACACCCATTAACTTTGTTGTGAAGGGTATTTTAACAAAATTTGCCAACTTCAATATAAAATCAGATGACTTCAGAATTTGAAAAAGCAAAAGTCTTGATAATCGGTTCAGGACCGGCCGGCTATACGGCTGCGATTTACGCCGCTAGGGCAGGACTGAATCCCATTTTATATACAGGTGGACAGCCCGGTGGCCAGTTGACAATTACAACTGATGTCGAAAATTATCCTGGCTACCCTGATGGAATTATGGGACCAGAAATGATGGAAGATTTCAGAAAACAAGCAGAAAGGTTTGGAACGCAGGTTCGCTTTGGTATGGTAACTTCTGTTGATTTTAGCGGCTTGCCACATAAGGTTATTGTAGATGAACAGCATACCATTCATGCAGATACTGTTATCATTTCTACAGGGGCTTCAGCAAAATGGTTGGGATTGGAAAGTGAGGAGAGGTTAAACGGAAAAGGAGTTTCAGCCTGTGCGGTTTGTGATGGATTCTTTTTTAGGGGACAAGATGTCGCTATAGTAGGCGCAGGAGATACTGCTTGTGAAGAAGCTACTTATTTATCAAACATCTGTAGTAAAGTTTACATGATCGTGAGAAGATCGGAAATGAGGGCTTCCCAGATTATGCAAAAGAGAGTAATGAACAATCCTAAAATTGAAATTTTATGGAATTCAGAGACTGTTGAAATTTTAGGTGAGGAAGAGGTCTCAGGAGTTGTTGTGAAAAATAATATTACAAATGAAAACCGGGAATTAAGTATTTCAGGCTTTTTTGTAGCCATAGGTCACGAACCCAATACTGGAATATTTAAAGGAATTATAGATATGGACGAAACAGGTTATATTAAAACTGTTCCGGGAAGCACAAGAACTAATGTGGAAGGGGTATTTGCAAGTGGAGATGCACAGGACCATATTTACAGACAGGCAGTAACAGCTGCGGGAACCGGCTGTATGGCGGCTTTGGATGCAGAAAGATACTTGGCCTCGAAAGAATAGTCCTAATCATAAATAATGAAGTTGAAAAGTCTTTGGTTACTGGTTTTCTTGATTTTGGGCGTAGGCAATTTTTCAACCTATGCCCAAAATTTTCCTAAAATCATTAAAAAATCCAAACCCCAGACTAATATAAACATCAACCCACTTTCAAGGGATTTAAGGCTTTTTGATTCCGGAAAATATCTTCAGAACTTATCCAGAGAAACAGATTCTCTCCTTTACAAAGATTATGTCAATATAAAAAGGAGACTCAGCATTGTTGCTGAGGATACCCTTTCCTTGGTATGGGCACCCACTAATCAACTTGTGCAGGTATCAGAACAAATTCTGATTGATAGTATTTGGGTAACTGCTTTTGAATATTATTCTTCTTGGGACAGCAAAAAAATCAATATTTATGATTTTAATCCCAAAGATTTCAAGGATACTGTTCAGATCAAATTATTTGATCCTTTTTTCGGTACTGATTGGAAGCTTCCTTTAGATGAAACCCGAATTACCTCAGAATTTGGATTTAGGAGATATCGCTGGCACCATGGTACAGATTTAAAATTGACTACAGGTCAGAATGTGTATACCGTTTTTGATGGGATAGTTAGAATCAGATCCTATGATAGAAATGGTTATGGCTATTATATTGTTGTCAGGCATAAAAATGGGCTGGAAACTTTATATGGTCATTTATCAAAATTTTTGGTTGAGGTTGGACAGGAAGTCAAATCAGGTGAAGTCATTGGTCTTGGTGGAAACACAGGTAGAAGCACAGGCCCTCACCTTCATTTTGAAATACGTTACCAAGGGTTATCAATTAACCCTACGGAAATATTTGATTTTAACGTGGGCAGAATAAAAAGCCAGCTATATAGCATTACTTCATCGAGTTTCGATCATGTGATCAAAGCCCAAGAGTCTGTATACCACAGGGTAAGAAGCGGTGAAAATCTAAGTGTGATTGCAAGAAGGTACGGAGTCCGAGTCAGTACAATTACCCGACTTAATAAGATTTCAACAAATTCAGTATTAAGAGTTGGGCAAAGACTGAGAATCAGGTAAATTCCATGTTAAAATTTTAATCTTAAAGTCTTATGAAATTAGACATTTTAGTGATTGCTGCACATCCCGATGATGCTGAATTGTCCTGTTCGGGTACTATTGCTGCCCATATTCAAAAAGGTTATAAAGTTGGTATCCTTGATCTAACCCAGGGAGAAATGGGAACCCGCGGAACTCCTGAACTTAGGATTTTGGAATCAAATGATTCAAGTAGAATCTTAGGATTATCGGCCCGGGAAAATCTTGGCTTAAGAGATGTTTTTTTTAAGGATGATGAAGACCATCAGATCGAAATAATTAAAATTATCCGTAAATATCAACCTGAAATAGTATTGGCCAATGCAGTTTCTGATAGGCACCCTGACCATGGAAAAGGAGCTTCAGTTGCTTCTCATGCCTGCTTTATGAGTGGTTTAAGAAAGATTGAAACCATTTATGAAAATAAAACCCAAGAACCCTGGAGGCCGAAATTTATTTACCATTACATCCAAAACAATTATATAAAACCTGATTTTGTAATCGATATTACTGATTTTTGGGAAATAAAACTGGCCAGTATAAAAGCGTTTAAATCCCAATTTTATGACCCGCAAAACAAAGAACCTCAAAGTTTTATATCCTCAGCGGAATTTCTTGATTTTATTGAAGCTAGGGCAAGAGAATTTGGACACAGCATCAATTCGAAATTTGGTGAAGGCTTCACTATAGAAAAGATGATAGGAGTTAGTGATCTATTTGACTTAAAATGATTTCAAGGTGCCAACCTTACTATTTTCCAGCTTTCATTTTTCTTTTTAGTATACAAAATCCTGTCATGTAGTCGACTTGGGCGTCCTTGCCAAAATTCCACTTCCATGGGATTTAATCTATACCCGCCCCATGTTTCTGGTCTCTTTATAGATTCTTTTGTCAGTTCTTCCCTAAGCCTTGCCTCATTTTTTTCCAAAAAAGAACGATCAGGAATAGGCTTACTTTGAGGAGATGCCAAAGCACCGATCTGACTGGAGAATGGCCTGGAAAAAAAATATTCGTCCGATTCTTGGGAAGAGATCTTCGAAACATTTCCGATTACCCTTACCTGACGTTCCAATTCAGGCCAAAAAAACGTTAGAGCGGCATATGGTCTTTCAGCCAGTTCTTCACCTTTTTGGCTTTTATAATTGGTAAAAAAAACGAAGCCTGAATCAACGCCTTTTAATAGAACTATACGTGAATTGGGCCTCCCATCTTTTCTTACAGTAGAGAGATTCATAGCATTTACCTCTATCACTTTTGCTTTTATGGCCTCATCCATCCATATTTTAAACTGTTCAATGGGAGACAAAACCACCTCAGTTTCATCCAATGATTTTAAGGTGTAATCAATCCGAAGGTCTGCGATTTTCATGTTTTAGGAAATTTATGCTTAAAATTACCATTCTTATTGCATTTATGAAATTTAGATATAACTTAAGCACATTATTCTAAACACATTTTTTATGAATCTTAATTCTAAAAACATACCTAAGGCGGGACATCTATTAATATCTGAACCCTTTTTGCAGGATGAAAATTTTGTAAGGTCTGTCATTTTGGTATGCGAAAATAATGAAAATGGATCTTTTGGGCTAGTTCTAAACAAACTTTCGATTTTAAAGCTTTCAGAACTTGTGGATGAATTGAATTTTTTGGAAAGTGATGTTTACGTGGGTGGGCCTGTCGAACAAAACACACTTCATTTCATCTATTTTGGAGATCAGATGCTTTCAGGAAGTATTCAGCTGGGAGATGACCTTTGGTGGGGTGGAGAATTTCACGAATTGATTTTAAAACTTAAAAATGAAGAAATTTCAAATGAAAATATAAGATTTTTTATTGGATATTCCGGATGGTCAGAAGGTCAGTTGGCTCATGAATTACAAGACAATACCTGGATTGTATGTGATAAAATTGATTCGAAAAGTATTTTTTATGATTCTCCTGAAGAAATATGGAGAAACATATTGAAAAATATGGGCGGAGAATTTCAGCTATTGGCAAATTATCCGATTGACCCAAGATTAAATTAAAGCAATTTTATTACTTTTGTTTGGAACAGCCTCCAAAAAAGTACAAGTTTGATTATGAACAATGATAAAGAAATGTCTGAAGAGGACAAGGTGACCCATGCTGAAGATTTAAAGAATAAAGCGGAAGGTAATGAAGTAAAAAGTGAAAAAGTTTCAAATTCTGACGAACCGGATCAAACGATTGATCCAGAAATCGGTGAACCTATAATCGAAAGGGCTTCTGAATCTGTCTTTAGCGAAAAAGAAATTGTTGCTGTTGATGAAATTGGCGAGGATATAACAGCTGATAGTGAAATTGTTGAAGAACTTGAAAATGAAAAAGTTGATATTGCTGATGAAATCCAGCATAAATCAGTAGTTGAACATACAGAAAATAATCCTCAGGATAATCCGGAAAGCAAATCTGTTGATGAAATCGTAGACTCAAGCTCAGGGCCTGATAATAGAGACTCTTCTGTAGACGCTGCAAAGCCTCAGAATCAATCTGAGATTAAAAGTAAGGGTGAAGATCTTAAAATTGAATCCGATGAAGAAAAATCTGTGGATTCAGGTGAAAGCGATTCTGAATTAGACCATGAGATCGAAGAACATGTAGATTATTCTAATTTTTCAAAGAAACAGCTTTTGTCAGCATTGAAAGAGATATCATCTTCGGGTGACTTTTTGAAGAATGATGGTTTGATCAATGAAATTAAAAACCATTTTGATGAAATTTTCAATCAGGAAAAGGAAGATGCATTAAATGATTTTGTTAAAAATGGAGGTAATGCCGATGATTTTGAGTACAGACTTTCGGATGAAGACAAAGCAATATTTATTGTTCTGAATGAACTTAGAGACAGGAAGTCGGATTTTTTCAAAGAGCAAGAAAAGAAAAAGGAAAAAAATCTTTTTGCCAAAAACCAGATACTTGACAGATTAAGAGAATTGGTTGACGGTGAGGAAACTACCCACAGCATCAACACCATCAAACAGATTCAGGACGAATGGAAGGCAATCGGACCTGTTCCCGGTTCCCAAAATAGAAATCTTTGGGCTTCTTTCAATGCCCTGATGGACCGCTTCTATGATAACAGAAGTATATATTTTGAGCTTAAAGAACTCGACAGAAAGAAAAATCTTGAACACAAACTCGAAATCTGTGAAAAGGCAGAGGCCCTTTTTATTGTGGCAGATTTGAAAGAGGCCATCAAAAGTTTAAATGATCTTCATGAAGAATTTAAGCATATAGGCCCTGTTCCTAGAGATGAACAAGAAAGTCTTTGGAACAGATTTAAAGCTGCTTCAGACGCTGTCTATTCAAGAAGGAAAGAGTTTTATGAAAGCCAGAAAGGAACTTTAAAGGAAAACCTGGATAAAAAAATGTTGCTTATTCAGAAGTTGGAAACCTTCAAAGATTTCAAAGGTTCAAAAATCAAAGAATGGAACAGCAAGACCAAAGAGGTTTTGGCCATTCAAAAAGAGTGGGAGTCAATCGGCGCAGTGCCTAGAGAAAACGGAAAAGAAATCAATAAACAGTTTTGGGGTTGCTTCAAGAACTTTTTTCAAAACAAAAATCATTTCTTCAAAGAGCTGGATGAAATAAGGCTTAACAACAAGATAAAAGCAGAAGAACTGATCGAAAAAGCCATCTCACTCCAGGAAAGTACTGATTGGCAGCAAACAGCCAGTCAAATGATTTCATTACAACAGGAATGGAAAAAAATTGGGCCTACCCCAGAAAAAGTCAGAGATGAATTGTACCAGAGGTTTAAAACTGCCTGCGATACGTTCTTTGAGAACAGGAGGAATTCGACCAAACTAGTAAACAAAGAGTTTGATGAAAACCTTAAGATTAAAGAAACGATTTGTAAAAAAATCCTTGAAGGAGCAAAAGGGGAGAGCCCTTCTGAATCAGAACTCGAGTCTTATATTGCCGAATTCAATTCAATAGGTTTTGTGCCCAGAAAGAACATGAAGGACATTTTGGCTAAGTTTAACGAAGCTGTTGATACTTATGTAAAAAAACTCGGAATTGAAGGTATAGATAAGGAAGAGTTTTTATTCAAGTTGAACCTGAATAAGCTTCAAGCAGACCCAAATAGCAATAGGGTTTTGAACAAGAAAGAACACGGGATCAGAAAACAGATTTCGGACTTGGAGAATAACATTACCCTTTGGAAAAATAACTTAGAGTTTTTCGCTGCCTCTAAGACAGCAGACAAGCTCAAAGATCAATTTGATGAAAAAATCAGAAAAGCTGAAGCAGAAGTAGAGAAGTTGAAAAAAAGACTGATGATAATCAGAGAATTTTAATGCTCTCATAGATAAGGAGATAAACATTTCTCCTTATTTTTTTTTTAAAAACCTTTTGCAGCATTCATCTATCCACATATATTTGCACCACGATTTGACAGAGTAAAAAACGAAATAACAGTAATAGGCCTCCTTATCCCGATAATTATCGGGATGGTAGAGCAAAAAATAAAGATTATAAGCCTCCTTAGCTCAGCTGGTAGAGCAACTGACTTGTAATCAGTAGGTCGCTGGTTCGATCCCGGCAGGGGGCTCAAAGGCAACAGAGATGTTGCCTTTTTCTTTTTTTCAAATCCGCATAGCTATGAAAGTTTTTTGTGTTTACATACTATATTCCAAGTCTATAGACCGATTTTACATCGGATATACCGAAAACATGGAATCCAGACTGAATCAGCACAATAAGCATATTTTCAAAGGTTCATTTACTGAAAGAGGAGAAGATTGGGAATTGTACCATCTAATATTCATATTATTAGTCTATTTTCCCCTCAACAAAAAACATATCTATTTCACCTTTATTTTTGGCTTGTATTTTACCTCGGTAACTACATTTATACTTTTCTTTTATCAACCCATAGGTGGTTCCGGAAATATTGATTTTTCCAATTTTCCCACTGCTTTCCATGCGTGAGGCAACATTGACGGTATCTCCCCAGATATCATAGGCGAATTTTTTAAATCCTACTATTCCTGCAACAACGTTTCCGCTATGAATCCCTATCCTGATTTCAAAAACAGGTTGATTCTCCGCTAGTTTCCTTTTTTTATGGCCTTTCATAAATTCCATTATTTCTATGGCTGCATTGACAACATCAAATGGATGTGTTTCATTTGTCACTGGTAAGCCACCTACAGCCATATAGGCATCACCTATCGTTTTTATTTTTTCAATATTGTGTTTTTGGATAATCTTGTCAAACTCTTTGAAACAATAATCTATTTCAGAAACTAAGTCCACTGCGTTCATTTCCTCAGCTATTTGCGAAAACCCCTCAAAATCAGTAAATAAGACCGTGACATTCTCAAATTTTTTGGCATCAGCAGAACCTTTCTCTTTAAGCTCCATAGCAATATCATAGGGTAGAATATTCAATAATAACTCATCGGATTTTTCTTTTTCTATCTTGAGGTCCAAGGTTCTTTCATTGACTTTATTTTCAAGATTGATATTGTATTCCTCCAAGCGCTTTTCATTTATCCTGAGGTTTTCTTCGATTACTTTCCTCATATCAACTTCCTGTTTTAGTTCTAAGTTCAAGCGATTCGTCTGATCAAATAACATGGCATTTTGAAGGGATATGGAAGTCTGTGTGGCCATTATATGGAGGATTTCCAAACGTTCTTTTGAAAACGCTCCTGATAAAAGCCTGTTTTCAAGATAAAGAAAAGCCAAAATAGTATTTCCATGTTTAAGTGGAATACACACGATGGACCTTATTGCATTTTTGAAAATATAGTCATCGTTAGAAAAGGGTAGAACCAAATTTGCATCATCCAAAACCAGAATTTCTCCATTTCTTGCTACAGAATTGACAACAGATAAACTGATTTCATCAAATTCCTCCAACGGAATATCTTGCATGACTTTGATTTGATTTGTTGATTTTTCAATAGATGCTTTGATTACTTTTTTGTTGTTTTCCAAAGAAATCAAAAAGGCCCTTTCAGCACCGGCATTTTCTGCCACAAGGTTCATTAATCCTAACAGTATATTCTCTAATACCACTTCACCTGAAAGAAGATTGATTGTTTTCAAAATTGTATTTAGATCAAGGCTGTTGGTATTAACCCCTATTTCTTCAAGTGAAATATGACCGGTGTACTTTTCTTTCATTTGCTCCAATTTGGCCTTAGCTCCCCACTTAGAATAAGTCTTGTAGGCATTTGATAAATAAAATTGAGCTACTTCTGCCTGATTCATTTCTAAATATAGAATCCCTGTTCGCTCCCATGCAAGGGCTTCATCTTGGATGAACTTGTTGATTCTTGCAAAGCGAATAGAATTGAAATAATGTTTAGCTGCGAGATCATAATTCTTTTCCAACAAGAAAATTTCAGCCTTCATCAATTCCAAACGGTGAAGGAAATTGTCCTCTGAAAAACCAACATATTTGATATATCTGTTAAGATTCTTTTTGAGGATTTTCTTTAGTCGTTTCTGTTCTTTTTGGGGCCTTGAATTATAGATCGAGCTGATACAAAGATTTTCATAAAAATAATAAAGGTACTCTCCCATAGTACCAATGATTGACATCAAATATGGCTTTTGTTTGATCGAAAAATCATAGGCTAAATCATATTGGTTAAAAATTAGGGCAACGACTTTCTTGAGTTCAAATAAGTTACTGTAATAACTTGAAGAAACCGGTCCGTCCGGAAAAGAAACTTCATTTTCATCCAGAATATCTCCCTGAATTTTATAATCTTCGGGAAATCCTTTGATTAACAAATGTGCTACCTGAGTAAACATTTTTACTCTTGCTATTTGAAGCGTTTGATTTAGAGGTGTCATTTGCTTGGCCAATAGTTCACCTCTTTTGGTTATATTTTGAAGTGGGTCACCGGAAAAAAAACGGTTGAACATAATCATTAAAGCGGTTAAAGAATTATATTCAAATTCACCGGTATTTAGTCCTCTTTTAAAAGAATCTTCCAGGTCAGGTATTGTTTCATGCATCGGTTTTAGCCAAAAAGAAATAAAAATGTGATAGGCGCCTCTTACTTTACATCCGTTTTCATCTTCTTTGAGGTATTCAGATAATTCATAACCTAATTGTGCAATTTTTAGTCCTTTTTTAATATTATTCATGTGAACAATATTTATATACCCAAAAATAAGAATTGTAAAAGTGGACTGAGGGGCAATACCATATTTCAAAGTCCAATCAAACATTTTGAAAATATGCAATGGGACGGAAATCGGGGATAAAAAGTACGATGCAAAAGCCACATATTGTAATATTTCAATACCAAGAATCATTTCCTCGTTGGTGGACTTTGGTAACTTTGATACTTTATCCAAAGTGATTTTACTCAATCTATAATTCGTTAAAAAATAACCTACTAAAAAATCTATTTTGGATGGATTCTTTTTGTGCTTATAGCCCAACAATTTAACAGCTTCCAACCCAATATTGATCACTAATTTCTGATCATTTTTGATATTTGCGTTTTTGATTTTAAGAACCGCGAGCCGGAGTTTCTCCACCTTTTTTTCCACCCTGATATCCAAAATTCCGGTAAATTTTTCAAATTGAGTCTGATTGTTAGATTGATATGCTGCTTCTGCGGCCTTAAAAAACACTTTCAGTACAAATTCATAGTCTTTTTCCCAATTCTCTTCATTAAAAAATTCAATGGCATTTTCAAAATAATGAAGTGCCATGGAATAGGCTGCAGCATTTTGGGACCTTATTCCTGCAATCAGGTTTAAATCACTGACTTTTTTTATTTCAGATTTATCCTTAACCCTGTCCTTGGCGAAATTGAAATGATGTACTATATCAAAAATGTTTCCCCTGATATCTGAATTGGGCGTTTTTTCAAGTAAAAGTCTACCGATTTTAAGATGAATTTCCTTCTTGGCAGCTTCCTCGTTGAGTGTATATATTGCTTGCTGGACCTTATCATGAACAAAATAAAGGCTTTTATTCCTGCCTTCTAGAATCATTCCAGAGTTAATGGCCGGTTTTAATTTTTCATAAACCTCATCCTTCAAATTACCTGTGACAATGGACAAAATATCCAATTTAAATTTGTTTCCTATACAAGAAGCCAATTTTAGCATAGAAACAGTCTCTTCAGGAAGTTTTTGGATAGTTCCTATTAAAAGATCTACAATGTCCCCTTCTACATTGAATTCCAATAATTTTTCAGTGTCCCATTTCCATCCCCTTTCTGTCCTGTCAAAAGTCAAGATCTCATTGCTGTAAATAGCTTTGATAAACTGATTCACAAACAATGCATTACCGGCTGATTTTTTTTGAATGATATCGGCTAGATCCTTTAATGGTGAAATGGAATTGCCTAATGTATCTGAAACAAGCTTATGGATGTCCTTTGACTGAAGGTTTTCCAGATGGATTGTTTCTGGAAATATTCCGGAATTTTCAAGATCAGTTTTGAATTCCAGAAAAGGATGGCCTTGAAAGATTTCGTTGTCCCGGTAAGTTCCTATCAATAGGAAATTTTTTAAATCTTTATTGGTAAGAATAATCCTTATGAGATCAAGGGAAGAGGAATCGGACCATTGAAGATCATCAATGAATATAACCATCGGTTTGCCGGATTCCGAGATCACTTTAACAAAATTTGTCAATGCATATTCAAACCTTAATTTGGATTCCTGGCCATAAAGAACCGGTAAAACGGGTTCATTTTCAAGCAACTTATCCAGATTTGGGACTATATCGAATAATGCACGACCTATGGGATGTAATTTTTTGGTAAGCTCAGATTTCCATCTTTGAAGTGTTGATTCATCTTCTAATAATATTTGCTCCATCCAGGAACCAAAAGCTTGGGAAAAGGCGAAATAAGGTACATCTGCCTTTAAGTGATCAAATTTACCTGTAACATAAAAACCACCATCCTGCAAGACAGGTCGATATAATTGCTCAGCTAAAGTAGATTTCCCAACACCGGAATTTCCATATATTAATACAAGTAAATTTTCTCCATTTTTTACCCTTTCATACCTATCATTCAATTTGGCTATTTCTTTCCTTCGACCATAGAGTTGATTGGTAAATTGAAGAATTCCCGAAGAGTCATTTGAACCGAGTTCAAAATTTTTGATTTTGCCCTGGTTTTCAAGATTGGAAAAAATGACCTGAAGATCGTGAAGAACTCCAAAGATTGATTGATACCTATCTTCAATATCTTTCTCAACCATTTTCATAATGAGATTGGAAATCAAAGGAGGTGTATCGGAAATATCCCTGGGGGCTATAGGAGAAAGGGCGATATGCGCATGGATTTTGGCAGAATATTCTTTAAATCCAAACATCAGTTGATTTGTGAATAGCCAATAGAAAATGCCTCCAAGAGAATAGATATCACTGTAGTAACCAACCTCTGAACTTATCCTTCCTGTTTGTTCAGGCGCAATAAAATCAAGGTTTGCATCTGAAAAATATATTTTATTATCAATGCCTATTTTTCTTTTGAGCCGGGTCGCTATTCCTAAGCTGATAAAATATATCGATTCGGTATGACTTTCAATTATAATATGATCCGGATTTAAGTTGAGATGTATAATCTGCTGACTGTGTATGGTTGAAAGAGCTCTTGCCAATCTGATACAGAGATGGACTTTTTCTAATAATGTCAACTTACTTTCACAAAACTCCCTCAAAGAAATACCCGAAATATGATCAAGTTTGAGAATGATTTCTGATTGTTTCTTTTCAAAGCTGAATACCCTTCTGAATCCTTCAATTTTTTCCCCTGCGAATGAGCCTTCATTTTCAGCTTTCATTTGCTTTACGGGTGAAAGTGAGGTGATTTTTGCAGTTTTCAGGATGATTTGTTCACCGGAATCCAAAGTTGGATTATGGATTGAAAAATGATCTCCAGAATAAACCAATTTACTATTCATTTGCATTCGGCATTTTTCATTGAAATTTCTTTTGAATACCCGAAGATAATTGTATTTGAAGGACTTTTAGTTTGGATACCGGAACCTTTTGCATTATTTTGATTGAGATTCTAAAATACATTATTTTAACACATCAAAATTACATACAAGTAAAATATATCATTAAATTTAATGAAGTAT
>CAZLJT010000041.1:0-19044 GCA_964559905.1 uncultured Aquiflexum sp.
ATAAGGAAATCTGCCAATTGATCACTTGGGCCAACAATACCCCGATCATGATCAGCAATTGATTGATGGTGACAAACATGCCTCGCTTCTCCGGAGGGGCAATCTCGGCAATATACAATGGGGAAAGATTGAGCGCTATTCCCATGGCAATACCACCGGCTATCCTGTAGAAGTTGAACCACCAAAAAGAATCAGCCAAAGCAGTTCCAACAGCAGAGAGAGAAAAAAGGAATCCGGAAAAAATCAATAACCGCTTTCGGCCCAATCGGTCGCTTAAGATAATGCATAGGATAGCACCCAACATACAGCCCACCAATGCGGAACTTGTACCCCAACCTTGGTCTGTTGCCGAAGTGATATTGAAATAAGGTTCATAAAATGGTTTGGCTCCACCTATAACCACCCAATCGTATCCAAAAAGAAAGCCGCCCAAGGCCGCTGTCAAACTTACCAACCATATAAATCTTTGATTGTACTCAACCTTTTGTTCCATTTTATTATCAAATCAATTTTTTCTATATTGAAGAAAACCAATTATTTATAAATATGAACCATACTATAAAAATTATTTCTTACGCCAAGTATTTTTTTGTTGTTTTACTGTTCTTTCCCATTCTTTCATATTCTCAAAAACAACCAGGCATACCAATGCCAAGAGGTCCTGTTGATTTATCCGAAACCAGTAATCTGGTTATCTTTATTATCATTCCTGCTATCATCATCATAGCATTTTTGATTTTTAGAAAAAGAATAAAAAGGATCAAGAAAGAGAAGAATGAGCGTATTAAAGAAATCAATGAGGAGAATAATAAAAAGGGCTAGACTAGTTTGATAATTTGAATCAAACCCCATACTTCAGTCTATTTGTTGGAAAAAACCTTCCGCTGAATTAACCATAATGCTCAAATTTCTCTGGCCTTGGTTGTGGTTTTGAAGGGATTCCAAGGAAAATTATTACTGTTTTTACCCTTAATTATTGATTAAAAATTAACTTTAGGGATATGTTTGTTTCAGTACCCAGACACTAATCTCAGTTCTATGAAAAATTTTCCAAAATACTTCTTCACCTTTTGGATCTTTGGATTTGCTCTGTTTGCCTATTGGCAGATCAATGATCCTGACCCCGAAATTTGGGTATCTGTTTATGTGGTAGCCATTTTGTTTTCTGCTATGGCTGTGAAAGGAATACATCCTTTAATACCATTAGGCATATGCATCACAGCATGTATAATCGGAGCGATCTATTTTTACCCGGATTCTGTCTCAGGTTGGGTTGCCTATGAGATGGAAAACAAAGATCTCACCATGAAAACCAAAGATTCAGAAGAAGCTAGAGAGACCTTTGGCTTATTGCTGATAGCAGCTGTGTTATCCGTTTCAGCATTTTTGGGATGGAAAAAAAGAAAACTTCAAACTTAATTCAATTTCACATACTCTATTATGAAAAAATTTATCATATCACTCTTAATGGTTTTTTGTCTTTTTGCCCAAGTTGCTTTTGGACAAGATTCCAGGTATTTCGAAAAAAGAACCTATACGGCCCATGAAGGAAAAAGACCTGACTTGATCAAAAGATTTGAGGATCATACCTTAAAATTGTTTGAAAAAAACGGCATTGAGAATATTGCCTATTTTATCCCTACCGATGAAAATAATAACACCCTGATTTTTATCCTGGCCTATCCCGATCAAGATTCCAGAGATATTTTATGGAACAATTTCGCCAATGACCCCGAATGGCAACGGGTTTACAAAGCATCTGAAGCAAACGGCCCCCTAGTTTCAAAAGTGGATCAGACCTTTATGACTCTTTCAGGGGAATTGAGCCCTGAAATTATCCGTGATACGAATGAAGGTAGCAGAGTTTTTGAATTGAGAACCTATACCATGTTTCCTGGCAAAGTGGATGCCATCCATGCAAGATTCAGGGATTATACCAGGGAACTTTTCCAAAAGCATGGTATGACAAACATTATGTATTGGTATACCGTAGAAAAAGATAATGCCCAACCTAAACTGGTATATTTATTGGCACACAAAACTGAAAAAGCGGGAAAGGCTTCTTTTGAAAAATTCGGAAAAGACCCTGCCTGGATTACGGTAAGGGATGCTTCGGAACAAAATGGGAAAATAGTCGAGAAAGTTGAATCTGTTTATCTTAATCCTCTTCCTTTTTCACCTTTAAAATAAAAATTGAATAGGTAAAAAAAATAAATCTATCACCTCACATAGGAACCCTTGGAGACGATAGTGATTTCCACCTTAAAAGTGTCATGTATCTAAAAAAGATGTCCGACCAAAATTTGGCCGGACATCTTTTTTGGAAATATATAGGTTTTCATTTCAGCTAATTGAAACCCTCACTTAAACAATCAAAACAAATCCTACTTTATTCTAAACTCCGCTGAAAACAAGATGGCAGTTGGTTCTCCGATCTTTATTGGATTGGTCACAAAATAAACTGACCGAAGTCTTCCATCTGTCTGTTTATCAATAGTTATCAGCGTTTGTCCCATATTAAATCCAGGTTGGGGCCCGGAACTATTTACCTTGAATACCCCCTCTCCAATCTTAGGTCCATCAGCTGAATCCAATCTCACTTCCACCTTATAACCCGATTCACTGACCTGCTGCCCCCCACCTGTAATCATTATGCCATATATATCAGTCAAATCGATATCATAGAATGCAAATGAACCTTGACCCTGAGGAATTGTCATCAACGTCCTTCCACTGAAAACCTCAGTTTCATATTCCTGCAGATCTTTCGTAGATTCCATGCCCATTGTTGGGTTCCTTAAAGTTACTGAACTGTTTCCTGTAAGGGATTTAATATTTTCCCCACCTCTATCAGTAAAACTTGCAGACAAAACAAATACTCCATTTTCAGCTATTGGTTTACCCACTGTTGGGTCTACTGTTCCTGATGCTGGCAAGGAAGGTTTTTCTTCCATTCCCCTTCTTCCTAATGAAAGGATATAAGCAACAACTTTTTTTGCATCCTCATTCTTAAGATCAGGATTTGCAGGCATGACTGTTTCACCCCAAATTCCGCCACCTCCTTTTTGGATTTTATTGACCAAATAGTCAACGGCGGCATCTGGATTTCTTCTATACTTTCTTGCTACTTCTGTGTAAGAAGGCCCTATGGACACTTCATCTTCTTTATGACATGTTTTACAGGTCAGAGAACTCATGATACTCTTTCCTGTCATCGCCTCGGTCATAATTAAATGTCCTTTGGAAGCTTCTGCTTGATCCAAACCTGAAATATAATCCGCTGAAACAAATAGCGTAGATAAATCATTTCCAGCATCGGCATCATCAGGGTCAGTCGCTGAAACTTGATAAGCAATAGGTTTACCAGGGAAATAAAAAGACTTATTCCCTTTTATTTCAATGTTGACTATAGGAGCAATATTTCCTGCATAAACAGAAACGATTCCACTTTTTGCGTTTAAATTATCCGGGTCAGATACTTGCACCATGATGTCATAATCACCAACTGAATTGAAAGTGTATTCCAATTTAGGCTCATTGGTCGTTACTTTTTCGCCATTGCCCAAATCCCAAATAAAAGTCAAAGGATCATTTTCCGGATCTGATGCCTCAACGGTGAAATTAACTGTAAACGGTAATGAACCAGAAGTTTTATCTACCTCAATTCCCAAAACCACAGGCGATCTGTTTCCATCATTAAAATCAACTCTGAAAAGACCTGCATCGGGATTTTTGGTAAACCATCCATTGCCATATTCAAGCAAGTAAAGTTTGCCATCAGGCCCAACTTCCATATCAATCAGCGCATTGAATTTGGTAGTGGACATAAACGGTTCCATTTTGTCATAATCACCATTGGGACGGATGGTCACGGCTTTGATCCATCCCCTTACCCAATCATAGATGAATAATTTCCCATCATAATAAGAGGGATACCGGGTTTCTTTGGGAAACATGTCGGTATAATAAACAGGACCCGCCATTGCATTTCTTCCTCCCGAACCCAGATCAGGAAAATCATTTGAAACACCATAAGGATACCATATAAAATTTGGTGCTGCGGGAGGCAATTCCCTTAGTCCTGTATTGTTCTTAGAATTGTTAACGGGTTTAGTCACATCAAATGCATCACCCGAAGTCCCAGTCGCATAATCAAACTCTACATAGGGATAACTATCACCTACAAAATATGGCCATCCAAAATTTCCTGCTTTTCTGGCTTGATTGACTTCATCATAGCCCCTCGGACCTCTGGTTTCCAAGCTATCAGAACCGGCATCGGGGCCTACTTCACCCCAATAGAGAAACCCTGTTTTTTGGTCTACTGATATTCTATATGGATTTCTGTTCCCCTGTACATAAATCTCTGGTCTGGTTTTTTCCATCCCTTTTGGATAAAGGTTTCCATCCGGAATATCGTAACTGCCATCCTCATTGACTTTTATCCTTATGATTTTGCCTCTTAGGTCATTGGAATTACCTGAGCTTCTTCTTGCATCATATTGTTCGAAACCAGGTCGGTCATCCAATGGCGCAAATCCTCTGTTGACATATTTGCTGTTTTGTTGGTCAAATGGTGTTGAATTGTCCCCCGTTGAAAGGTACAACAATCCATCTTTATCAAAGGCAATAGAACCTCCAGTATGGCAGCAGATATTCCTTTGGGAATATAACTCCAAAATGATTTTTTCAGAAGCCATATCCCATTTGTCATTGGCAAATTTGAATCTGGAAAGCCTGTTGATTTCCTGTTCACCCTCAGGGCTGTAAAACACAAAAACATACCCATTATTTGCAAAATAGGGGTCTTTTTGGATTCCCATCAAACCTTCCTCTGCATTGACTCCTCTGGTTTCAGTCTTCCAGTAGACATCCAATTTCGCGACCTCCCTGGCAGTAGAATCACCGTTTTTGTATAAAAACACCTCTCCCCTCCTTTGTGCAATCAAAACGTCTAAATTGGGTAAAATGGTCATTTCGGTTGGTTCGGTAAACTCACCCAAGACAAGGGTTTTTTTCTCAAATCTGTTTTCTTCAGGGACCCTTTGGGTTTTTGCTTTGGAATAATCCAGCTTCTTGTTCTCTCCTATGGCATATTTGATCCCCTCCAAAATATGCTGAAGAAAGAGCTCTTCCTGATACGATTCGCTGGTGTGACCGCCGGCAGTATAAAATGCCCTTCCGCCATCATAATCATGGTACCAGGCCATTGGATGATATCCCATAGGCTTGGTTTGTTGATAACTTTCCTCATCAATATCCATGAGCACGTTGACATCAGGATTGAGTTTTTTGAAATGGTACCACTCATCTTTCCTGTTCCAGATTTCAGGCAAAAAACGGGTAGTAGAATGCTTTCTGTCTGTTACATGAAGTGTTCCTTCTTGTACGTTTGGATAGGGGTCCCCTATCCCGGGATGATAGGAGAAATATCCTCCAACAAGTCTATTGTACCATCCCCAATGATATTCTGTATCTGCTGCAGCATGAATACCTACATAACCTCCACCGGCCTGTATATATCTTTCAAAATCAGCTTCCTGATAATGATTCAAAACATTACTGGTTGTGCTTAGCCATATGACTGCTGAATATTGTTTTAGATTTTCTTCATTGATAATGTCAGAATTTGTTGTTGTATCAACATCAAATCCATTTTCTGCTCCCAACTTCATGATAGCGGCAATACCGTCGGGGATTGATTCATGGTAGTAGCCAAGCGTCTTACTGAAAATGAGTACTTTGGGATCTCCGCTTCTTTTATTGTTACAAGAGGAAAAAAGCAATATAATTGAAAACAAAAACGAAAGGTATCTAATAAGGTGATTTGGGGTTATCATAGGTTTAATTTTTGTGGAAATATAATAAGTTTTGTATATCGCTTATTGAAAATTCATTTAAATGGGTGATATACTGTAAGATTGGCAAATGACCATTCAAAAAAAGACCGTTGCCGAGTTATACCACATTATCAGATAACATTTAGGAACTCCGGGCCAAAAAGTGAAAAAAGAATTAAATTCAATTATTGTTAATAACCTGTTCAATTACCACAGGAAAAACTTTCATAGTCTTCCTTAAAAATTGACCATAATTTATCATTTTCATCACGATAGGTAATGGTGCCTGTTTCGTTATTAATAAGGATATCTCTGCTGATTTCCAAAATACTCCCATCATTCAATAAAACTGTACAGCTAGAGTCGATCTCTTCAATTTCAAGGCAAGCACTGAACATTAATATCAGAATGCAAAAAACAAACAATTTTTTCATAATCCTTTTCTTTTTAAATAGCCTCAAAAATAGTGTTTTCATTTAAATCACAAATGTAAACCATTCAAACTTTTGATTTTCA
The DNA here is from genome assembly GCA_964559905.1 of uncultured Aquiflexum sp. Classification (GTDB taxonomy): domain Bacteria; phylum Bacteroidota; class Bacteroidia; order Cytophagales; family Cyclobacteriaceae; genus Aquiflexum. Next base: position 6,357 of record CAZLJT010000041.1, read on the forward strand.
AGAATTATTCTGAAACCATCGGATCATCAAAGTGTCAACAACACGGTAATATTTATCTCCCAATTCATCATAATCAAAATAGACCAATTCCTTTAATATCAGAGCATCCAATGCCCTCAATACACCGGCTGAACTATTCAAGTTATGGGTTTTCAAAAACTCACCAGAAGTTGGTGAAAATACTTTCTCCTCTTTTGCTAAAGCAGCCAAAACTTCCCATTGTGCCTTGGTAAGAAGATTCCTGATATTAAAATAGGTAAGTTCTATCTCGTCCATAATTCGCATAGCCTCAACTTTCCAAACCAATGAACTTAACTTCCTGTGCCCTGCATGGAAAATCCTGTTACACAAAAGCTGAACATAGTATGTATGAAAATCTGACCATTCCAGCAATTCATTGATGGCGTCATTATTCACCTTCCATTTTGCTCTCTCAAATTTATCTTTGATAAATTCCCCATATACTCCTTTTTCTATTTTCCCAAGTCTCACGAAACTGGTACTGCTGAAAAATGGTCTGTTTGGGTGGTTGAACAATTCGCTCATGATATGATGTTGACTTCCCGAAAAAATAAAGACTACATTTTTCAATTGTTGCACTACACCTCGTATCCATGCATCTACATTCTTTTCAGGATATTGGGTAATCTGCTGAAATTCATCAATGGAAATCAAAACAGGAACTTTTTGTGCTTCCAATACCTCAAAAATTGCCTTGATATTTTGTTTAGCAACTTCTGGCTGAACGTCAAAACTAACAGTGGGCAGGCCAGAAAGGTCATTGAATTGAATGCAGGGTTTGATCGATTTAATAAAGCTCCATATTTTCCTACCCATTGAGCTGTTTTCTTCAATAGTCTGAAGTATTGCAGTTGCCAATTCGTTAAGAAATTCAGCAAAATTTCCAGTCTTGTAAATATCGAGATAAATTGCCAGCCAACTTTTTCCAAGCGCATGTTCAACATGTTTGATCAATGCAGTTTTGCCCATCCTTCTAACCGAAACCAAAGAGATAGACTGACCCCCTTCCAATAATCTTTTGATCTTTGCAGTTTCTTCTTCTCTGTCGCAGAAATTTTCCGGACCTGTATATCCTGTTGTAGGAAATGGAGTCTCACCTTTCATACCTGAAAGTTAGTAATAAAATATTACTAACAAATTGTTACTAACAAAATGTTACTTATTTTTGCTGAAAAACATAAATAAAAGAGCTATAATGGACATTAAAAGAAAAAAGACCGATTTTTTTTCGGTCTTTTTTTGAGTAGATTTTTTAAATAAAATCAATACTTATGGCATCAAAGCAGCCACTCCTGGCAATACTTTTCCTTCCATGTGTTCCAATAAAGCTCCTCCCCCAGTAGACACATAAGACACCTTATCTCCAAAACCAAACTTATTGACAGCGGCAGCTGAATCGCCGCCACCAATCAAAGAAAAGGCGCCGTCTTCTGTAGCTTCTGCGATAGCTTCAGCCACCGCAACAGTACCGTGAACAAAGCTGCTCATTTCAAAAACTCCCATAGGACCGTTCCAAAGAATAGTTTTGGATGCTTTGATTACATCAGCGAAAAGTTTCCTGGTCTCAGGCCCAATATCCAAACCCATCCAACCGTCAGGAATTTCACCTGCCTTGGCAAGTCCTTGTTCTGCATCATTGGCAAAAGACTTGGAAATAACTGTGTCTAAAGGCAAAATGATATTCACACCTTTTTGTTCAGCCTTTTTCATCAATTCCAATACAAAGTCCAATTTATCTTCTTCACATAAAGAATCTCCGATTTCTCCTCCTTTTGCTTTGGAAAAAGTATATGACATCCCACCCCCAATAATCAGATTATCAACTTTCCCCAGCAACCTTTCGATGATCAATATCTTATCGGATATTTTGGCTCCTCCCATAATGGCAGTATAAGGTTTTTCGGGGTTTTCTAGAACTTTATCTGCATTTTCCAATTCCGACTGGAGAAGATAACCACTGGCCTTGGTATCGAAAAACTGAGCGATTACAGCGGTGGAGGCATGCGCTCTATGGGCAGTTCCAAAGGCATCATTCACATAAACATCTCCAAGTGCTGCAAGTTTTCTGGAAAACTCTTCATCCCCTTTTTCCTCTTCCTTGTAAAATCTTAAGTTTTCCAAAAGTAAAACCTCACCAGGTTTGAGCCCTGCTGCTAAGTTTCTTGCTTCCTGACCTATACAATCCGGAGCAAATTTAACGGATAAGCCAAGCAATTTCTGCAGGTTGTTGATTATATGCTTCAGAGAATATTTATCAGTAGGGCCATCTTTTGGTCTTCCCAGGTGTGACATTAATATTACTGCACCACCATCATCAAGAATTTTATTAATGGTCGGTATAGCTGCACTTATCCTGGTGTCATCGCTGACAGTCTGATGATCATCCAAAGGAACATTAAAATCTACCCTTACCAATGCTTTTTTTCCATTAAAATCCAAATTGTCTACACTCTTGATTCTGCTGTTCATGTTTAAATTTTTTAAAAGGTTTGTAGAAATAAGAAATTGAACTAGTCAATTCCACGTGAATCATTTCATTATCAATTTTTTGATTCTTTTATATTAAAGTTCAAGTTAATTAAACCAGCCAGTGTACTACTTTCTACTTTGCAGCTGCTCTTCTTAACCTGTCATTGACTGCCCTGCCCAAACCATGCTCGGGCAAAAGTTCTGATAAAATTACTGAAACATCCATGTTATCCAAAGCCCTCATAGATGCAAATAAATTTTTTGCTGCTTCCTTGACATTCTGGTTGCGACTAAGCTGTATCTGAAGCATATGAGGCACATTTTTGAATTCGTCTGAAAATGATAATACTCCAAAAGGAATTCCCTTGGAGAGATATTCCTCCACAAGCATTACCAAATCTCCAAGAATAAAGATTTTTTTTGGCGCATAATGACTTTTTAACATTCCAGGTGATTTGGGATTACTGCTGGAATGTGTCATCACCTTTACTTTACCCACAATCTGTTCTATATCTTTTACATCCAAACCCCCAAGTCTGTAAATTACAACTTCTTCATTTTCAAGTCCCACAATAGTACTTTCCAATCCAACTTCACATAAACCTCCATCCAAAATATATGGGATTTTTTCTCCCAATTGATCATTTACATGTCTTGCCTGAGTAGGACTGATATATCCAAAAGGATTAGCGCTTGGTGCCGCCAAGGGGAAGTCCAAAATTGACAATAGTTCTCTTGTCAAAGGGTGGCTGGGTACGCGGACAGCTACTTTGTCCAAACCACTGGTTACCAAATCAGGAACAATGCTTTTTTTAGGTAAAAGCATCGTCAATGGCCCCGGCCAAAATTTTTTGCCAATGGGAATCAAAATATCAGGAATTTGAACTGTAAACTCCAAAACCCTTTCCATAGACGAGGTATGAATAATCAATGGATCAAAATTCGGCCTGTTTTTGACTTCAAAAATCTTTGCGACCGCATCAGGATTCAAAGCATTTCCTGCCAGACCATATACCGTCTCAGTAGGAATACCCACCAAGTCTCCCTGCTCCAGAATGGCTTTTGCTTTGAATATATCTTTTCCTATTTCCGCCATCAGTCCTGACAAAAATCCTCTATCCAGGATTTAGCTTCTGAAAACCCCAGATTCAAAGCCAATTTAAGATTGGAACAACCGTCTTCCTTTTGACCAAAAGCACTCATTTGGGTAACTCCCAGCAAATAATACGCCGCTCCGTTTCTGTCATCCAATTTGACAGTATAATTCAAGGATTCAATGGCTCCAACAGGATCGTTGTTTCCTAGTTGAGCTTTGGCTTTATTGAACTGCGCCAATGGGAGATTTGGATTGTCCTGCAGCACTACATCAAAATCAAAAATAGCATCCTCGTATTCTTCAAGACCCAACAAGGCCAATCCCCTATTGTAATAAACATCTCCTTGCTTGGCATCAAGTCCGTTTGCCATATTATAATCCAACAAGGCCTCTTTGTATGACTTTTTTTCCAGATATGCGTTACCTCTATTAAAAAACGGCTTATAAGAAGTAGAGTCCAGTTCTATGGAAGTAGTGAATGCTTCGATGGCTTCATCAAAATTACCCTGTTGAAAAAGGGCAACCCCCCTCGCATTTAAAGCAGAAGTATTTTCAGGATTTTTTTGAATCACCCGATCAAAATATTCGATGGATTTTTGATATTGAGATGATTCCATCAGCTTGATTCCCTCATCAAATAATTCTTGTTCTGATGGACTACATCCAAAAAAGAACAGAAAAAAAGTTACCCAGATAAAGTATTTTTTCACAACTATTTCGTTTGGGGCAAAGATAATGAATTATGACGCTTCTGAGGATTATCTCATCATTTTTGCTGCATATTCTACCGGAACAGGAACAGGGCTCATCGTTTCCATATCCACTGAAACCATTGTTGTAGTAGATTCTGCAAACACTCTTATTTCGCCTTTTTCTGTTTCTCCCATGACCACTTGTTCCAATACAAATGATGTATTACCGACTTTTAAACACCTTACATAAACAGTAGGCTTATCCATCACATGAACAGGCAATCTATAATCGATCTGAATATTTGCCACCACTGTACCGATCTTTAAAATGTCCCAACCACAATACTGAAAAAGGTATGAAGCCCTGGCATGTTCAAGATAGTTGAAAAAAATACCGTTATTGACATGCATATAACTATCAATATCAGAAAACCTTACCTGTACAGGGACAGAAAAATGAAAAGAGGACAAAACGTCCTCTATGCTATATTTCTTCATTTTTTAAAACCTTAAATACTTTTAAAGCAGAATTTCAGATTTACTTGTTTTTTCCAACATCCTGAGAATGGATTGGTTGGGACCAACGAAATCTTCCACGGCGTCAAATGAAATCCAAGCCAAATCCCTACTCTCTTCTGAAATCACCAAGGGTTCATTCATTTCAGCTTCAATCAAAAACCTGACATCATAATGAAAATGTTCAGGAACATCTCCACGTTCAGGAATCGTATGTCTGTCAATATCAAATATCCTTGAATCAACCAGCCGGAGTGAGGTCAGGCCACTTTCTTCCTGTGCCTCAGCCAAAGCTACCTGCATCAAGTTTTCATGGCCATCTGCATGTCCACCCAACTGAAGCCATTTATTCAGTTTCCTATGGAGTGCCATCAATGAATGGGTTCTCATTTTATTGACAATCCAGGCAGAAGCTGTAAAATGCCCCTGTAATCTTTCTCTCGAAAAGGCCAAATCATCATAAGTGAGATCAATAAAATCCTGGACAAAGGATGCTTCTTCTTCAAAAGGCGTACGGTACTTTTCGAGATTTTCTCTCAGTGATATTCTATCCATAATATTTAAATGCTTTCAAATAATTCTTCAACAAAAAGTTCAAAAGGTTTTGCGGGTCTGTACAAATGATCCGAATATACAGTTACTAAAATTTTCAGATAACTTGGCTTATCATTGACACTGACTTTTTCTATACTCACATTGCCAAATAACTGATCGATTTTTTGGGTTAAATCAGCGGTATTCAAAGGAGGTTTAAAATATTGCTTTTCGGTTGTCCTGACATTTTCCTGAATTTCTTCGATTTTTCTGTCAAGACTCACCCTTTGATATCCCAAATCTAACATTCGCCTTCCAAAAGCAAAGAAAAGTTGGGAAAAAGTTTTTTCATTAAACGGACTTTCATAAGAAACAGCAAATCCATTTGCATAAGGAGAGTTGAGAATATGTATTTCCGGATGGGCGTTAATTCCTGATTTTTTGAAATGATAATTTTTAAAAACTAATTTAATTAGTGATTCACCTTCATCTGAGGTCAACCAAGAATCTGTATTTTCCTTTTCTGATTCGGTCTGAGTAAAATTCTCTTTGATATTTATGGGACTGGATTTTTTTGGAAACAGCTTACCCAAAACATCTTCTATAAATGAAGCCATTAGTTTTTGATTTTATAAATTCCATTAGAAAGGGTATAAATCAGACCTTCTTCCTCCATTTCTCTCAAAACATCAATGGTTCTCTTCTTATTATCCAATCCCGGAACTTCCTTGATAGTATTTATAGAAAACTCTTTTCCATCAGTTAAAGTTTGAAAAATCTTATTTTTGACTTTTTGATAGATGACTTCATCAGACTTTTTGTTTTCCAGGCAAACATCACAAATACCGCAATGCTGTTCTGAATTCTCTCCAAAATAAAAAGATATCTGATTGGACCTACAAACAGCGGTATTTCTCACATAAGCACTCATTGACTTGGCTTTTGAAATGGCATTTTGTCTTCTATCTTCTATTCTCTTATTATTCAAAGGTAGTTTTCCCGCATCAAACCGTTCAGTCAGGAAGGTAATTTGTGGCATATCCTTTCTTTTGTCATAGGCCAATATCCCAACCTGGTCCAGATATTCCAATTGTTTGATCAGCTCTTTGTCATCAACTCCGAGATTTTTTGCCAACTTGGATTCGTAAATTTTAAAAAATTCAACAAACAATTCCCCACCATAAGTCCTAAGCAAAAGTTTGATCAGAACATCGAGCTTGGCATTTGCAATCTGGAACTCGTATAACTTACTCTGGTCCACCAAAAAATGAATTGAAGAAGGTGAATAAAAGTTTTCGCTCAATTCCAGAAAACCTTCCTCCTGCAAAACTTTCAATGTATTGTAAGTGGGCAACATTTCGAGGCTGTATGTGGTGATAAAAGATGCGATTTCAAAATCATAACTTTCCATAAAACCACTTCCGACAGCCATGCGAAAGTAATTTGCCAGACACTGATATACTTTCTTAAGGAATTCTATCGGTGGATAAGCCATCATGGCCTTTTCTATCAAGGTATTCAGATCCTGGTCATTGGTAAGCAAAACCCCATAAGCTTTTTTTTCATCCCTTCCTGCTCGGCCTGCCTCCTGATAGTAATTTTCAAGGTTTTCAGGAAGGTCTATATGGACCACCAGCCGCACATCCGGCTTGTCGATACCCATCCCGAAAGCATTGGTCGCTACCATGACCCTCACCCGGTTTTGCTTCCAATCATGCTGTCTTTGTTCTCTGATCTTATTATCCAACCCCGCATGATAAAATGTCGCGGATACCCCACTCTGATTCAGGACTGATGCAATTTCCTTAGTTCCTTTCCGGTTCCTTACATAAATGATGGCACTACCAGGGACTTTCCTGAGTATTTCAATAGCCTTTTCCAATTTGTTTTCAACCATCCTCACTGAATAGCTGAGATTTTTCCTTGAAAAGGATTTGACAAAAACCCCTGGGTTTTTTAACTGAAGCTTGTCAATAATATCTTCCTTTACTTTCGGAGTTGCAGAAGCTGTCAGGGCCAAACAAGGTATATAGGGATGAAATTCACGGATTTTGGCTATTTCCAGGTAGGGTGGGCGAAAATCATAACCCCACTGTGAAATACAATGGGCTTCATCAACAGCTATCAGATTGACTTTCATCTTTTTGAATCGCTCTAAAAAAATCTCTGTTTTCAATCTTTCCGGAGATACATACAAAAACTTATAGTTCCCATAAATGCAATTGTCCAAAATTGTATCAATTTGTCTTTTACCCATCCCGGAGTAAATAGCTGCTGACAATATTCCTTTCTTTCTGAGATTATCCACCTGATCCTTCATCAAGGCTATCAAAGGACTGACTACAATACAAATACCATCCATGGCCAAAGCGGGTACCTGAAAACAAACCGACTTCCCCCCTCCAGTCGGCAATAGCGCCAAACTATCTTTTTTTTCCAGTACAGAAAGCACAATTTCCAACTGAACAGGACGAAAATCACTGAATCCAAAAACTGACTGGAGAATATTTTGGACTTTTTCTTTCAACTTACCAACTTATCGATTCTTTATTTAAAAAAGCAGCAATGCCTCTCTGGCAATCTGTTGTACTTCTGGCTTTTGCATTCATGGAGGCTGCATATTCCAACCCTTCTTCCAATTTTTTTTCCTGAACTCTGGCGATCATTTCTTTGGTAAGCGCCAAAGACTCACCCGAATTATTCCTTATCAGTTTTTGTGCGTAGGATAAAACTCTTTCTTCCAGTTCATTTTGATTGACCACCCAATTAACTAACCCCATATCCATGGCTTCTCCTGCATCAATCAAATCACCATCTAACAGCAATTGTCTGGCTTTTCCCTCACCGATTTTCCTGATTAAAAACACTTTAACAATAGCAGGGACAAAACCAATTTTCACTTCTGTGTAACCAAATTTGGCTTCAGGAACAGTGAATGAAAAATCGCAGACCGTTGCCAATCCACATCCGCCTGCCAAGGCATGTCCTTGGATTTGGGCTATCACCACTTTAGGCAATGTGTATATCAAATAAAACAAATCCTTGAGATTGCGGCTGTCTTCCAGATTCTCTTCATAGGTATTGGATTTCAAAGATTGCAGATATGCCAAATCAGCCCCAGAACAAAAAACTTTCCCCGTACCTTTAATTACAATGACTTTGACCTCTTTATTTTCATTGAAGCTGATCAGGGCCGATTTGATAGATTCAACCATTTCCGCATTCAATGCATTTCTTTTTTCAGGTCTATTGAGTTCAATAAAGCCTATTCTCTCTGAGGTGAAGGTATTGATGGGATTGTCCATTCCTTTCTTTTTGTGTGATATGATTGCAGTTCTTTATAATAAGAAAGATAGACTACAGGATTTGCTCTTCCAAAATTCGTTTCATTTAAATCGGACTTTCAGGGCATTCCCACCTATACTCAAAGTATCCTTTGGCATTATTTGTTCCCATTTAATTGTGTTCCATTCATAAATCGACCCAGTCTTGCCCAAAGAAGAAAATGAAATTGACCTGCCTAAAAGATCAATATCCAGTCCCGGATCAGGCATCGGGATTTTTAATTGATTTTCTTTTTGTAATACCTTCAATGGATAATGGGCTTTTGCTCCCAAAGCAGTCCTGTTGGGTTGGACTTTATAGCTGATATCTCCTGAGGAACCATCATCCAGATAAAAAAGATTGGTCCCTGAAATAAAATCAACCGCCAATCCCTTGTCTATGGAATAAAACAAGAGTTCTTGTCTGTTTTTATCCTCAATTGAATTAAGAATTCTAATAACTCCAAAAAAGATAAGAACTAGCAAAAAAGCTACTGCCGGCTTTTTGCCTGGATTGATCCACAATACAATCATCAAAACCAACAACAACCAATAAATAAAAATAGAAAAGGAAGATAAACTGATTTCGGAGATTCTTGAATAGGGCAGATCCTGAATCCAAAAAATAAGGGTATTCACTACAAATATCAGTTTATCAGTCACCCAGGAAAGCCATTGACCCAAAAACGGGACTTGCGCAAAAACCATAAAGGGAACACCAAAAGACATAATCAAAAATGCACCCGGAATAGCTATAAGATTGGATAAAATAAAATAGGATGGGAAAACGTGAAAGTAATATGCTGAAATGGGAAAAGTGGCCAATTGTGCTGCTAATCCCACAGTGGTAATCTGCCACACGTATTCTAAGATTTTGTTTTTTGGAATCCAGCTACGGACCAATAAGGGCTGAATGATGATAATCCCCAATAATGCTATATAAGAAAGTTGAAATCCTACAGCATATATCAAAAATGGATCATATACCAGTAAAATCATGGCTGATAATGCAATGGCATTGAAAATAGAGGGACTTCTGGATTTCATCTGTGCCAAAGCCATCAATGAAAACATGGTCGCTGCCCGCATGACTGAAGGAGACATTCCAGTCAGCAGGGCATAGCACCATATCAACAAAATGATGGCCGACAAATAAATCACCCTTTTTGTAACCGGAAGCCTAAATGGCTTAACGAATAGAAAAAAGAAGCCATAAATAATTCCCACATGCAATCCCGAAACTGCCAGAATATGCATAGCTCCCGCGGTCACATAGGCTTCGCTAACCTCTTTTTCAAGATTCTTCTTTTGACCCAATAAAAGTGCTTTGGCAATCTGATTGCTATTTTGGTCGATAAAAAATTTATCCATACTATTCATGACCCTCGATCTAAGGCTAATGAAAAAATTCTCAATAGGTCTCTCAGATACCCAGCCTATTCTTTCAAAGTTATCCCCAATAAAATGCTGATGGGAAATTTGTTGTCTCATCATAAATAGACTGTAATCAAATTCCTTTGGATTTTTTGGCTTTTGAATCAGCTGAGGGCTTCCCGTTATCCATATCAAATCCCCAGGCCGAAGTTCTTCCTCAGATCTATGATAAATCAAAACCTCCCCTTCTATATCCAACAACATTTCCCCATCAAACACTTTTTTTACAGAGACCCTGTTAGCTATCGAGTTGGATTTTGGCTCATCCAAAGACATCACAACCCCCAAATAAGATTTGATTTCAGATCCTGCATTGATCAATTGATAGGGTTGGTTTCTGATGTCTCTTAGATAACTGAATAAAGCCCCACAAAGAATCAAAAGAAGATAAGCTATTCCAGGTAACAAAGGTTTAAACCCAAAGGATTTTCTATTGATATTCAGGATAATACAAATCAGATATAGAATATAGCAAGTAAGTATAGCAAATATTATCGCCCGAACTGAAAAAAGAGAAGTATAGGGATAAATCATTATTCCTATAATAAAGAAAACCAGGTACCTTAAAAAAGGAAATTCCGAGAAGCGCATGGGTTAAAAATTTCCCATTAAAATACTGATAAAAAAATAAAAAGGAGTCATCACTGACTCCTTTTGGTTAATATTAAACGTTTAATTTTTTTCAGAATCTGTAACCAACGTTAAAGCCTGCTTTAAATTCCACTGCTGAAAACTTATCATTGACAGGTTCAGAAAAGCCTCTCCCAATTCCTGCAAAGGGACCGAAAGCGAAATTATTATAATTCCATCTATATCCACCTAATAAACCAAGATAGCCGCTATTCAGGCTTGTAACTTCTGTGATATTATCTACTTTATCGGTAAAATCTCCAAATCTGTATTTAAAGTAAGGAGAGATATACATTTTGCCATTTTCATCACCTGCAAAGAAAAAATTGTAGGAAATGAGGACAGAAGTAGCTGAAAAACTCCTATCTCCTTTTGATGAACTATACCCAAATCTATCATTAAGATGTAACTCAACGCCTACTGACTGGTCATGTCCCACAAAGAAATCATATCCCAATTCCACAGAACCTAGAAGTATTGTATTAAGAAAATTCAGTCTTATTTCACCCTTGGGATCTTCTAGCGACTGAGCATTGGCAATGGGGCTCAACACGGACATAAATGCAATTAAAAACAATAGTTTTTTCATAATTAAATATTTAATTTCAAATATTGAAATATTTTTTGAATTACAAATATAACTCCATTTTGAAATGTTGTATATTACATTCTTCAAACATTGGTCCAACTTTGCAAAATCCAAATTTTGAGTACAGAGGCATGGCATCCAATTGGGCATGCATATAGAGCTTTTTGTCTTTGGCTTCAGGGCTTGCTGCAATGTCATTTAAGACTGCCCGGACCAGGGCATAGCCAACTCCTGCTCCTCTCATATCTTTCAAAACTGCAAATCTTTCCAACTTCACCCCTTTATCTGTAAATCTCCAACGGGCAGTCCCGGCAGGCTGCTCACCGATTTTGGCAAGAAAATGAGTGGATGTGGATTCAAACTCGTCATATTCTTCAGAAGGATCGACCTCTTGTTCTATGACAAAAACATCCTCTCTGATTTTGAAAACGGTGTTAAGCTGCTCCTTCGTCAGAACTTTTTCTACTTGGATTAGCTGATCTTCTTTCTTCTCTTTGGGCTTCATCTTTTTCGTACGCTTCTATGATTGATTTGACCAATTTATGTCGGATGACATCTTTACCGCTAAGGCTTACAATACCGATGTTTTTCACATCTCTCAAAACATGGAGTGCCTCTTTCAGTCCTGATTTCTGTCTATTGGGTAAATCCACCTGTGTCTGATCTCCAGTAATGATTACCTTGGAATTAGGTCCCATTCTGGTCAAAAACATCTTGATCTGTTCACTGGTAGTGTTTTGTGCTTCGTCCAGCAACACAAAGGCATCATGGAGTGTCCTTCCTCTCATGTATGCCAAAGGGGCAATTTCAATCACCCTAGTCTCTTGGTAATACTTCAGTTTTTCAGGTGGAACCATATCAGAAAGCGCATCATAAATGGGCCTTAAATAAGGATCAAGCTTCTCCTGCAAGTCTCCTGGCAAAAATCCCAGATTTTCCCCGGCTTCCACAGCAGGCCTGGTTATGATGATCCTTTTTACCTCTCTGTTTTTCAATGCCCTGACAGCAATCGCTACAGCGATATAAGTTTTCCCCGTTCCGGCTGGTCCAAGAGCAAAAACCAGGTCATTTTTAAAGGCAGATTCAACGAGTTTTCTCTGATTAGCAGATTTGGGTTTAACCACCAGACCTTTGTTACCATATAAAATGACATCATCTTTTTGGTTTTCCTCAAAAGGTGCCCCTTCCAGTGCAATATATTCCTTGACATTGTCAGGCGTGACCTGTCCAAATCTATGGAAATGCTGTAAAAGCATATTTAGAAGATCATTGATTCGGAGTATTTCGGGTGCACGTCCTTGTATCCGGATTTCGTTTCCTCGAGATACGATTTTGCTTTGGGGAAAAGCAGAAGCTATTTGACGGATATTCTCGTTTTCTGATC
>CAZLJT010000042.1:0-3877 GCA_964559905.1 uncultured Aquiflexum sp.
GATGATTTACAGGTGCTCTCCAAAGACAGAACTATTCTTGGCCTTGAAATCCATGTGGGAAAGAACAGGATTGTAAGAAGGATATTTGCCCATTTGGGTTATGAGGTTGTCGGATTGGATAGAGTGATGTATGCAGGTTTGGACAAAAAAGACCTCCCAAGAGGGAAGTTCAGGTTCCTAAGTGAAAAAGAAGTGGTCAAATTGAAATACTTTTTATAATCCAGGCGCATATAATTACAAAAGGCCACGATCTGGATCGTGGCCTTTCTTTTGTTTGGCTATTTGCAAATTACGTTAAGTTCTTTTGCTTAGAAGTTAATGCCTGATATTGATATGTCTGATTTCTTCTGACCATGGAGTAGTAATACTTAGTATGTAAAATCCATCGGGGAGGTCACTGGTATTCAGTGCCAATTTTCCGCTTTTTGACCTGCCGGATTTCCTCAATTTCCCCAAGTTGTCAAAAAGCTGCACACTGATTTCATACCTATCTGAAGCATGATTTGACCGGCCTGCCAGGTTTTCCTTATCACTTTCCCCAATCTCAATAGTCAGATCTGAGGATGCAGGATTAGGGTAAACGCTCAATGGTACAGGTCCTCCGGGTTTGCAGGGAGGTGAAACTCCCGGTGGACAATCGCCTCCACCTCCGCCTGTGCCATTATTAATGGTCAAACTATTTGTCCAGCTGAAGCCACAGGCATTATTCACCCGGCAATAAAGGACATAAGTGCCGCTTGTTGATGATGTTTCTATATAGATTCTGGGATCGGTTGTGGTCGCGGAGCCGCCCCAGACACTAAATCCCGGTGGCAATATCCAGGTGTAAGAACTCGCTGTCTGAACTGCATCAACATTAAAAGTATACATCGCTCCCGGACTGGTGCTGACCGGGTTGAGACCTCTTGTTCCGGACCAGATCAAGGTATTGGCATCAGCAGGAGGATTGCCTACCCAGATAGTCCTTTCGACCGGTGGCACATCACATGATAACGTTGCTTTAAGGGTTACTGACCCACTGGCACTTCCAACACGGCTCACTACGCCGGATGAATTGATGGTCAGCACTTGTGTGTTTGATGAAGTCCAGGATGTGACCGAAGCGCTACTTGCGTTCTGTAAGGTGAAGGTCCCTGTACTACAAATGAGGTCAGGGCCGCTGATTACCGGCTGAGAGTAGGTTGGTTTGTACTCGCTACTTACCGATGAACCGCAGGAAAAATTTACGGTGGCTTTGATTGGATTGGCATCCGCCTGTTTGCCGCTTGGCCTTAATGTAATTGAACTACCACTTTGACTTACCAAGGACCAGCTAGGAGGATAGGTCCAGTTATAACTACTTATGCAGCCAAGATACGGACTTGTAGATGCATAAAAAGTAACAGGCGTGACGTTACAGGCTGACCCACCGGTATAGCCGGATTGTGGGCTGACCGTAGCTACAGGATTCGGGCTGTTCAATTTGATGGTGGCGGTGGCGGATTTCTCTGAGGCGCCACAAAATGGACCTGCACCGGCAAGTGTTCCAAAAACAGTAACATCGCCCGGCAGCGAACATCCAATGGGCTCTATACTGACAAAATTTGTTGAAGTACCGAAAGATCCTGTCCTGCCGGTGCCCACTTCTTTCCAACCACCCGGCAATGTCCACGCATAAGCAACTTCTACCTGGGGAGGTTTCCAATCCCGCCTGTGCCCTGCACATACATGCGGGGAACTGTCAGATTGACCTGTGCCTTAGTGCAATAATCTAAGTTTATTGATGAACCATACGGGCCCCAGGATTGGTTTTTGACAGAGAGGATTAATTCAGTTTTACTTGCAGAAGTACCATTGCTATTTTCATTGCTGCAATTAGTGAATGTCGCAGTAACAGTACCTGATGCCCCGGGTGTATCAGCCCATACCACTGTGGCTTTACGTTGATTATTGGCATCCTGTGTGACTTGACCATTAGTGGCTGACCAAACAATTTGGCAGCTTGTCAGACCACCTGGAACATTTACTTCATACGAAGTCGATGAACCTGGACAAACTGTCCCAGAGACCGTAGATGAAGTTTGCTTGGTAATTGTCTGGGCATTTAATACCAAACTTGATAACAGCAGAACAAAAGGGGTAAAGTATTTTATCATAAGCTTTATTATTTAGATGGTAATTTGAAGATGTAGTTAATAATGAAGTTTACTGAGTGATTTCTCTCTTCCAGACCATAGGGATTATTTTTGTTAATGTTTTGAATGCCGAAGCTATCTTGAATCTGAACTAAGATTATATGATTATCTTTAAGAGGAATTTTGTAACCAACCGATGCTACAATACCGAAATCGTTTTCTTCAATACTACTTAAGTTAGGCATCCATGCAAATCCTTGCCTTATTCCGTCGTCACTCAAATCATAAAAATACCTACCACTAAATGAGCCTTCACTGTTGACAGTTCCGTTTGTGTCAGACAATTTGCTTGCACCTTTAATTTCCTTTACCTTGCTATAGTAGATACCTGCTGATATAACAAAATTCATTTTTCTATCAATTGTTATTTGTGGTGCTGCTATAATTGTTAAATAGTTGAATGAATAATTGTCTGCACTTGTAATTCTTCCATCAGAAAAAGTAGGAGTATTCAACTCATTCTTTGTGCCCTTTTGTTCGAATTGTAGTCGAACATTTAAGTCTAAACGGTTTGCTAATGGATGATAACCTCCAATGCCAAATGAATATCCTGGTTTGAGTAATCGAGTATTCCTGACATTTTCGTCTTTGTAGTTCTCTATAAATTTGTTCCCGTGATTGAAAGATAAATTTGGACCCGCAAATACTTCCACTTTATCAATGAATCTTTTAGGTGCTGGCAATTTCAAATTTTCATGTGATTGTCCAAATAAAGTAGAAGTGGTAAGAAAAAAGATTGCAGGATAAATTTTAAGGTAATGTCTTGTCATAGTTTTAGCGGAGTATTTTTAAGGAAAATCAATAAATCCTAATTCCCTTTGCATATCAGCAGGAGCAGTCAGTGCCGGGCTGTTTCAAAAATTTGAAATATTAATAAAGAAACTTTAAGAACTTAGTGCTGAAATTATATTTAAAGTTTTTGACAAAAAAAATTTACCATGAGAATATCAATTTTTTTTAATTATCATATTCCAAATCTTCAAACTCCGGCATTTCCTATTTCAGAGTGGGACTAACTACGTAATCAATTTGAAAATACTTTAAAATAAACCGTACTCCTGTAAAATCACAAAAGGCCACGATCTGCATCGTGGCCTTTCATATTTGTTGGTGGTTTAGTTTATCTGGCTGTCAGCACATTTTTGAAGCCATCGCTTGTTCTTACAAAAAACTCCAGTCTTGAAGTCGGGCTTACCCCTTGAATTTTATAGAGCTTATGAAAACCGCTTACATTTTCAAATTTTTCTTCATAGATCAATCTGTCATTTTCATAGACCTCTACAATCATATCTGAAGCCAATATTGAATTTACAAGCAGTTTGAATTTATTGAATTCAACTTTCTCCAATTTTGAATAGACAATTGGCGTAACCTCTGTCCTACGTGTGTCCATGTCCATTTTATCCAACAATTCATTGTTGGAATAAAGCTCTACAGTGTAAATACCCGGAGCCAATTGGGAAAAATCATAGTATTTGGCAAACGCATTTTTGGATACAGTTCTGTCTTTCTGCACCAAGTAACGATTTTCGTCATAGACTTTTACCAATATTGTACTTTCTTCATTGAGACCGTAGAATAGTTGGACTTTGTTTTGATCCACTTTTTTAAGGGATACCGCTGTTTTCTCAAGTTCCGCCGAACTTGTCGTGTTTGCCATGGTGCTTACTCCGTAACCGCTTCGGCGGCGGCCTCGGCCTCAA
>CAZLJT010000042.1:3887-18864 GCA_964559905.1 uncultured Aquiflexum sp.
ACCGCTTTTTTCTCAAGTTCCTCTGAACCTGACGTGTTTGCTATAGCGCTTACTGAAACGCCAACTGCAAAGATGAGTGCAATGATTACTTTTTTCATGGTAATAATAGTTAATAGGTTTTAGAAATTTTTGTCTTGAATTACCTCTTAGGGATTTTCCCTATTTCAAACAATGTGAGGCCGGTTACCTTGGGAAGAATTAAGCCATATTGTGGAATGACTTCGATACAAACCTAGACCAAATTTTTTATAATTACAAATATTACAAAATATATTATGTTTTATTGATGATTATTCAAAAAAATAAAATAATTTTTACGGATTTAATAATTATATAAAATTTTTTCGGAATCGATGCCATGGTAAAAATATTTTAACTATTCTTTACTAAAACCAATTAAAATTTTGTCCAAAGATTTTCTGACATGGAAGAAAAAAATATTCAATACATCATAACAAAATATAAAAAATAAAGCGTGGTATTTATTTCTACCACGCTATTATCAAACATTCAAACTATAGTTTTTTTATCTATCGGATAGCTTTTCCAGCATCAGCCAATGCTTTAGAATCAAAATTACCCTGCAATTCCACTACCATCAGGTCTCCCTCTTTATCATTTAGGAGCACTACAACATCACTGATCAGTTTATTGCCCTTGGTAAAAATAAATATCCCATTTCCCTTATCGCTGGCTTCAAGCATTATTTCATACTTTTCTTTTTCCAAGGCCTTATGGAGTGTTTTGAATTCGGCTTTCCCATTTGGACTATTCTCTGGTAATTTAAATAATTTTACTCTTTCCAAGGATTGAACAATTCCTTCCATCTCGGCTTCATCCAATTTCACATTGAATCCTTTGGCAAAATTCATAAAATTTCCTCCAACATCCATATGGAAGAAGTCATCATTGGACTTGTACTTTTGATAAAGCGCTTCCACACTTTTGCTTTGCGAAAAAGCAACTGTACTCAAAATAAAGAAAAACGGCAATAAGGTTAAATTTTTCATTTTTTAGTTGGTTTATATGATTTTCATTTGTTTGTATTTCCACTTTTATATTCCTTCATGCCAGGCATATTGGTCTTATCTGCCAAAATATTTAAATCCTGATAGGTGAAATCACCCAGCATACTCAGTAGGGCAAAACTCTCAGATGAACCTGTAATCATCAACAGCTCTTTCACTTTTCCCCCTTCTTCCCGAACCATGAATTTCACGCTGGAACTTTTATCCTGTACATCCATCAGGTCTTCATATTTGTTCTTTGTAAGCGTTTTCATAGCTTCTGTATAAAGCGGTTTCCCATTTATACTGTCAGCTGTTAAAATCCTTATCCCTCTCACTTTAGTGATCAATTCACCCAAATCAGCTGCGTCTTTGTCAGCACCTTCACCTTCAGATTTCAAAAATCCTCCTGCCATCTGCATCATTTTGGGACTGATATATACCCTGGAAAAGCGGTCATCTTCCATATATTTGGAAAAAAACCTCATAATGGCATCGTCCTGCGCCTGTAATCCCGAAACTATCAGGTATAAAGCGATGAATAAAATACTTCCTTTCATATCGTTTACTTTGTTTCTTTAATTTCGAAAATTTCCTGAGTGGTTTTGAGATGCCTGAAATCCTGCATCAATTCCAAGTTTCCCGTACCTTTTTGCATATTTTCATTGATCAGAGCAAATGCATTCATCACTTTTTCATAAGCCTCTTCCTCAGCCTCTTTTTGAAGGTTTTGATGAATTATAACCCCCGCAACAAGAAATACCAAAAACAAAGCAGCAATACTCAGCCATCTCGGAAAACCGATTTTTCTCTTCGGTTTTTCCAAAGTGAGGGTATTTTCTTCGATTGCAGCGATTTCTGCCAATCCAAGAAAAAAATCCTTTTCCGCTTCATAACCTTCAGAATGCAAAAGCAAGTCCCTAAGGATTTTTTCCTCTTCAGGAGAAGTTTCACCCGCCCAGTATTTGTCAAATAATTTATCCAGTTGATTTTTCATTTCTAACTATAAAATAGTCCCGTAATGCTTTTCTTGCTCTATGCAAATTGACCTTAACCTGATCCAGACTTATTTCAAGATATTCAGCAATTTCTTCATAAGTCAAACCTTCTACTTCCCTTAACTCAAAGATTTCCCGCTGTTTATCAGGTAACTTTTCCAAGAATTGAAATACCAAATTCACACGTTCAGATAACCCCTCTTTATCCTCCTCAATCCCTGCCTGAAAATCAATACCCTCAATTGGTTCAATTTTTTTGATCGATCGAAAATATTGAAGACTTTCGTTTTTTAAGCTTTTTACCAACCATCCGGTTGGATTATCCATTTTCTGAAGCTCCTCTTTTCTTTGCCATGCTTTTTCAAAAACAGCCTGCAACACATCTTGGGCTACATCCCTGTCTTTCACCCAGAGGTATGCCATTCTGTAGAGTTTGTTTTTTAGCGTCCATATATTTGCTTCAAAAAATGTCTTCATTCAGGTAGATGATGATTGGAAATTTGAAATGTTACAGCAATTTGGAAAAAAAAGCAGAAATTAGACTGATTTTAAATTATAGATAAAAATAGTATGCATGCCTACTATTTATTATTTTGCCACTTTCAAATTAGGGAAAATGAATTCTTCAACAACTGCTTTGGATTTAAATTTGGACATAAAAAAAGCCCCTCTTTGCAAAGGGGCTTGTGGTGATAAGTGGACTCGAACCACCGACTCACGGATTTTCAGTCCGATGCTCTACCAACTGAGCTATATCACCGTTTCTGATAAAGTGATGCAAAGGTAGATATTTGAACCTTTCAAGCAAACCATTTGAAAAAAAAATTAATGTAAACCCGACCAAAAAACGCTAAAACGAACAATATGAGCATTTTACCCCAATTGGTTTTTCTACTTGTTTTCGCCTCGGCAGCCTATATTCTGTCAAAAAGGATAAAGTATTTAAGAAGAAACATATTTCTCGGCAAAGGTGAAACCCGGAATGACCATCCTGGAGAGCGCTGGCAAACCATGCTCTTGGTAGCATTTGGACAACAGAAGATGTTCAAGAGATTTGTACCCGCTTTTCTCCACCTATTGATTTATGTGGCCTTTGTTATCATCAATCTTGAAGTGCTTGAATTTGTCATCGACGGTATTTTCGGAAGCCATAGGATTTTCGCCCCATTTTTGGGTGCAGCTTATGGAGTGGCAATGAATATCTTTGAATTCTTGGCTATTGCTGTTTTGGTATCCTGTGTGGCATTTCTGATCCGTAGAAATGTGATGAAAGTGGAAAGGTTTACCAAACCGGAAATGAAAGGATGGCCTTCTTTAGATGCCAATCTGATCTTGATAATCGAAATCATCCTTATGTTCGCAATCCTGACTATGAATGCGACGGATCAGATTTTGGCAGCTCGTGGAATAGGTCATTACACTTTGCTCAATGGTCTATTTTTTAGTAGTATGATTCAGCCTTTGTTTGAAGGCATGACAGATTCGGCTTTGATATTTATTGAAAGATTTGCTTGGTGGTTTCATATTACAGGCATTTTGGGTTTTGCAGTGTATGTAACCTACTCCAAGCATTTGCATATTTTTCTGGCTTTCCCCAATACCTGGTATTCCAATCTGAATCCAAAAGGTGAAATGGTCAATATGCCCGAAGTCACCAATGAGGTAAATATGATGTTGGGAATTGCTTCAGAAAACAATCCAGAAACTCCAGCAGTAATCGGGAGATTTGGTGCCAAAGACATCAATGACCTGACTTGGGTCAATGTCATGAACGCCTATAGCTGTACAGAATGCGGCAGATGTACTTCAGAATGTCCGGCGAATATCACAGGCAAAAAACTTTCTCCAAGAAAAATCATGATGGATGTACGTGACCGGGCTGAGGAAGTCGGAAAAAGTATTGATTCCGGTGGAAAAGGTCTGGAAGATGGCAAATCACTCTTGGGCGACTATATCACAAAAGAAGAAATCAATGCGTGTACATCCTGTAATGCCTGCGTGGAAGCTTGTCCTATCAATATTGATCCGCTATCCATTATATTACAACTCAGAAGATATGTATCTATGGAAGAGTCCGCCTCTCCTGCCCAATGGAATGCCATGTTCCAAAATATGGAAACCTCCTTTTCTCCTTGGAAATTCCCCCCAACTGACAGGTTTAATTGGGCGGATAAAGTGAAAGAGGAAGAAATAAAGTAAATAGACACAAGAAGTTCAATTACTTTTATCTCAGGTCTCAAATCTCACATCTCATATCTAAAAAAATGTCAACATATAAAGTACCCACCATGGCCGAAATGGCCGCTTCCGGCAAAAGCCCAGAAATTCTTTTTTGGGTTGGTTGTGCTGGATCTTTTGATGATCGATATAAAACTGTAACCCAAGCTTTTGTCAAAATACTCAATAAGGTTGGAGTGGATTTTGCAGTATTGGGAACTGAAGAGGCTTGCACCGGAGATCCGGCAAGAAGAGCTGGAAATGAATTCCTGTTTCAGATGCAGGCCGTAGCAAACATTCAGGTCTTGAACGGCTACGACATCAAAAAAGTAGTGACCGCCTGCCCTCACTGTTTCAATACCATCAAAAATGAATATCCTGCTCTGGGCGGTAGTTATGAAGTATTGCACCATTCCCAATTCCTACAGCAATTGATCAATGTAGGAAAGATAACTTTAAAAGGAGGAGGCGAATTTAAAGGGAAAAAGATCACCTTTCATGATTCCTGCTACTTAGGGCGTGCGAATGATGTATATGAAGCGCCAAGGGAAGTAATTAAAGCCTTGGATGTAGAATTGGTGGAAATGAAAAGATGCCGCACCAAAGGGCTTTGCTGTGGGGCTGGTGGTGCGCAGATGTTCAAAGAACCTGAATCCGGCAAGAAAGACATTAATATCGAAAGAACCGAAGAAGCCTTGGCTACCGGCGCAACTACTATAGCTGTAGGATGTCCCTTCTGCCTGACGATGATGTCGGATGGGGTGAAAAATAAGGAAAGAGAGCATGATGTGAAGGTATATGATTTGGCAGAAATGTTGGCTAAGGATATGGGCATTTGATTTTGGTAAAACTTTTTTATTTCAAATTCCAGAGCACTTCTGTGGAGATCCTTCTACTTACTGGAAGAGTAAATTTTGGGATTAATTTTCCATTTACGTTTCAATTCTCTAGAAAGCTTGTATTGCCAATACAAGCTTTTATGATCACTCTTTAAATCAATGCGTTAGACCATTTATATTGACAATATTTGGTATATACCCCATGACAAAATTCGAATTCTCTTTAATCATTTTATAAGGAGAATATGAAAATTCACATTTCAACTTTGTGAATTCAAGAAAGGAGAATTTTAAAACAATGGATTTTTCAAACTTTAATTTTTGAAATGTACCCAATCCACTCTTTTCTCCGTTAATAAATAGAACTAATTTGACTGAAATCCCCTTATTTTGGGAAGTTTAAATAATTAACATATGTATTTACCATTTAATCAGATGCCGGACCATGCGAGGGTTTGGGTTTACCAATCAGACAGAAAGTTAGACCCTAAAGAGAAAGAATACATCCGTGATGTTCTCGCCGATTTCTGTAATAAATGGAATACGCATGGTGCATTGATGCCGACATCTTATGATATCCGGTTCGATCAGGTCATTATTCTATCGGTTGATGAAAGTCAGTTGGGCGCTAGTGGTTGTTCCATTGACAGTTCGGTCAGGATACTCAAGGAAATCGAAAACAAACTGTCCATAGACCTGCTCAATCAAGGGAAAATATCTTATTTGATTGATAGGGATTCCTTGGAGGTTAGTCCCTTGTTTGGAATCAAATCAAAGGTGGAAGAAGGAGTCTTACAGGCAGATACTACCGTATTGAATCCTATAGTTCAGAAAAAATCAGACCTTGAAAACAAATGGCTGATCAGTGCAAAAGAAAGTTGGCTGAACAAATACTTTGCGAATTAATTTGATTAATGTCCTATATTTAAATCATTGAGAATAACCTATTGACAATACCCATGAAGCATATTGCTGTATATCTGGTTTTGACGGTCTTATTGATTAGTTCCTGCACCAGTTTGTACCAAAAAGGACAAAGCCAGTTTCTAGAAGGAGATTATCAGCTTGCCATCAGTTCTTTTTCCAAGATATTGGAAGAAGACCCTGAAAACAAAGAGGCTAATTTTTATGTGGCAGAGAGCTACCGCTTGACCAATCGGATAGAACAATCCAAACCATACTATGAAAAAGTGGCTTTGGAAGAGGAAACTTTTGATACATATTTTAGGCTTGGTCAAAGCCTGAAAAGCCAAGGTCAGTATGAAGAAGCAAAAGAAGCTTATTCAAAAGCCAAAAATCTGACCCTAGATGACAACTATCTGAAAGTACTGAACAGGGAAATAGACAATTTGAATAAACTGGAGGAAATTGAAGACTATTTTCCTTTTATGGAAGTTGAAAATTATAAGCTATTGAATACACCCTTAGCTGAATATTCTCCGATAGTCAATGAAGGGTTTTTGTATTTCACGAGCAATAGACAAAGTAGCGGGATTTATTTGGCAACTGGAACTCCGTATCTGAAAATGTTCAGAACCCGGGTAGAAGGAATTAAAGTGGATGTCCAGAATGTTCAGGCCTTACCCGAATTCCGAAATGAAGACAATCTCAATCAAGGCTCTTTAGCCATCAGCCCTGATGGTAATACTTTAATTTATGCAAGGGCCAATTCAAGATCTCCCAAAGATTTGCCTGATGTTCAGCTTTTTGCCTCCTATTTTAGAGGGGGAGGTTTTACCCAGCCGATTTGGATGCCTGTCAATGAGGATGAGTTTTATACCAATACCACACCTACCTTTAGTCCGGATGGAAATG
Organism: uncultured Aquiflexum sp.; assembly: GCA_964559905.1. Classification (GTDB taxonomy): domain Bacteria; phylum Bacteroidota; class Bacteroidia; order Cytophagales; family Cyclobacteriaceae; genus Aquiflexum. The sequence goes on from CAZLJT010000042.1 coordinate 10,764, forward strand.
AATTATACTTCGCCTCATTGCGCCCTGATGGGCTGGGTGGATTTGACCTTTACAAAGCCACTAAATTAGCCAATGGGGATTTCGGAAATGCTGTTAGGCTTGGAGTTCCTATTAATACCTCTGGCAATGAAATGTTTCCTTATGTCGCCCCTGATGGCAAACTTTTCTTTGCTTCCGACGGTCATGCCGGTTTTGGGAAATTGGATCTATTCGTAGCTGAAAATACTGAACAGGGCTGGGTGGTAAAAAACCTTGGACAAAATATCAACACTGTCGCCGATGATTTTGGCATTTTCTTCACCAAATATCCCACCGAAGGATTTCTATCTTCCAACAGAGAAGGGGGAATGGGAGATGATGACATTTACTATTTTGAAGATAAAACCCCAAAACCAAAAATAGTCAATGTGTTGCTTAATGTAACTACTAAAGAAATTGATGATAGTGGGGCAGAGAAAATCCTTCCCCAGACACGGGTGGTACTCTATGATAATACCAGCAAAAATATTGGCGGTGATTTTTCAAACCAAAACGGCAGGTTAAGATTTACATTGACACCTAATCAGGATTTTTCTATTATTGCCTCTAAAAGCGGATATTTTACAAAAAGTATAACTTATAGCACAATCGGCAAAACTCCAAGAACAGAAGACCTTATTCAGGAAGTAACCAATGTAACTTTGGATACCACTATAGTATTGGAACCACTGATTCTGGAAAGATCCATCGTGTTGGATAACATCTATTATGATTTGGATAAAGCCGATATCAGGCCTGATGCGGCATTGGAGTTGAACAAACTGGTCAAAATCCTTAAGGATAATCCTTCCATCAGGATTGAACTGAGTTCGCACACAGATGATAGGGCAAGTGATTCCTATAATGACGCCTTATCACAAAGAAGAGCAGAATCAGCTGTGGCTTATATTGTTTCACAGGGAATTGATGAAAGCAGACTAGTAGCCAAGGGCTATGGAAAACGTCAATTGATCATCGCCAATGCTACCACCGAGGAAGAGCATCAGACCAATAGGAGAACTGAATTTAAGGTAATTGAAATAAAGGAATGATACTTGCGAATGTATGAATACAGTGTAAAAAGGGGCACCAGTTATTCTTTTGATAAAGTCAGGTACAGATTTTAAATTTTGACATTATTAAAATAATTTAAGGATGGAAACAGTTTTAGTACAAATCAATAATCAAAAGGCCTACAAGCTTTTAGAGGATTTGGAAGATTTAAATATTATCAAAGTTCTTAAAAAAAATATTCAACCACAGCAAAAACTTTCTGAAAAGTATGCTGGAAAACTACCATCTGATGTGGCTGACGAACTTCAAAATTACGTAACACAAAGCCGAAACGAATGGAACAACCGCAGTATTTAATTTGTACCAATGCAGTAATTGATTACCTGGGCAATAAACTTCATGCTTTAGGAATGAATTTTTTGAATGGCATTATTGATGTCATTCAAAATATTTCGGTAGTAACCAAAATTGAATTATTGGGCTTTAATTCCCTTGATGAACATAACAAAACTCTTTCTAATTTCATTAATGATGCTACTGTTTGGAATTTAACAGACAATGTAGTAGAAGCTACTATTGAAATCCGTAAAAAACGCAAAACTAAATTACCCGATGCCATCATTGCAGCTACGGCATTAGTCTTTGATTTAGTTCCAATCTCTCGCAATATCTCAGACTTTAAAAATATTGATGGGTTAAAGATTATTGACCCACATAGTTTATAAAAACAATATTTACTGCATTTCCAAAAACCGATTTTTAATTCTTCTTTCTTTTAAAAACAGAGGCACAATAAGCCTGACTAGTTGTAGAATAACTTTCAATTGGTTGGGTGTATTACGGTATCTGGATGCAATTACACCCTCTATTTTTCAAACATACTCAGAATTTCAAAGATATTAGTAGATTTTACACACTAAATCCCACAGTTCTTTCTCCTTGTATCTATAATATAGATAATTTTCCACCCGTCAATTGTTTTAATTAGCTGAAAAGAATTTACACCGCAATGACTGAAAACATCATTGACATAAAACTCATATGGAGTCCATGCGGTTGCCATATGTCCGTCAACTTTTATCTGGTAGTCCATGATCCTTTCATCAAGCATAGTGCTTTCTGGAGTATTCAAAACTCTAGTCAAAAAATCCCCAACTGAATTGGAGGCAATTGTTGAACCCGAATCAGCATGGACAACTGTCTGCATTATAGCTTCAGGGTGAAAAGCACTGCTCAATAATTCTTTTTGCTTATTTTTCATACCTTCGAAAAGGGAAACAATCACCTGCTTTACTGCAATTTCTTCCTGCGCCATCAACGGCGTCATGAAGAAGAATAAAGATCCCGAAAATAATATTAAATACTTTTTCATCTTTTCTGAATGGACCCTCCTGTACTTGATTTTACATCCAACTGTTTTGGATTTCCGCCATAAAAAACTTTAGCAGCTGTGGCCACAGAGCCCTCCAACGATTTGACGGCTTCAAAACTGACATTAGCAGCAGTATTTGCCTGGACATTAACTTGATCACCTGTCAGCTTCTTTCCATCTACTTCTGCATTTGTATAAGCTTTGATATTAAGTTCTTCGGCTTTTCCACCCACGAAAATTCTAGCATTTGTTGCAGCTGTAATATGCAGAATATCTGACTCCATTTCCGCTTCCAAATAAGAACTATTGGTAGCTGATAAATATGCTTCTTGGGCTACTATAGGATTCTTGGAAACCACACGGGCACTTGTATTGGCTTCTATTCCCAACAATTCAACATAGGTAACGATCACAGTGACAGCAGGATTTCTATAGTTTCCTCTGGCCAATTTAATTTCAAGGGTTTCACCTACAACAGACGTTTCAACTTTTCCCACGTCTATTCCGGAAACTTTTATTGTCACCTGATTTTCATCACCCTTTACCAATTCAGCTTTGATGGAATTGGAAACTTTGATGGTATTAAAATCCCGTAATTTTCTTGTATCGGTATCCGATTGACCTTTGGCCGGTCCAAAAAATAAAATTACTGACGTGAAAACGAGTATCGCTGATTTTTTCATTTTGGTTAAGTAAAGTTAAACACCTCCATATAACTTGAAAGTTGTATTTCTAAGAGCAGGATTATTGACAGCATAGTGCATCGCCTCAGCAATTTCAAATGGACTAACCCACTTGGAAAAATCTGAATCCGACATAGCCTCTCGGTTTTGAGGAGTGTCAATAATACTTGGTACAAAAATATGTGCCCGAATTTTTGAACCCTCTGTTTCCTCTGCTACAAACTTTGATAATTCTACCACCAAGCGTTTGCTCAAAGCATATGCCACAACGCTTTTCCCATCTTTTGGTTGCAAGGCCGGCCTTGCTCCAACAAATAGAAAATTACCAAAATCCGCTTTTTTCATGACGGGAAGGAAATTTTTAACCATATTGTAAGCTGAATAAAAATTTAATTTTAACATTTTTTCAAATTCCATCAAACCAGTTTCTTCTATAGCGCCAGCGGCAAATCCACCCACCAATAAAGCAATGGCGTCAACTTCCCCATATTGCAAGTGATATTCACTTGCAAAAGCAGCAACGGCTTTTTCATCTGTAACATCTAACTCATAAACATCATCTGCTTCTTCCACTTCCTCTCCGGATTCCGGTAGAATTGTGGCGATGACTCTGTATCCCTCACGCTTGAATTTTTCAACAACAGCCTTCCCTAGGTTTCCAGCAGCCCCTGTGATAATAATATTCCGTTCCATAAATAATTATTTTATGTTTGTATTCTTTTTATAGATTCCCAATATTTATTTGACCCATGGAAACCAATATTTCCCCTTTCAAAAGTACTGAAACAAAGAAAAAAAGAATCTTTTTCCTTAAATTATTCCTTTATCTGATATTATTTTTTGGGAGCAAATTTTCCCCAATCGTTCAGGATTTTTTTAGTAATTACCCTGGGATGAACAGTTTATCTAAAGCTATTTTGTTTTTGCTTGGTGGAAACATCCTTATTTCTTTGGGAAGACTTATCACGGCAAGAATTTATTTGAGCAAAGCTAAAGATGAAAAGTTTCACGGTAACTTCCTCCTTGGTATCTCATGGATTTCGAATATACTAAATTCATTGGTTTTTGTCATTGCTTTGATGCTTGCTTTTGATATTCATCCTCTTGAATTTCTTACAAGTTTGACAATTGTTGCCGCAGCCATAGCTATTTTGAGCAAAGATTATGTCAACAGCATGATAAATGGGTTGATCATGATGTTTACAGATCAATTTTCATTGGGTGATACCATTAGAATCGGTGATACCCAGGGTATTATTGAGGATATTACCCTACTGAATGTGGTTGTCAAACAAGAGGATGGCCATATGACAATTATTCCCAACAGTTTAATTTTAAACACCCAAGTGACCAACTTCAGAAATTTAGATCAAAAAAAAATCGAATTCATTATAGAATTACCGCTTGGATTCAAATATGATGTCCCAAATATCCGGGAACGTTTAAACCAGGCTTTTTCAGATAGATTGTCAAAAGGAGAGGTTTCCTTTCTTAGACTTACCCTTCAGGCAATTCAAAAAGAAATTATGATTTTAAAAGTTTCCATGGAAACACCGGTCCACATCGCAAAAGAAGTTGAATCAGAACTACATCTTTTTTTAATAAATCTACTGAATGAAAAATGAAAATTATTTCGATTTGGTCTTTAAGGTGGTGCGACTTATCCCTAAGGGAAAAGTCACCTCTTATGGAGCCATAGCTAATTATCTTGGTTTGAAAAGTGGTGCAAGAATGGTGGGCTATGCTATGAACGCTTCCCATTCCCAAATCGACATTCCTGCTCATAGAGTTGTAAACAGGAATGGACTACTTACGGGAAAGCACCATTTTGGTAATCCCAATGAAATGGAAAGACTTCTCAAATTAGAAGGAGTCAATGTTTTAGATGATAAAATCCAAAATTTTGAAAATCACTTTTGGGATCCAAATGAACTGAAATTGGATGAATAAAAACCACTTTCAGCTTCAAAAAAGGAGAAAATGGAAAAAAATTAAACATTTTTTTAAAAAATCGGCCAAATATGTATGCTTTTTGTAACCATTTCACAAAATCGTTTGAGTATGGAAACAGCATTAAAAAGTAACATCGCAGAAAATCTCAGAAAACACCGTGTTTTAAGAGGATATACCCAAGAATACATTGCCGAATATTTAGGTAAAAAAGATTATACTGCCTATTCCAGGTATGAGCAAGGGAGATCAAATCTAAAAATGGAAGATGCCATCAAATTGGCAGATTTATACCAAGTAGATGTCCAAGAATTGATTTCAGTATCCCCAAAAGTCAACCAATCTTTGGAAAACCAAAAGAAATCAAATGGATTAATTTCAATATTGGTTGATCTGGATGGCAGCAGCAGTACCTTGGAAAATAATATCATCAGGCTGAAAAAAATAAATGAATTAATTGCCAAGCAGGACCTTTAATCTATCGCTTTCTTAACAAATAAAGCCCCGCAAACATAAGAAGTCCGTTTAAAATCAAAATTTCAAAGCCAAATTTATAACCCCATAGTAATTTTTCAGAATTCTGACTGATTACATAAGCCAAAACAGGTGCGGCTATCGCAAGAAAAGGGACTAGTTTATCCTTGACTTCCCATCTTGTGAATAATCCAAAAGTATATAAACCCAGCAATGGACCATAAGTATAACCAGCAATTATAAATACCGCATTGATCACACTTTGGTCATTTAGCCATCGAAAAACAAGGATCACTACAAACATCAGTAAAGTAAATGAGATATGAACCTGTTTCCGAACAGTAACCTGTCTATCCACTTCATACCTCTTTTCAATTTCAAGAAAATCATAACAAAAGGAGGTAGTCAAAGCAGTCAAGGTAGAATCGGCACTGGAATAAGCTGCTGCGGTAATCCCCAGGACAAAGACTATTCCTGCAAATGCAGTAAATTGTTGCGTTGCCAAAAAAGGATATAAGTCATCTGACCTTACAGGTAAAGCAATCCCGTTGGTTTCGGCAAACAGGTAAAGCAAAAGGCCAAGTGAAAGAAACATAAGATTGACAAAAACCAAGATAATGGTAAACCAAAACATGTTTTTCTGAGCGTCACCTAGATTTCGACAAGTCAGGTTTTTTTGCATCATATCCTGGTCCAAACCTGTCATTACAATAGTAATAAAAGCCCCTGAAGCAAATTGCTTAAAGAAATTGGTTCCTGATTTCCAATCCCAATTGAAAATTTCAGACCTTGAATCAGCAGCTATTGTGCCTACAAATTCAGAGATCTTTAAGATGCCTAAATCTTTGCCTACCAGGTAAATGCTGATCCCTACGGCTGAAAGCATAAAAAATGTTTGCAATGTATCAGTCCATACTACAGTTTTAATTCCGCCTTTGTGGGTATAAATCCAAATCAAAGAAACGGTGATCAAAACCGAAACCCAAAAGGGAATTCCCCATTGGTCAAAAAGAATAAGCTGCAATACGCCTGCAACCAAAAAAACCCGTATGGAAGATCCTAGGGTTCTGGATAAAATAAAGAAAAATGCACCGGTTTTGTATGACCAAAATCCAAATCTACTTTCAAGATAGGCGTATATAGATACAAGATTAAGCTTGTAATAAAGTGGCAATAAAACCTTTGCAATCACAAAATAACCCAAAGTATACCCCAAAACGACTTGGAAATAAAAAAAATTTGTATTCCCTACTTCACCGGGAACAGAAATAAAAGTAACTCCTGATAGGGATGCTCCTATCATTCCAAAAGCAACCAAAAACCAGGGAGATTGCCTATCCCCTGTGAAAAATGTGTCCTTTGATACGTTTCTTGAAGTAAACCAGGAAATCAAAAACAATAGAACAAAATATGATGTTATGACGATTAAAACTAAATTTGAATCCATATATGATTTAAAGTCAATTGTGCTAAGTTGTCTATAATTATTAAATTTGCAAAATGAATTTCAATACATACTCAAATCCCATGCTTCAAGAAGAAGATGTTTTGGTTGAAGAGCTGATAGATATCGAGGAATGCGAACTGGTGGTATTCAATGATGATTTCAATACTTTTGAACATGTCACCAAAGTCTTGATCAAAGTCTGTCAACACAGTGCAGAACAAGCCGAACAATGCACTTTAATCATTCATTACAAGGGGAAATGTGCAGTGAAAAAGGGCAGCAGAGAGAAACTCAAGCCTATGTGTCAGGCAATTTTGGATGCAGGTATTCAGGCTGCCGTATTATAATTTTTTAAATCCGTGGAATATTCTTCCAAATTGATAGAAAACGCAGTAACTGAAATCAGCAGATTGCCTGGTATTGGAAAAAAAACTGCTATGAGATTAGCATTATATCTTCTTAAGCAAAAAGAATCTGTCAGCGATGATCTTGCCGGTGCAATCACAGCATTAAGAAAAAATATTAAATATTGCAGGCTTTGCCATAATATATCTGATACAGAAATATGTAGTATCTGCAATGGAAAAAGAAGAGATAAAAGTCTGATCTGTGTGGTTGAGGACATTCCTGATGTGCTTGCTATAGAGAACACTTCTCAATACAATGGACTTTATCATGTCTTGGGGGGAGTTATTTCCCCCATTCAAGGAATAGGACCTGATGAGCTTAAGATTGAATCTTTACTGAGTAGGATTCTTGACCCACATGCTGATGAAAAAGTAGAAGAAGTGATAATGGCACTTCCTGCAACCATGGAAGGAGACACCACTTCATTCTACATCAGCCGAAAATTAAATGAACGCCAGATAAAGGTAAGCACAATCGCCAGAGGTATTCCAATTGGAGGAGAGTTGGAATTTACAGATGAAGTCACTCTGGGAAGAAGTATTCTTACCAGAGTAAAATATTCTCCCGATTGATAATTTCCTTTGTCCAAATCAAAAGGCTTTCTATATTTGCAAACCCAAATGGGGGATAATCCCGATAGCTATCGGGATGGCGAAAGGCACATAAAAAAATTATGGGGGATTAGCTCAGCTGGCTAGAGCGCTACACTGGCAGTGTAGAGGTCATCGGTTCGAC
>CAZLJT010000043.1:0-18582 GCA_964559905.1 uncultured Aquiflexum sp.
TTAAATAAAGGTTGGTGGTTTTTAAATGTTTAAACTCCCGGGATCGTTTTCCGGGAGTTTTTAATTTTTGAAGGGTTGACAACTATTCAAAAAGGCCATTTACTCCCTATCTTGCTTGAAATTTTAATACTTTTGCAGAGAAATAAAAAGCATTTTACAGATGGATTATCAGTGGTTTGTACTGTACACAACCTCAAGATCAGAGAAAAAGGTCGCGACAAGGTTAAGGGAAAGAGGTTTGGAAGTCTATCTTCCTATGATTGAGGAATTAAGACAGTGGAGCGACAGAAAAAAGAAAGTTCAAAAAGCACTTTTCAATGGGTATGTATTTGTAAAAACTACCAAACCGAACTTATGGGAGGCACTTCAGGTACCCGGTGCTGTTAAGTTTGTGAATTTTTCAGGCGAACACGCCACTGTAAGGCAAGAAGAAATTGATACCATTCAGCGGATTTTGGATACCGGTGTTGCAGTGGAAACGGATGGATCTGAAATTGCCAAAGGAGAACAGGTCAAAATTCTAGGAGGTCCATTACAGGGGATGCAAGGAGAGTGTGTCAACAAAGGTAACAGTGACTATTTTATCATCAGGGTGCCCGGAATCAATCAGAACTTGTTGGTCAATATTGAAAGGAAGTTTTTGCAGGTGGTTTAGGAGATTTGAGACATGAAATTTGAGATTGGCGAGTTAAGAAACAGAATTAAAACCTTCTGCTTAACAATCTTTTGTAAACTATCTGGGTTTGAAAAAGGTGATCGTTGAACTCGTTATATCCCTGATTTCCGTCCAATTTATCCGAAAAAGTAAACATTCCCTTAAATTCCAATGATAAATCCGAAAACTGATCAAGACTAAAGCTTAATCCCAATACACCAGGGATATAGGAAGTGGTTGTGTTTACCAAAAATTCAGGTGCGTTATCCTCAAAGGAGAAAGTTTCGGTCCGGCTGACATGAACAATCCCCAAACCTGAGCCAAGATAAGCATTGAACCTCCCGCGGTTCATGTGATTGTCATATGGAATCACATAAAATATAGGCATCAAGTCCAAAAAATAGGCCTGACCTCTGAAACTAAAAGCGCCACCTGTTTCCTCCCATCTCTTGATGGCATAATCCCGTATTTCACCGCCACTCCTCACAAACTGAACACCACCGGTGGTTTGGATAGCCCATCGGGAATGTATTTTTTTGGCATAGGCAATTGAAAAAGCAGGACTCCAATTGAAATCACTGACTTTAAATACCCCGCCATTATCAGAATACATAAATGATGGACCTACTCCTATAGACAGTGAACTCGATCTAAGATTACCATCCCTATAAAAGCTTTGTGCTTTACAAAAAGTTGAAAAAAATATTCCGGTTAAAAGTAAGAGAATGCTGGAATAAATGACTGAATTTTTCATAACTTCGGATAAATGTAGTACATAATAACAAAAATGTCGCCTTGGCAAACATCCGGTCAAATTGCTGAGATAGAGGCTTAAATTTAAAAAAACATTTCAGATTTCAATGGTTTTCTTCCTCCTCGCCTAGGGCTTTGGAGATTTCACTTTCAGTCATTCTCAATTTATTTTTACAATATTTCACCAAAGATGTTGCTTCTTTGACCAAGTCAGAAAGCTCATCCATTCCTTTTTCGCCTGATTCAAGTAGATTGACTATTTCTTCAATTCTAGCTACAGCTTTGTCGTAACTTATAGTTTTAATTTCCATATTCTTCTATTTCTTCAATTTTACTGGTAATGATTTTTTCCTTAAGGAAGGTTTTAATTGACTGACCTTTTTCAGGTCTTAAAGTGTGTATGGGCTTTCCATCGATTTCAGAACGGGTGTAACCTTTTTGAAAGAAAGTATTGGGATCTGCCTTTTGAAAATCCTTTTCAAGTTGATTCAACTTTTTGGTTTCATTCCCAAAATAAATCTTCCATGCACGTAATAAATTCTGGAATTGATTGGAAACTTTTAAATCCTCCATCTTGATATGATTTAGGGAACGGATTCTTATTTGATTGATTTGGTAATTAAGTTTTTCCTTTGCCCTGATGATGGAATTCTTTGTTTGATTTTTGAGTCTGTTTTCCAAATCGATTATTCTCCTGTCTTCCCATAGCAGCTGCTGTGAACAATGTCGGTTGATGGCTTTTAACAGGTCATTCAATTTTTCCTCAAAATCCCTAAATCCAGAAAGTAACAATTCAGCTACAGCAGTGGGGGTTTTCATTTTGGTATGTGCAACCAAATCAGCAATAGTCTCATCCCGCTCATGCCCGATTCCTGTGATTACCGGGATAGGACTTTTGGCTATTTCCAATGCCAGATTATAATCATCAAAACAATCCAAATCCAACTGTGCGCCTCCTCCACGGATGATTACAATAGCATCAAACTTTTGCTTCGGCAGGTCATGAAGGATATTTTGAAAAGCAGACAACATAGTAGCGGCTGCATCTGAACCTTGTAAAGTTGCTTGGTATAAGCGGTAATTGATCAGATATCCACTTCGGTTATTGTCCAGCTGATTGGTGAAATCTCCATATCCTGCGGCGGAAGCAGAACTTATTATGGCTATGGTTTGGGGTACTGTTGGGAGTGCTATTCTTTTATTCAGATCCATCATTCCCTCACGGGATAATCTTTCGATTATTTCCTGCCGAATCTTAGCCCTTTCTCCCAATGTAAAATTCGGATCAATATCTTTAATATTCAGGCTGATGCTGTACAGTTCATGGAAAGTAACATTGACCTGGGCCAGGATTTTCATACCTGATCTTAGGGACTGTCCAGTGATGGATTGAAATCTACCTGAAATAGTTCTGAAGGAATATGCCCAAATATTCGCTCTCATTTTGGCCAGGACCTGGTTATCTTTTTTTTCAACCAGATCCAAGTAGGCATGCCCTTGACCTGCCTGTTTGAGTTCGCCAATTTCTGCCACCACCCAATAAGTAGGTTCCAAATGTTGATCAAGTGTCTGTTTGATCAATTGGTTGAGTTCAAATAGAGAAATGGCTGTTTGCATGATGAAAGACCGAAGACCGAAGACCGAAATTGGTACTTTTATGAATAAACCTTTATTGGATTGGATTAACCAGTTTTCAGAAGGATTTTCATTATAATTTTAGTTTTTTGATCCGTTCCCTTAAATTTTCGGATGCGGGTAGGAGGGGTAATCTTACATAATCTCCACAGAGTCCCAATTCTTTCATGAGACATTTTAATCCTACCGGATTGCTTTCTTCATACATTAAAGGATTTATATCAAGAATTTTGAAAGCAGCTTTTTTGGATTCTTCCAAAGTGCCATGGGAGATAGTTTTGAATAGATCAGGATAGGCATTGGCTAAAACGGAAATAACCCCCTTTCCACCGATAACACGCATAGATGGAGTCAGAATATCATCCCCCGAAATCAGCAGGAAATCTTCCGGCATCCGGGCGGCAATCCTCATGCATTGGGAAAGATCTCCGCTAGCCTCTTTCATACCAATAATATTAGGATGGTTGGATAGCTTAATAGTAGTTTCATAAGTCATATTCGACATCGTGCGGCCCGGAACATTGTATAAAATCACTGGAACGGGACAGGCATCGGCAATCGCTGTGTAATGTGCCAATATACCTGCCTGTGTAGGCTTATTATAAAATGGACTTACGGAGAGGATTGCATCGATTTGTGAAAAATCCGTTTCTTCAATTTCTTCCAAAATGGCCATGGTATTGTTTCCCCCAAGGCCCAATACAATGGGGACTCTTCCTTTATTGTATTGCAAGGCTGCTTTTAAAACCTGTTTTTTTTCTTTTTTCGATAAAGTGGCACTTTCGGCGGTGGTTCCCAAAACCACCAGGTAATCCACTCCCCCTTCAATCACATAGTCTATTATTTTTTTAAAGGCAGAATAGTCAATTTGACCGTTATCTTCAAATGGCGTAATCAGGGCTACCCCCGTACCGTGAAATTTCAACATGCTTCTTTTATTTTATCAAAATACCCCAATAATCTCTTTAAATTCAGTTCCAGGTTTTCTCCTTCCATTTTGATCATGAAGTCCAGGTAGCTTTTGTTATCATCAGATAGAAAGCCCATTTTAAACTGACTTTGATTATTGAGCAACAAATAACGTAAATATGGATTAAGGGATAAAGATGGGACTAAAATAAAATCCAATTTCTCTTCCATCAATTCATTGAAATTATCAGTTGGTAAACCGAAAAAGGAGAAATTTTTATGTGAAAAAGATTCTATTTCATTGCTACTTTCATTGTAATACCAGCCAATGATCCTAACCTGATATCCCCACAGACTTCTGAGGTATTTTTTGGCTTCCAAATATTCTTTTTCGTCAGCAGCAAGGATTCCGACACATTTCGGCTTCAAAGGAAAGATCACTTCATACTTATTCCTTTTGTTCAAGGCTTTTTTTAATTGATATGTGACAAACAGATTCTTGATCAGTTTCATATCGAATCTGATTTTGATATCATTTTGAGAAACTCGTCCTCTGAAATCATTTTGATGCCTAATTTTTCAGCTTTCTCTTTTTTGCTTGGTCCCATGTCTTCGCCCTCAATAATAAAATCCAGTGATTTGGACACCGCTTTGAGGTATTGGCCTCCGTTGGCTTCAATAAAATCTATGATTTCATCTCGTTTGAAATGATTTAATTTTCCTGATGCCAGAATCTTTTTACCTTCAAGAGTATTGCTTTGTAAGATCTTTTCTTCTTCATGAATTTCAAAATGCAGTCCTTTTTCTTTGAGCCGGCTAATAATGCTTAGGTTTTCATTTTTGGAAAAATAATCCTGAATGCTGCTTACCAAAGTGTCTCCCACACCGTTGACAGCCAATAATGCTTCTGCATCAGCAGATTTTAGGTTTTCGATGTTTTTGAAATGCTTGGCCAGAATCTGAGCGGTATTTTCACCAATATTCCTGATTCCCAATGCAAACAGCACTTTTTCAAAAGGTTGGTTTTTTGAAGCATTGATGCCTTCAATCATATTGGAAATTACTCCCTCCTGAAATGTATTTGCTTTTAGCTTTTTGATTCTATCCTCTTGTTCATTGTTCAGCGAAAGATCCAATTTCAATAATATGGCATGAACTGTACCTTGATGTCTTGCTGCTTCTATCAATTTCTCCAATGAAACCTGGTTTCCGGTCAAAAGTGAAAGGACTATCGATACCGGTAAATAATCTTCCATTTGAGGTAAACTTGATTGATGTAATACCTCTTGAAGTTTCAAAATAGTGGCTACGTTTTGAGCAACTTTTTTATGTGAATTTCGGATAAAAGTTTGAAAATTGTTTAAAATTACCTGTAAAGGGGCTTCTATCTGGCTGTCACAGAATTTCTGAATAGCTGTTAGGGATATGCCTTCAGTCAAAGCAAAAAAGGCCTTGGTCAGCGATATATAAAGTATTCCGTCATCGGTTTTTTCATATTGGTCCTGACTCATTTCCAATCCCAAAAGCTGATCCCGGATATTTTCCAACTCATAGATGTCCGCTGGGTTACTGATATATCCCTGGTCAATCAGGGTTCTGATACGTTCTGTGCCAAGGGAGTCAATATCCATTGCCCTTTTATGTACAAAGTGCTCAATCCTTCCTAATATCTGAGGTGGACAACTCACATATTTTGGACAGAAATGTTTTGCCTCACCCTCTTTTCTTTCCAAAGGAGTGTTACATTCGGGACAATGGTCAATATACCTTACCGGCAAAGCACCTTCCCTTCTTTTTTGGAGGTTGACTCCTGTTATTTTTGGAATAATTTCACCTCCTTTTTCGACAAAAACCGTATCTCCTTCGTGCAAACCCAATCTCTCGATCTCATTAGCATTGTGAAGGGAGGCTCTTTTGACTGTAGTCCCAGCCAAATGTACAGGAGAAAGATTGGCCACTGGAGTGATTGCACCAGTCCGTCCTACTTGATAAGTGATAGATAGCAATTGGCTTTCTGCACTTTCTGCTTTGTATTTGTAGGCGATTGCCCAACGGGGAATCTTAGCAGTGAAACCCAACTCTTCCCTTTGGTCATTATCATTTATCTTAAGTACCACCCCGTCTGTATCCAAGGGAAGTTCAAAACGTTTTTCTTTCCAACTTTCAATATAATCCAATACTTCTTCGATGCCGGAGCATTTGGTGTAAGTAGGGGAGACATTGAAGCCCCATTTTTCCAATAATCCGATGGCTTTATCATGTTGGTTGACAGTCATTTCATCGCTCAAAAGCTGATAAAAAAAACAGTTGAGTCTTCTTTTTGCGACGACACTGCTATCCTGCATCTTTACAGTTCCGGAAGCGGCATTTCTTGGATTTGCCAATAAAGGTTCTCCTAGACTTTCTCTTTCCTGATTGATTTTATCAAACTCTTTTCTAGGAAGAAAAATTTCTCCCCTGACCTCGAATTTGTCCGGTATGTCTTTTCCTTTGACATGGAGGGGTATATTTCTTATGGTTTTGACATTTTCAGTGACCACATCTCCTCTTGTTCCATCACCACGGGTGACTGCACGTACCAATCTTCCTTTTTCATAAACAAGAGAAATAGCAACCCCATCAAACTTAAGTTCACAGAAATATTCATAATTACGGTGACCAAGGCCTTTGGCAACCCGCTCATCAAAAGCAATCAATTCCTCTTCTGAATAGGTGTTTCCCAGTGAAAGCATCCTATATTCATGTTCAGCTGTTTCAAATTCCTTGGTGATGGTACCACCTACTCTCTGACTGGGGCTGTCAGGTTCCAAATATTCCGGGAATTGTTTTTCCAATCGAATAAGTTCCGCCAAGAGCTCATCAAACTCAAAATCAGAAATCTCAGTTCGGTCTTCTTGATAGTATAAGTAGTTGTGGTGATTGATCAACTTGCTAAGTTCAGCGATTCTTGCTTGAGCTTCTATCGGTGTTGTCATATTGTATCGGGGAAAATATCTACTCGTTTTTCAAAATTAACCTTTGTGTCAAGAAACGCAAAGTAATACTTTAATATGCCCACGTTTTATATGATTGAGTATAAATGGCTTGGAATGTATATATTTGTACGGGTGAATCAAACAATGAGTAAAGCAGATAAAATAGAGAATAAAATCCTGGATGTAGCTTATAATTTTTTTATAAAAAAAGGTTATAAGAGTACCACCATGGACGAAATTGCCCAAGAATTGGGAATCAGTAAGAAGACACTTTACAAATATTTTCCCGGCAAATTGGAATTGTTAGCTGCTGCTTTTAATATGCTGGCCACAAAGCTTTCAATTAAAGTCAATGCTATTTTAGATGATAAACTTCTACCTTACACCATAAAGCTCAAGTACTTGTTATCCAATGTAGCATCTGACATTGCACCAATCAATCCCAAAATTTTAGATGAATTAAGGGAATATACCCCCCAAATCTGGGCAGATCTACTCAATTATATCAGAGAATCAGGATATCTTAGATTTCAAAAACTCATTCAGGAAGGGATTGAAAAAGGTTTTGTTTTGCCAAATACAAATGTCGCCTTTGTTGTTTTTGTGTACACATCCGCTATACAGAATTTGATAGACAATAAATTTTTAAGTCAGTTTCCCGAAGAAATGAGTTCAGGATTTAATTTTAGCCCTTCGGAAATTTATGATCAGGCCATTCAGATTATATTCAATGGAATATTGACTGATGATGCACAAGAGGAATTCCGTCAAATTTGACATCTCATCCAAATCACCCATATCAATCTAATTTCTATATTTGCGTCCTATGAAAAAAAGCCAGTTTAATAGATATACCATCACTGCTGCTTTGCCTTACGCAAATGGTCCATTGCATATCGGACATTTGGCAGGTTGTTATATACCATCAGATATTTATGTCAGATACCTCAGGTCGCTTGGCAAGGATGTAGCTTTTGTTTGTGGATCTGATGAACATGGTGTAGCCATTACGCTCAAGGCCAAAAAAGAAGGGATTACCCCTCAGGAAGTAGTCGATAGATATCATGAGTTGATGAAGAAAAGTTTTGTGGAATTTGGGATCAGTTTTGATCATTATTCCAGAACTTCATCTCAGATCCATCATGATACCGCAGCCGGTATTTTCAGGAATCTTTATGATAAAGGAGAATTTTTGGAGCAAACTACCGAGCAATATTATGATGAAGAAGCAGGACAGTTTCTGGCGGATAGATATATAGAAGGCACCTGTCCCAAATGTGGGAATGAAAATGCCTATGGAGATCAATGCGAAAAATGTGGTACTTCTCTCAATCCCACAGACCTGATCAATCCAAAATCAAAGCTGAGTGGCAATACTCCTATATTGAAAGAAACCAAGCATTGGTTTTTAGACTTGGCCCACTATACCGATTTCCTTAAAAATTGGATTCTTATAGAACATGAGAAGGACTGGAAAAATAATGTTTTGGGCCAATGTAGGTCTTGGTTGGAAGCAGGTGAAGGGCTTCAGGCCAGGTCCATGACTAGAGATTTGGACTGGGGAATTCCCGTACCTGTAGAGGGTGCTGAAGGTAAAGTCTTATATGTCTGGTTTGATGCCCCGATAGGCTATATCTCATCTACCAAAGAATGGGCAGCAGAAAAGGGCGTTGATTGGGAACCATACTGGAAATCCAAGGATACCAAACTGGTTCATTTTATAGGCAAGGACAATATCGTTTTTCATTGCATTACATTTCCTGCTATCCTCAAAACACATGGAGAGTTTATTTTGCCTGATAATGTGCCTGCCAATGAATTTCTGAACTTGGAAGGTGATAAAATTTCTACTTCAAGAAACTGGGCCGTATGGTTGCATGAATATCTGGAGGAGTTTCCTGATAAGCAGGATGTCTTGAGGTATGTGCTTACCGCAAATGCCCCCGAAACCAAAGACAACGATTTTACCTGGAAGGATTTTCAGTCTAGAAACAACTCTGAATTGGTGGCCATTTTCGGGAATTTTGTAAATAGGGCTGTGGTGCTTACCCACAAATTCTTTGATGGGCGTGTGCCTGTCTTGGGAGAACTGAATGATCTTGATCGGGAGGCTTTGCAGCAAATCAAGGATTTTCCTGAGAGGATTGCTGCATCCATTGAGCGGTATAGGTTTAGGGAAGCTTTATCAATAGTGATGGATTTTGCAAGAACAGGAAATAAATATTTGGCTGAAACTGAACCTTGGAAGACCATCAAAGCGGACAAAGAAAGGACAGGAACTATTCTGAATATTGCTTTGAATATTGCTGCTAATCTTGCGATAGTCGCAGACCCTTTTCTACCCTATACTGCTGCCAAAATTTATGGCATGTTCAACATGGAAGGTTTGGGATGGAACGACGCAGGAAATGCGGATTTATTGGTGACAGGAGTCAACATCAATCATGCGGCCCTGCTTTTTGAAAAAATCGAAGATAATGTAGTAGAAGCCCAAGTCAATAAATTATTGGAATCCAAGAGACAGAATGAACTGGCCAATGCAGTAGCAGCTCCAATGAAAGAAATTATCAGTTATGACGATTTTGCGAAGTTAGATATGCGGATAGTGCAAGTGTTGACGGCAGAACCAATGCCAAAATCAAAAAAACTCTTACGTCTCACGGTAGATACCGGGTTGGGTAATAAAACAGTTCTCAGCGGAGTGGCTGAACATTTCAAACCTGACGATTTAATTGGCAAACAGGTGGTGATGTTGATTAACCTTGCTCCCAGAAAAATGATGGGGGTGGACTCTGAAGGGATGATTTTGATGGCTGAAGATCGGGATGGGCGTCTCAAGTTACTGCAACCCAATACTGCCACAGCTAATGGATCTACAATTTCCTAATCAATAAGTGCTGAAGATCTTGCCTTCGACCTTTTTCATTTTTTTTATAAATCAGTATTGATATTATCAATTTGATGATTGTAAGATCATTTTTTTGATAGTTTTTTAAAAACAGCTATATTCAAGGCATATCATTTTTCAATCTTAAAAACTTTGCTAATGGATACAAAACAATATATAGTTGGAGATAATTTTGATGAAATGTTTACCCAAGAGGGCAAATGTAGGACCCACTATCAGGATTTTCTCAATCTTTTGGGTAAAACTTCCCCAAAAAAACTTCACCATTTTCAATTTTCCGCAAATAAAACTCAGGTTGCAATGGGGATGACTTTTAATGTTTACCATGACAATCAGGGAACTGAAAAGATTTTGCATTTGGATATCATTCCTAGGATAATTCCCAATAAAGAATGGGCTAAACTGGAGGCGGGTTTAAAACAAAGGATTTATGCCCTGAACCTTTTTCTTCAGGATATTTATAATGAGCGGAAAATCCTTAAGGACAAAGTCGTCCCGGAAGATTTGATATTGAATTCCAAAGACTACCTTAAATCTTGTATAGGATTGACACCGCCGAAAGGTATTTGGTGCCACATCACGGGCACGGATCTGGTAAGGGATAAGAACGGGGAATACTATATTCTAGAAGATAATTTAAGATGTCCTTCGGGGGTTTCCTATATGCTTGAAAGCCGCGAAATAATCAAAAGGGCCTACCCTGAATTATTTAATCATTTAGGAGTGATGCCTGTTTCTGATTATCCGGCGAAATTGCTCAAAATGCTCCAATTCCTTTCAAATAAAGAAAATCCTGTTGTCGGTGTGCTGACTCCCGGTATTTATAATTCCGCTTATTTTGAACACTCTTACCTTGCATTGCAGATGGGAGTAGAATTGGTATCAGGAGTGGACCTGATAACAAAAAATAAAAAGGTTTACATGCAGACCACCCGTGGTTTGCAACAGATCGATGTTTTGTATAGAAGGATTGATGATACTTTTTTGGATCCATTGGTTTTCAATCCTCATTCAATGCTAGGTGTACCGGGTTTGTTTGAGGCATACAAAGCCGGGAATATAGCTATGGCAAATGCACCGGGTACCGGAGTGGCAGATGACAAAGCAGTCTATGCCTATGTTCCCAGAATCATAAAGTATTACCTTGATGAAGAGCCTATATTAAATAATGTCCCTACATATCTCTGCAGAGAAGAAAAAGATAGGAAATACGTCATAGACAATATAGAAAACCTGGTGGTAAAAGAAACCAATGCAGCTGGTGGTTACGGAATGTTAATTGGTCCAAAAGCGACTAAAGAAGAACATGCCAAATTCAGGGAGTTGGTCAAAAATAACCCTACAAATTACATTGCACAGCCGACGCTTTCACTTTCAACTGTCCCAACTTTGACAGAGGAAGGATTAGAAGGCAGACATGTCGATCTGAGACCTTATATTCTCTATGGAGAGGAAATAGAAGTCATCCCAGGCGCATTGACCAGAGTGGCATTGACCAAAGGTTCTTTGGTTGTAAACAGTTCCCAAGGTGGTGGAAGTAAAGATACATGGGTGTTGTATAAGTAATTAGGGTTTAACAATTTACCATCCGACACGGCGGACAAGATGTACCATTTACAAAGAATATACAGATTCATGCCGTTTTCTGTCTTACCTTTTAAATCCCATCCCGATAGCTACTTGGAACAAAAATCTTAATTCTAAACTCTAAAATCTCAAATCAAAAATGCTAAGTAGAGTTGCAAATTCTATATATTGGCTGGGAAGGTACCTTGAGAGGGCCGAAAACTATGCCAGATTTATTGATGTTAATTTTAATCTGATGCTGGACTTGCCTCCGGATTTAAAGGAGCAATGGGAACCTTTGGTCCTTGCTACAGGAGATTATCAACAGTTCAAATCGACCCATTCTGGATTTAATCGAAAAGATGTTATTCATTTCCTGACTTTTGATACAGGTAATCCCAATTCTATTATTTCTTCAATCTCCTTCGCACGAGAAAATGCAAGAGTGATTAGGGAAAATCTCACCAAAGAAACTTGGGAAAATTTAAATGAATTGTACCATTTCGTTCAAAAAAGAGCTGAAAAAAAGGATTGGAATAAAGAAGATCCACGTATCTTTTTTGAAAGTATCAAAAACCAGATATTATTACTTTATGGCCTGTCTGAAAGCACTGTGGCAAGAACAGAGGGGTGGTACTTCCGGCAACTAGGATTATACCTGGAGCGGGCAGATAAGACAAGTAGGATTGTAGATGTGAAGTATCATATCTTGTTACCTTCACCTAACCTTGTCGGTTCACCACTGGATTTTCTACATTGGACAGCTTTACTCAAGTCTGTAACGGCTTTCAATACCTACAGAAGACTTTATGGTACCATTGAACCGGCAAAAGTAGTATCTATGCTACTTTTGAATAAATATTTCCCAAGGTCTGTTTTCTATTGTCTCATGGAAGCTGAGAATTGTCTTCATAAAATTTCTGACCGACCATCCAATGGAAATATCAATAGTGCGGAGAGGGAAATCGGTGCTTTAAGGTCTAAGCTTGAATTTGCAGACGTCAATGAAATCATCAGTAATGGCCTCCATGAATACATTGATGACCTTCAAGTGAAAATAAATAGTATATCAAACAAAATAGATGCTAACTTCTTTCAAATAAAGGATAACTTTACCGAGCAACACAGCATACAAGAATGACTTTCTGTTTAGGAATAAAAACAAAATATGGGTTAGTGGGCCTTTCTGATACAAGGATAACCTCTGGTAATGAGACTACCACTTCAAAAAAAGTATATACCGTAAATAGGGAAAAACATTCCTTTTTTATAATGACCTCAGGATTGAGATCGGTTAGAGATAAGGCCATCACTTATTTTACAGAAGTAATTGAAGAACAGGACCATAATTTCAATAAACTGTATAAGGCGGTCAATGAATTTGGTAACCAAGTCAAGCGGGTGGCCAAGGAAGATAAAGAATACCTGGAGGAGTCAGGCTTATCTTTTAATCTATTTTCTGTGATTGGGGGCCAACTTGAGGATGATAAGGAACCCAAACTGTACCTTTTATACCCCCAAGGAAACTGGATTGAAATCCGGAAGGGTACCCCATTTGTTATCATCGGGAATACGGGAGCAGGTAATCCTGTTTTGCGACGATCCCTGAACTATGAGGACTCGCTGGATTATGCATTGAAATGTGCTTTTTTGGCCTTTGATGCTACTTTGATTTCAGCCAACGATGTGGATTTTCCCCTTGATACAGTAATCCTTCATAATAACAGCTACCATACCATAGAAAAACGGTTTGAAAAAAAAGAATTGGAACATATTTCGGTTTTTTGGAACAGCAGACTGAAATCTGCCATTCAGGAACTTCCGGCGGAAATTTTGAAAAGGGCTTTTGAAAATGAAGAAGAAATCAGCATGTTTTCCAACGGGAGCTCATGAGACTTCACATACAACATCAAACCCAATATCAATATGAGGAAAAAGTCCCGCTTAACCCTCATCAATTGTTTTTGATACCTCAGCAGAGAACTTATTTCCAAATAAAAAATGCCAATTGGGATATTTATCCTCGACCTGTTGGTAAAAATCAAAGAATTAATGCGGAAGGTAATCCTTTTTTTCAGGTTTGGTTCAATGTCGAAACAGATGTTTTGAAAGTAAATGTAGACTTGGAGATTGAAGCTTTTGACTTTAATCCTTTCAGTTTTATCCTTTCACCAGGTATTCAGTATCCTTTTCAAAATTTTATATATCATGGCAATACTGGTGAGTTTTTAAAAATTTATAAGCAAACAGAATCTTTTCCGGAACTAGCTGAATTTGCCTCCTCTGTCATGAAGCAGTCGCCTGATATTGTTTCATTTTTGGTTAGATTGCTTGATCAAATTCATGGTAACTGGTCTCATGGATTACGCTATGAGCCTGGATTATTACACCCTATGGATACCTTTGCTAGCAAAGAAGGTTCCTGTAGAGATCTTTCTTGGATGCTTATGGCCATGCTTAGGAATTTGGGAATGGCAACAAGATTTGTAAGTGGATATGCCTTTAATCCCGAAGTTGATGCTGGACATGAATTACATGGATGGATTGAAGTTTATCTTCCCGGTGCCGGTTGGCTTGGCTTGGATCCGAGTTTGGGATTATTTACCGATCACCATTACATCCCTTTGGCAAGTAGTTTTCATCCCTCTCACACACTTCCAATTTCAGGCACCTATGGAGGTGCAGCTTCTTCAAGTTTTTCATCGGATGTCTGGATAAAGGAAATTTTTTGAAATCCTGGTAAAAATAAAGATATCCCAAACTTTTTCTCCTCATCAGTTGTATATCCCCTAAGCTATTACTATTGATATGAATCAAATTGGATCAATTATTTTTATTGTTGCCTTAATTCTGTTTTCAACATTTCTAAATTGGTATGTTTTCCAGGCTGTCAAAACCGTTGCTTCGGGCATAGAAACCGAGCGAATCAGACATATTATTCATTTTGGATATTGGATTGTGTTTGGAAGTATCACTATTTGGGTAGTGATTACCTTTCTACAGATATTTTCCGTTGGAGAAATCGATGCCTCTACACAATCAGCACTCAATGTATTTCTTACCGTAGTGGTAACACAATTGGTATGTGTAGTTTTTTTGTTTGGGGAAGATATTGTCAGAAATCTCCAGGCAGGTACAGGTTTTTTCCTTAATGGCGCAAAGGATTTCACTTTCCCAGTTCGGAATAGTTGGGTAAGTGTCCTTGCAATTTTAGTGTCCACCATTCCTTTCTTCAGTTTTGTATATGGTATAAATTTCGGTAAGCATAATTTCAAAGTGCAGAAAGTAGTCATCTATTTTGAAGACCTACCTGATGCATTTGATGGTTTTACAATTACCCAGATTTCGGACATTCATTCCGGAAGTTTTCGAAATCTTAAGGCTGTACAAAAGGGTATTGATCTGATTAAATCACAAAATTCAGACTTATTCGTATTCACAGGAGATCTCGTAAACCATAAAGCAGAAGAAATAGACCCTTTTTTGGAAAGTTTTTCACAAATAAAAGCGCCTTATGGGCAGTTTTCCATATTGGGAAACCATGACTATGGGGATTATGTACGCTGGTCAAGTAAGGAGGCAAAATTGGAGAATTTTGAAAAATTAAAATCACAACATTCGAAATTGAATTACAGATTATTGTTGGATGAGCATGTGACTATAGAGAAAGATGGTCAAAAAATTCAATTGCTCGGAGTAGAAAACTGGGGGATTGGATTCAAATCCCAGGGAGATTTGGAAAAGGCACTAGCAAACACTTTCCCTGAAGATTTTAAAATACTACTTTCGCATGATCCCTCTCATTGGGATCAGGAAGTGAAAAATCACCAGAATACCGTTCATCTGACACTTTCTGGACATACCCATGGAATGCAATTTGGCATCGATACCCCAATTTTTAAATGGAGTCCAGCTCAATACCGTTATCCAAATTGGGCAGGTTTGGTGGAAGAATCAGGAAGATATTTATATGTGAATAAGGGATTCGGTTTCCATGCTTTTTCAGGGAGAGTAGGGATTTGGCCTGAAATAACCGTGATTGAACTGAAAAAAGGCAAGAGCAGATCTTAATTTAATAACAATCCTAATCAAAGAGCGTTTAAACTCCTATGTCAGTACTCATACTTTTCTTCATTATTTCTTTATTTGAATCAGACTTGGAAGAGATAACTTTAGAGAATCTGAAGTGGAAAAATAGAATTGTAATTCTATTCGATGATCAAGCCAATAATAAAATCTTTGACTTTGAGCACTTAGAAGAAGACTTTAAGGAAAGGAAACTTGTTTATTTTATAGTTGGTGAAAATTTTCAAAGTAATTCCAATTTTTTATTTTCTTCTGAATATCAAAAGGTCTTAAAATCCCAATATCAAATTCGTTCTTCAAGAAAAAGTTGGGTACTTATTGGATTGGATGGTGGCGCAAAGGTGAAAAAGGAAGGAGAACTGGACTGGGAATTTATTCTTAGAACTATTGATGCCATGCCCATGAGACAGTCGGAGATCAGAGATGGAAAATAATCTTTTTATTATTTAATTTAAGGTAATTCTGCAGGTAAATTAAGTTGGATTTTCCTTTAAAATTGTTTAAAAACCCGCTCTTTGGTATTTGGAAATCTCATTCTCTTTTATAGATTTGATAAGAAATAAACCTAAAAATCATGAAATTCTTTTATCTCGCTACGAAAAACAATAATCAGGATCAATTTGAAATCCATGATAGAGAGTGTCCAAAAATTCCAAACATTTTGGAGCGTGACTACCTAGGTCCTTTCAATAATTCTATGGAGGCTCTGAGGTATGCGAAAATGATGAATCCCAAAGCTGCCATATGTAAGAATTGCTGCAGGGAAGTTCACCGTCAAACCTTAATTTTTTCTACTATTTGATACTGAAGATTGCCATTATCTGCAGATGCTTCTGAAAAGTAACTCCAGAAGAAACTTTTAATATTGCTTGAGCAGGTATTTGATCACGTCGGTGGTAGTTACTATTCCTTTTAGGATGTCATTTTCCACCACGGGAAGTGCATGATATTCTTCATTTGCAAAGATTTCAGCAATAGATTTAATAGGGTCATCCACTGCAACAACCCTTGGCTTGGATGTCATTACCTGTGGGATAGATAAAATTTCAAGCACTGCCTCATCTACTCCCTCCTGATTATCGAATAAAGCTCCGAAAGTCAACCTATTGATATCAGTTCTGCTTATAATCCCAACTATTTTCTTACCCGATAATACCGGTAAATGTCTTATTTTATGTTTCCTGAACAATTCAAGAACTTTGGTCAGTTTTTCGTTCTCCTGAACGGTAAATACATCTTTGGTCATGATGTTATTTACAGGTTCTCTATTTTTCATGGCTATTTTTTTTGATTTATTAATACTAAGCTATGGAGATAATACCT
The DNA here is from genome assembly GCA_964559905.1 of uncultured Aquiflexum sp. Lineage (GTDB taxonomy): Bacteria > Bacteroidota > Bacteroidia > Cytophagales > Cyclobacteriaceae > Aquiflexum. Next base: position 16,811 of record CAZLJT010000043.1, read on the forward strand.
TTCAAATGCTGATGAAAGTCATTTTTAAAGTTGATTTTAATTTTCTGTATCAATTTTAATTTGGCTTATCTTCAACGAGTTATTGCCTTTTAGAACTTCCAGTACTCAAGATTTTCAAAACTGATTTTATATTCTTATTGGAAAACCTTAATTTCGCAACCTATTCGGGGAGTATCCCGATTCCTATCGGGACTGATAGTGTACTTGATAGATAAACTGTTTAAATAATTCGGGGTGTAGCGCAGCCTGGTAGCGTACTTGCATGGGGTGCAAGGGGTCGCTGGTTCGAATCCAGTCACTCCGACAAATGAAAGCTCACAGTAATGTGGGCTTTTTTTTTAAATTTTTAAACAGTTTTGAATCAGATTATATAAATTTAATATTACTTCATTTTTAATTTAGGGAAGGCCAAGTAAAACACTTATTCATTTTCAGTCAAACGATACAATAATGACCCATAACTTAAGGAAACCAGGTGTTTACACTGAAAAAAAAAGTACCTTTCCCGGATCCGTTGTTGAAGTTGCTACTGCTATTCCCGCTTTTATCGGGTACACAGAAAAGGCTTCCAGAAACGGAAAACCTCTGGTTAATACACCGACCAGAATTACATCATTGGCCGAATATTCAGAACTCTTCGGGGGAGGATTTTCTCCTATTTTCAATCTCACTGAACCGCAGGATGGTGATAGGGCCAAAGTGACAATTGGAGATACCGAAAAGTCCATTAAATATGCAGATGACAACAATTTGCTTTTTTACAACAGCATCAGGTTGTTCTTTGCCAATGGAGGTGGCACCTGTTATATCGTAGCAGTAGATACCTATAAAGGAAAGCCATCTTTGAAAATCGATAAAGATCAGCTTCTAGGTCAAAGTAAAGACGCAAACGGAAAGCTTATTGAAGGAGGTTTGTTGGCTTTGGTCAAGGAACAGGAACCTACTTTGATTGTTATTCCTGAGGCAGTTCTTTTAGGGGAGGATTGTTATGAGGTATACAAGCAGGTTTTGGCCCATTGTTATAAAATGCAAAGCAGGGTAGGTATTTTTGACCTCTTTGATGGCTATAAGAGTAGGGATGAGGGTGAAGATATTATAACAGCTTTTAGAGAAAAAATCGGTTCTGCCTATTTGAATTATGGAGCTACTTACTATCCTTGGCTCGAGACCAGCGTGGTTCAAAAAGGGGAGGTGACATTTAAGAACATTGACCCTGCATTGGATTTGTCAACTCTTCTGCCTGAAGAAATAGCTAAATCACTTACAGCATCCTTTCCAAAAACCGACGATGAGTTCAAAGCGGCATTACAGAAAGAGCAGCCTAATCTCACAGAAATTGATGAGGCCACACTCAAATCCTACATCAAAAACAAAGAAAACAATCATCATTTAGGCTTGGTGGCTACAAGCCCTACCTATTCTACTATCTTGGAAAAAATCAGGGCTATTATGAATTTAATGCCTACAGCACCTGCCATGGCTGGAATCTATACCATGGTAGACAATAACAGAGGGGTATGGAAATCACCTGCAAATGTTTCTCTGAATTCTGTGGTCAAACCCGCGGTAAACATCACCCATGACCAACAGGAAGATCTCAATGTCAATGCTGTCTCAGGAAAATCCATCAATGCAATCCGGACTTTCCCAGGAGTAGGTACATTGGTTTGGGGAGGAAGAACTTTGGATGGAAACAGTTTGGATTGGCGCTATGTCAATGTCCGAAGAACAATGATCATGTTGGAGCAATCCATCAAAATGGCACTTCGGTC
>CAZLJT010000044.1:0-18559 GCA_964559905.1 uncultured Aquiflexum sp.
GTAACCGTGATGGGCTTAAAGGTTTTGCCACGAGTGGAAGATCACAAAATGATGTATTTGCCATGTTCTTTACCAAAGAAGGTTTTGACAAATTCAGATTGAGCAAGGAAGATTATGACCTGATGAAGGAGGTGGAAAAGGCGGGTAAAAAAGAAGAAGAGAAAAAGGATGAAAAGAAAGAAGCCGATAAAAAAGTAGAAGATCTTAAAATAGATTGGGAAGATCTGAGAGAGAGGAAAGCCAAGCTGACGATTCACTCTTCTATTTTGGGTGACGCTGTATTGGACAAAGATGGAGAAAAGCTCTTCTACCTGGCAAGTTTCGAAAAAGGAATGAATCTTTGGAGTACTGACCTGCGCACTAAGGAAACCAAAATGGAACTTAAGCTTGATGCCGGTTCGGGCCGTTTGGAATGGGACAAAGAAATGAAGAACCTTTACCTATTGGCCAATGGCAATATCTCCAAAATCACCGATAAGGGAAGTAAAAAAGAGCAGATCAAAATCGCCGGGGAAATGATTTTTGATTCTGAAGCCGAACGCAAGCATATGTTTGAACATATCAAGATCAGGACCAAGGGGGCTTTTTATACCCCGGAGATGCATGGTGTCGATTGGGATGTTCTGAGTGCTGCGTATGAAAAGTATCTGCCTTCTATAGGCAATGATTATGAGTTTGCAGAAATGGTATCGGAACTGATCGGAGAACTGAATGTTTCCCATGCCGGTGCAAGATATAGTGGTAGCATTCCCCAGGCAGATGCTACGGCATCATTGGGTATTTTTATGGATTATTCCCATAAATCCAATGGAATCAAAATCGCAGAAATCATCAAAGGAGGGCCTTTGGATAAAGCTGGACTTTCAATACAAAACGGCATGATCATCGAAAAAATTGATGGAGAGGTCATTAGCGCTGATAAGGACGTAGCCTGGTTCCTGAATCGAAAAGCAGATAAATTTACCCTTTTGGATGTCTTCGATCCGAAAGCCAATACAAGGCAGCAAGTCACGGTAAAACCTGTATCTCTTGGTGAAGAAAACCAATTGCTCTATAAGCGATGGGTGAAAAAGAATCAGGAGGAAGTAGATAAATTGTCCAACGGGACTTTGGGCTATGTGCATATTCCAGGTATGTCTGATGGTCCATATCGGAACACTTACGAGGAAATGATGGGTAAATACCATGACCGAAAAGGGGTGATTGTGGATACCCGTTTCAATGGCGGCGGGGATTTGGTTGCCGATTTGGCGATGTTCTTTACCGGAGAGCGGTTTATCACCTATGCTAACGCCGAGCGTGAGGTAGGCTACGAACCTACCTTCCGATGGACCAAACCTACCTTGGCCATGTTCAACGAGGCCAATTATTCTGACGGACATTGTTTTGCCTGTGGTTATACTGATCTGAACATCGGCAAGACTGTAGGTATGCCGACGCCTGGCACCTGTTCTTTTGCAGGTTGGGAGACATTACCCAATGGTAGCAGATGGGGGATGGTCCCTGTATCGGCAAAAGACAAATCCGGCAACTGGATGGAAAACAACGAAACTGATCCTCAGTTTAAGGTCAAAAACATGCCCGGCAAAATTGACAAAGGCATCGATCAGCAATTGGAAAAAGCAATAGAGGAGTTGATGAAGGATGTTGGTAATTGAGAAGCGAGAGAATAGAGATAAGTGTCAAGAAGCAAGATGTTATTTTCTATTATTTCAAGTGGGCAAAATTGGCATTTACAGAAAGGGGAATGACTCGGGTTCTGCGTCATTCAGAACGAGCTTTCTGAAATTCTTATAGTAATCTGAAAATATTGCAGCGAAGAGAAGAATCCCCTAACCCTCAGGAGATGCCCCGAATCCCGATAGCTATCGGGACGGGACAGGCTTTCTCTTCGTTCTGCATGACGCTCCGAAATTCTATCAATGGTAGCCACTGATGTTTTTTTTATTTGAGTTGTATTGAAAAAGACTTCAGGAGAATAGAATTTCAATGCAGCTGAATTCTTTTTTGTTTCCCTTGAAGTCTTTTTTAATTGAGATGTATTGAAAAAGACTTTTGATGAAATCAATTTTAATACAATGGTATTCATTTTTAATACCCAGGTAGTCTTTTTGATTTGATGTGTTATAAAAAAGTCTACCCGTGAATTGAATTTCAATACAGTTGAATTCTTTTTTAAAACCCAAGTAGTCTTTTTGGTTTTAGGTGTTATCATTTTAGCTACTGGAGTATACTAAAAAGGTACTGAAGTACCTTCTGAAGGTACTCAGGCAGGTTATTGTTGATCTTTATTTTTATGGGAGAAATCATGATCATAAATGCCACCATCAAATTCCCCATGGCCCAAAAAGTAAAAATACCCTTTTTACGGTATTTTTTGTGGAGGAAGAATTTGTTAGGTTTAAAAAATAAAAGTATAGAAACCTGTGACTATTTTCTGTTGGTAGTATAATAAGCACGAGTTTTATGTATAAATAAGGGAGTTGCCACACATTGAAAATGAACATTGCAGTTGACATAGAAGATATTACCGCATCATTCGATAACATAGCAAAAAGGCTACTTCTCGGACACGTAATTTGCATCAACGACAAGGATATTGAATTAACGGAAATCGAATTCTATTTTTTTCATGCGAATAAGCACCCTGACAACTACACTCACCCGCACAACAGAGAAGCTGGGCAATGGCGCTTACACAAACAAGGCATCGATCTGACATTTGACGAAACAGTCGAAGGACAGGACGGAGGAATACTAATTAGAGGTATTAAAATAGACGACGAATTTGTGAATGGTCCGATAAAATGCCTTGCGGCCCTTTTTGAGATGATGCAGGACGCACAAAACAAAAACTACATAATACTCAAATCAAAACAACTTCCTCACTCAGAAATCTTAAAAACGTTCCGTCATTTACCAAATAAGGTTCAGTACCAAGACTTTCATCTAAAGAAATATCGATACTTAAAAAACATTGACAAACTTGCAATCCCTGCCAAAGACAAGAATAGCATAAAATCTGACTGCCAAACATTATGATAGCGGATAAGGAAACAAATCATCTTTACCTTTCAGACAGACTAGAATCGGACTACCCGAACTTTTTCAAGAACTTCAAGAAGGAACTTGACCGACACAGTATCGTTCCCGAATATCTTCCCGACACCAGAGACGTTTGGTGCGTTGACTTTATGCCAATACAGATTAACGAAAGCGACTTTGTTCAGTTCAAATATTACCCAACCTATTTAAGAACCAAGAAACTCGAAAAGACAATCAGCGACACTTCGCTAATCTGTAAACAAATAGACCTTTCACCTTCGGTGACTGAAATAATTGCCGATGGCGGCAATGTAACAAGGTCAAATAATAAGGTCATAATGACCACAAGAGTTATTACCGAGAATCCACAGTATTCCATAAAGGAATTGACTGATAAACTCACTGACCTTTTCCAAATAGACCAACTCATCCTAATACCAGAACAGCCAAAGGACTTTACAGGACACAGTGACGGAATGGTTCGGTTCATTGACAACGACACGGTAATAATTAACGACTATTCAAAAGAACCAGTAAAGGACTTTCAACTGCATTTGAAAATTGCCCTAAATAACGCTGGACTTGACACAATCGAAATACCAACAAGCGTTTATGACAATGACAAGTATGATGATGCGACAGGTGACTATATTAACTACCTGCAAATGGACGGCATCATCTTCGTACCGACATTCAAGAGAAAAGAAGACGACAAGGTAATCCGACAGATTGAGGAGATATTCAGTGGGACGACAATTGTACCAGTTGAGAGTAACGAATTATCAAAGGACGGAGGAATAATAAACTGCGTGACTTGGAACATTAAAAAATTAGAACAACGTGTGGCAATAACGCATATAGCTGATGGCGGGTGAAAGGCTATTCGCTAGGTTTTCGCTTCGTAGCCAGCTTTGGTTTCGGTGGACAGGAAAGTGCTTCGAAACCGCCACAAGCCATATGCAAACCGTTTAACCTAACTAAAAAGCAAAAAAAGGCTTCTGCAAATACAGTTGAAACTAACCTATCTCAACTAGTAATTTCATTGGAAGTAGCAAGGGAGATTCAGAAAATAGGAATAACTAAGAAAAGTATTTTTGCATATTATCGAAAAGGGAAGTCAGCGACCGTTCAAATTTATGATACTGAAGTAGACTTTATTTGTTATGCATATACTTTTGAAGAGATTGTCCAGTTTATTCCAGAACATATCGAAGTAGATAAGAACACCTATATTGCCCGCTTTGACAGTTATGATCAATTAGGGGAACCTGAAGAAGGTCAATATGATTTTGCGACAGTTACCTTTCAAAGAACAGAAGTGTTGAAAACCCCTTACATGTCAATTTGCATGTGTAGGGGAAGAATGGTTGCATTTAGCAAAACTAAGGATGGCTACTATAATAACCTTATTTGTTGGGGGAAGAACCAAGCAGAAACCGCAGCATTAATGATATTAGAACTAAAGAAAGAGAATAAATTTGAAATAAAAAACGGCAGGTAACACCTAAGAAAACATGGGGCGGACAGTGGTAACCGAAAGGTTTGTTCCCCGAAGCAACTTTTGTTTCGGGGGACAGGTAATCGCTATGAAATGCCCCGCGTTTCTTATCTGCGGACAGTTGGTAACAATTTGAATTTAAAAATGAGATTGAAATATTTCTACTTTATCCTATTCACATTCACGCTTGATTATTGTAATCCAGAAAATGAATCTGATCTTGAAAAGTTCACGGGAAGATGGACTCTGAATGTTGTAGAAACACAAGCTGATTCCGCAGACATTTGGGAGCCTAGGCAAGACTATGACAAAAACCGAAAAGGATTTATCGTTTACGATTAAAAACCTTTCTTAGTATTTAATGGACCTAACCTACATCAGCGTTTTTTGAGAAATCAAATTTCAAATTCAATGGGAAAACAGAGACATCAAAGCTGATGATACTGGAATCAAATCACTTTGGAGTCAAAATAATTATCGGAAGATGGCTATGAAGACAAGAAAGCTAGTTTGATTTTCTTCTGATATTTATTACTTTTTCTAACAATCAAAAAATATTTATTGTTTTTCAATAAATATTTACCGATGTTTGACAAAACAAAACATTGTAATCATGGAATGGAAGAAAAAATGGGAAACCCAACCTGGACTGATGTTGATCACCATTGTGATCTGGTCCATATTTATTGGTCTTTGCATACAGGCAGGTGCAATATTATTTACTTTTATCTATAGTCTGTTCAACCCGATTGTTGCGCAGAATCTTTATGAAGGGCTTAACCTGTCTGACTTAATGGAACAGGATATTCGGCACTATATTGCGTTGCTTTCGTTGATTGTGGCCATTACCGGATTAAAGGCTTATATATTTTATCTGATGATCATGATTTTTCTGAAGATTAACCTGACCCATCCTTTCAGTAAGGAGATTTCCAAATTGATTTCCAAAATCGGAAAGGTTACCGTTGAAATCGCTCTATTTATCATCTTTACCAATGCCTATTTCAAATGGCTTTCAAAAAGGGGATTCGACTTACCTACTATGGGAGAATATATGGGAGGTGCCTTTGAATACTTCTTGATGGGCATTATTATTTATGCTATTTCGAAGGTTTTCAAAAGAGGACTGGAAATACAATCCGAAAACGAATTAACCGTCTAAGTAATGGCAATCATTGTAAATTTAGACGTAATGATGGCAAAGCGGAAAATGTCCCTGAATGAGCTGTCCGAAAAAGTGGATATCACGTTGTCAAACCTATCTATCCTCAAAACAGGAAAAGCCAAAGCCATCCGCTTCAGCACCTTAGAAGCCATCTGCAAAGTTTTGGAATGTCAGCCGGGTGATATTTTGGAATTTGAGGAGGGTTGAATTAAATTAGGTATTGAATTTCGAAATTCGCTTTCGTTGATAATTTTAACCATGACCCAGAAATTAACCAAAAAACAGGTTTATGATATCTCCCAGTAACTCCAATGTGGAATGAAGGTCTTTGTCAATACCGACACTTTGGAATACAAAAGTGTCCTGGATATGGATGACATGGATGATTTTGGTTTTTGGGATGAAGAGTTAGAAAAAATCGAAAATACCTGGAAAAGATTTATCACCATTGAGAAAATGAGTTCAAGGGAAGGATTCCAAATAATGGAAGACTTTGTGGATGAATTGAGGGGCGGCTATTTTAAAGAAAATCTGATCAAAATATTGGACAGAAAAAGTCCATTTGCCAATTTCAAAGCCAAAGTAGAGTCCTCAGAATTCAGGGAACAATGGTTTGCATTTCGGGATGCAGCCTATGTTGAATATGTGAGGGAAGAAATGGAATCAAATGATATTTTTATTCTTTAGCTGAGATATCCTGTCTTTTAAAAATCAATAATTCTATCAAAGTACAAATTGGATACTTAGATTGATTAGAAATAATCAGCTTAGAAAGAGGTTTTCTTTAAATTTGTTTGGAATTTTAACATTCAACCTTTTTTCCTCAAGAAATGAAAAATTACCGATATTTAATTTCAGGTCTATCACTCTCCTTTATTCTGGGTTTTTGCCTCAATGGTACTCATTCAGATCAAAGTAAAGATGTATCTCTTGTCAGTGTTAACCAAACCAATCCAACTATGCAAAACATCAAATTAGGGGCTTTTTCGGTAAGCCTAAGTGTCAAGGATCTCAAAATCTCCAAGGGATTTTATGAAAATCTGGGCTTCTCAGTATTTGCAGGAGGTATGGAGTCCAATTACCTGATCATGAAAAATGAGGATACGCTAATTGGTCTGTTTCAGGGGATGTTCGAAGGTAATATCCTGACGTTTAATCCGGGTTGGGATCAAAACGCCAATTTGACTGAAAGTATTGAAGATGTCCGAACTATTCAAAAGCAACTGAAAGAATAAGGATTGAAACTTGAAAGTGAAGCAGATGAAAATACAACCGGACCGGCAAGTATGATGTTCAGAGATCCCGATGGCAATCTGATCTTGATCGATCAGCATCGTTAACCAACTTTTAAAGAGAAGTTAAAATACTTCTATGAGGTATTCGATTTTTTGTCGTTGAATAAACTTTTTGACAAAAAAATTCTGATAAGTCAAAATTTCGATTTTTCAAATACCAATCCTATGGTAAACTTCTAGTATATTAGAAAATTATAGAAATTGGGGAAATTCTGGCTTTCATTCAATACTGACCTAATGATCTTTATTAATTCAAAATGGAAGATTTTACATTGAATATTTTAAATCTGTTTTTGGTACTTGTGGCCGCTTGGTTGGGGGGAATAGCCTCAAAAAGGATGGGTTATCCGCCCATTTTGGGTGAACTGATCATAGGGATAATTTTAGGTCCAACCTTATTAGGTTGGATCAAAGAGACAGAAACGATCAAAGTTCTGGCCGAAATAGGAATCACCTTATTGATGGTCTACATTGGAATAGAAATTGATTTTGCAGACTTGAAAAAGGCATCGTGGGCGGGTTTATTGGCTGCAATAGGTGGTTTTTTGGTTCCCTTTGCTCTTGGATATTATACCATCATTTACTTTGGTGGAACACCCATCTCAGGATTATTTGTTGCTATTGCAGTTGGTGTTACCTCGTTGGCAACTAAAAGTAGGATTTTAGTTGATCTAAAGTTATTGAATACCCGTATTGCCTACGTTTTAATGGCCGGTGCCTTGATATCGGACACTTTGGCATTGGTAATATTTGCAGGCATAATCAGTTTTGCTGATGCGGGGTCATTGGATCTTTCGGGATTGTTATTGGTCATAGGTAAAGCAGTCTTGTTTTTTGTAGGTACCATTCTAATCGGGAATTACCTTTTACCAATATTGGGAAAAAGAATTTCAAAGTTCAAAAATCAGAGCAGTACCATTTATTTTACCCTGATTCTGATCATATCTTTTGGTTATGCAGAATTGGCTGAACTGGCAGGCATGCACAGTATTCTGGGTGCATTTATGGCTGGATTGTTTATCAAAGACAATCTTTTTCCAAAAAACATTGCTCGCGAAATACAGAAATCTTTTTATGATGTTTCGATAGGATTTATGGCTCCCATATTTTTCGTCTCAGCAGGATTCAGTGTAAGTCTTAATGTTTTCCAAACCGATTTGGTCATGCTGGTCGCCATTGTTTTTATGGCAATTTTCGGTAAAATTTTCGGTACGATGCTATTTTATCTGCCTAGCGGTCATGGTTGGAGAGAAGGAATCACTGTTGGCACAGGAATGAATGGGAGGGGAGCAGTTGAAATCATTATTGCAGGAATTGGATTACAAATGGGAATAATCAATCAGAATATTTTCTCAATCCTAGTCTTTATGGCCATCTTTACCACTTTCACTGTGCCATTTTTGTTAAAATGGTCTACAACCTGGTTGAGACAAAGAGGTGAGTTGGTTCAAGTGGATGGCAGAAAAGGAATTTTGATTTTAGGAGTTAACCCGCTCAGCTTATTGATGGCCAAGTATCTCAACAAAAAGGAACCTATAGTACATATGATAGATGCAAACCTTGAGATGGTGGAATTGGCACGTGAAAAAGGTTTTGATTGTACTCACGGCAATGCTTTAAAGGATGTAGTCATGGAACAGGCCAAGGCAAATGAAAGTACTGTTTTTTTGGGGATGACTGGTAACCCTGAGGTGAACCTGCTTGCCGCCCAAGTAGCCAGGGAAAACTTTTATATTTATAACAATCATATCCTGTTGACTCAGGATGAAGATGGTGCCGGAAAATCAATATTAGAGGCCATAAAAGCTTCGACTGTTTTTGCCATGAAAGTGCATCCTGAACCATGGATTCAGAAAATTAATAAAGGAGAATTTTCTGAGAGAAAAAATACAGTTTCTGTAGATATCAAAACAAGAGAATGGGTTGTGAAGCATGGAAAAAGTAAGGTGTTACCTTTTATAATTCGTGAAAAAGAAGGCAATGTTAGGGTTTTTCATTATGATGATATTATCCGGGCCGGTGAAACTGTGATTTATATCAGCTAAAATCTTCATTTTTAATTTTCTTAGTATCGATTCCAGCATTGCAAATTTTTACTTTAATACATTAAATTAAATCATAGAAATAATGAAATGGCAAGGAAGACGCAAAAGCAGTAATATCGAAGATCGAAGAGGTCAAAGGCCTCAGAATTTTGGTGGAGGTGGAATAAACCCTATGATGTTGGCCCCTTTGATGAAAATTCTTTTTTCAAAAACCGGTTTGGTAATTATTGGAGCTTTTTTTCTATTCACATGGTTGACCGGTACCAATCCACTTTCACTGCTTTCACAATTTACAGGAGGTGGACCCATAACCCAATCAGTAAATTATCAACCTAGCGCTGAGGAAGAAGCCTTGGCAGAAATGACGGCGGTCGTATTGGCAGACACCGAGGATGTTTGGAATAAGTTAATGGAAGGATATCGAGAACCTACTTTGGTGTTGTTTTCCGGTCAGGTGGAATCAGCCTGCGGTTTTGCTTCTTCGGCATCAGGCCCTTTCTATTGCCCGGGTGATGAAAAGGTCTATATAGATTTGAGTTTTTTTCAGGATATGGATAAAATGTTGAATGCCCCTGGAGATTTTGCCCAAGCTTACGTTATCGCCCATGAAGTAGGGCATCATGTACAAAGATTGGATGGAACCTTGGATATGGTGCAATCCAAAAGAGGAAAGATTCCGGAACCTGAATTTAACAGGTTGATGGTAAGATTGGAATTACAGGCTGATTTCTATGCCGGAGTCTGGGCACACCATACCCAAAAGGTCAAGAAAATCATGGAACCCGGAGACCTTGACGAAGCCTTGAATGCGGCAAGCGCCGTCGGGGACGACAGACTACAAAAGCAGGCCACAGGAAGGATTGTCCCGGATTCTTTTACCCACGGTACTTCCGAGCAAAGGGCTAGGTGGTTTAAAAAAGGTTTTGATACAGGGGATATTAGAGATGGAGATACTTTCAATGCAAGGAATTTGTAAAACAAATCTCTGGAGAATAAAAAAGTCTTGATACGATTTTGAATATGAAAAATGTAATTTGTACCTGCTAAGTAAAAGTTTAAATAGAAGTTTAATCAATATTCTGTTTAGAAAAATATTTTTCCAAGTATATATTAGCTTTGCTATCCATGTCAGAAAACAATTCCCAAGTGCTCTTTAAGCATTAATTGCCCAGCAACCTTTCAAAATTATCGACCTGATGAAAATTCTGATTATAGATGAAATGCATTTGAGTATTATCACTTTGCTTGAAAATGCAGGATACAAAGTAGATTATAAACCAGAAATAGATAGGCTGGAAATTGAGACCATAATCAAGGATTATGAAGGGTTGATTATCAGGTCTAAAACCCCCATGGATAAACCATTGCTGGAAAAAGCTGTAAATCTTAAATTTATAGGAAGGGCCGGCGCAGGCTTGGACAAGATTGACCTGAAGTATTTAGCTGAGAGGGATATTAAGTTGTTTCATGCCGCAGAAGGCAACAAAGACGCTGTCGGGGAACAGGCAATTGGGATGCTTTTATCTTTGTTCAATCATATTTCCAGAGCAGATCAGGAAGTAAGAAAAGGGATTTGGAGGAGAGAGGAAAACAGAGGAGTAGAATTACAGGGGAAGACGTTTGGTATCATAGGTTATGGAAATATGGGTGAGGCAATTGCCCGAAAGCTTTCGGGCTTTGATGTGAATATTCTGGCCTATGACAAATACAAATCCGGCTTTGGAACATTTCATGTAAAAGAAGTTGGCTTCAGGCAATTACAGGAAGAATCGGATATTATTAGCTTGCACATACCTTTGACACATGAGACCAGAAACTTCTTGACAATGGAAGTCTTGGAGCAATTTGCAAAGCCCTTTTACTTCATCAATACCGCACGGGGAGAAATCATTTCATTTGAAACATTGAACAAGGCCATGGATAAAGGAATAATCCTTGGGGCTGTATTGGATGTGTTGGAAAATGAAAAATTTTCCACATTCACTGATGTTCAAAAATCTGCTTTTGAAAAATTGGCTGCGAGAGAAAATGTGGTTTTCAGTCCTCATATTGCGGGCTGGACTTATCAATCCTACGAAAAGATCAATCAGGTGCTGGTCGAAAAGATAAAGGAAGCTGGATTTTAGATTGTCAAAAGGAATTTTTGAAGTTTGAAAAAAAGAAATGCCTTTTTGGGCTGCTGTGGATTACCTCAATACGCTAGTGGATAATTCAGATTCCGACACAAATTTAGACCAATTGCAGCACCTCCTTCAGACTTCTGAAGCCATCAGGCAGGATGGACACCCAGATTGGTTTGTGTTGACAGGTTTTATCCATGATTTGGGTAAGGTAGTTTGTTTATTTGGAGAACCCCAATGGGCTGTTGTAGGAGATACTTTTCCGGTTGGATGCAAGTATTCCGAAAGCATCGTTTACCAGGAGTATTTTCAATCCAATCCCGATTCCAAAGATGAACGTTTCAATACCAAATTTGGGGTATACGAACCCAATTGTGGTTTGGATAAAGTGAAAATATCCTGGGGGCATGATGAATACCTCTATAAGATGATGAAGAATTATCTTCCGGAACCTGCCCTCTATATGATCAGATATCATTCTTTTTATGCCCAGCACAGAGAAAATGCCTATCACCATTTACTTAATGACCACGATAGAGAGATGTTTAAATGGGTGGATAAATTTAATCCCTATGACCTTTATTCCAAAGTTCCCACCAAATACCAAAGCACTGAGACCATACTATGAGGATTTGGTCTCGAAGTATTGGCCGGGGGTTTTGCGGTTTTAGAGTTGGGTTTTTCCTTCACAGATTTCTGCCATTGGAGCCAAAGTATGTTTGGTCACAATTTTGTCTTTTTACTTACCACCTATGTTCTAGAGGTCAACCTTTATTTTATCCATATCTGGAGGATCGAGTTTTTGCTCAAAGTAGTAGTGATATATTTGGTCAGTTTGAAGTTTCCTCCAATCACAAAATCTTCTCCTATTTCAAAAAGTCCCGTAGATTTAAAAGAGTGGAGATATGCCAAATTCCTTTCTGCCATACTCTGTTTGGTGACTTTTAAAAATAGTTTAATTGAGACTTTTGTCACATAAATGTAAAGGATATATTCTTATATTTATAGTAAATGAAAACCGCTTTGAAATTCCTGACTGTCTGTCTGATTTGTCTAATGCTCATAGTAGGTTTGGTATTCCTATTTCAACCATAAACACACTTATATTATGAAAAAGAACATGGGAAATGCGGACAGAATTATCCGCACCCTGATTGCTGTTGTAGCAGCTTATCTATATTTTTCAGGTACAGTTCCAGGTACTTTGGGAATTGTACTTGTTGTAGTAGCAGCGGTATTTCTGCTGACCTCGCTGATAAGTTTTTGCCCCTTATATACCCTTGTTGGCTTAAACACTTGTCCGGCCAAAAAAGCCTAGAGAAGAAAAGTTAATCCAAGTAAAAACCCATCGATGAATTGGATCATTGATGGGTTTTTTGTTTTTTACATAAACAGCCTTGTCCAAAAAAGAATAAAAGCTAAATTCAAATTCCATTTACCCAAATTCCTAGATTGAATCTTTTTTCAATCTAAAATCTAAAATTCCACCCCAATGAGCAATAACCGTAGAGATTTCCTCAAACTTGCCGGCCTTGGTCTTGTAGGCGCTGCTGTCCCACAATTTTCCAAAGCTGAATCCCCTGAACAATTATTCCATTTGAGTAAAAAAAGCCATGATCAACTTTTCAATATGAGTGGCTATGCTGCCCCAAAGTTGAATACGGTCAGGGTAGGGATTATTGGATTGGGCCAACGTGGTCCGGGCGCAGTTGACCGCTTGAGTAAAATCGAGGGAGTGGAAATCAAAGCGCTTTGTGACCTGATTCCTGAAAGGGTGGACAAAATGAAAGCCAAACTCCAAGGCACCAAACATCAGCCTGAAGGATACTCGGGTTCAGTATATGCCTGGAAAAAATTGGTGGACAGAAATGACCTCGACCTGATTTACATCACAACTCCTTGGGATTGGCATACGCCCATGGCAGTTTATGCGATGGAGGCTGGCAAACATGCTGCTGTTGAAGTGCCTGCTGCAAAGACTTTGGAAGAATGCTGGCAGTTGGTAGAGACATCTGAAAGAACCAAAAAGCATTGTATGATGCTTGAGAACTGTTGTTATGACTTTTTTGAATTGATGACTCTGAGCATGAAAAGGGATGGTTTTTTTGGGGAAATCATCCATACCGAAGGAGCTTATATCCACGATTTGTTATTGCTGAACTTTAGAAAGGAAAGTGAAGGAGGTTATCAGGGAATGTGGAGACTGAAAGAAAACTTCAGGAATGGGAATCTTTATGCCACCCATGGTCTCGGTCCGATCTGTCAGATTATGGATATCAATAGAGGAGATCAAATGGATTATCTGACATCACTTTCCAGTGCGGATTTTCAGATGGCAGACAAAGCAAGAGAATTGGCTGAAAAGGACAATTACTTTGCCCCATTTGCAGAAAAGCATTTTGGGGGAAATATGAATACTACCATTGTCAAAACCAAAAAAGGCAGGTCTATTATGATCCAACATGATGTGACTTCCCCGAGACCTTATTCTAGATTGCATACCGTCAGCGGGACAGAAGGATATGCACAGAAATACCCCAATCCAAAAGTGGCGAAGGGGCACGATTGGATGAAAGAGGAGGAAATGAAGGCTTTGGAAGAAAAGTACACCCCTGAAATCGTTACCAAGGTTGGAGAGCTTGCCAAACAGATCGGCGGACATGGTGGAATGGATTTTATGATGGATTGGAGATTGATTGATTGTCTGCGCAATGGATTACCCTTGGATCAGGACGTGTATGATGCTGCACTTTGGTCAGCAGTTTCACCCTTGAGTGAGTGGTCCGTAGCCCACAGATCAAATTCCATAAACGTTCCCGATTTTACAGGGGGCAGCTGGAAAAATAACAAACCCGTGGAGATTACTTTGAAGGGTGGGGGTACTACGAAAGTCATTGTTTAGCAGTCTGAAGACTGCGCGGGTTATGGTCCAAGACTAAGTCTTGAACAAGATTACCTTTGAGGTTTTTTTCAAAACCTCGAAGGTCTTAGCGATAGAGTATATTTCTTTTACTTGGCCGGATTTGCTTAAAATTGAAAACCTTCGAGGTCAAAAAAGACCTCAAAGGTTTTAAAAATCCTCAAACCCCGGTTTGATATTAGCCCAAAAGGCATCCAAGGCAATGATTCTTGGTTTCAAAAACGAGATGATTTCCGGCCAGTCGTTTTTGTCCATGACATTTAGGTTGAATCTGACTTTTTGGATTCGGGAGATTTTATTTCCGAATTCGTCATGGTCGTGGATTTTCCAATCCCATGATTCTTTCAATTCATTTTCCAACAGTTTTTTGAATTCCAAAAATTGTTCAAAATAAAGTTGCTGCAACTCTTCATCATGATGGGTGATTTCAATACCTATTGAGGCAAAATCCCTTTCTGCCTTCATCCTGAAGTAAATATCCCGTACACCGGTTTTGTAATTCTGCCAACTGACCCTATATCCGGTTGCAGAGGGTACGGGCTTCATATATTGGCCAAATGTCGTCCAGAATTCTTTTCGGATTTTTGTTGTTTCAGCACGGGAGTACATGACAATCAGTAACTTTTTGGGCTGTCGGATGGCAGGACTATAATAAAGTCTGCGGTACCTTTTGTCTTTTCTTCCAAAGTGTGGATATTTTCCTGTTCGACCGTATTGATTGTCAACATGCGGGTGTTTGGATTGTGCTTTTTGAGGTACCAAAGTATTCCTTCATAGTTATTGGAATGGTATGAACCATTGATATGGAGGATCTGCTTCCCTTTATCCAAATGGTCAAATAAAGAGTAAGCCATTGTCGCATCTTTTACTGCCTGTGCTTCTACCATAAAATCCACATTCATTCCCGAACCATGCATCATGTCCTTCATGCCCACATAACCCGGCAAGGTTTTGTCTACTTCGATGGGTAGGTGAGCAATGTACTTTTTGGCTTCGGCACTTAGACTGTCCAATGCTGCCAAGCCTTGCCTGCTGACCAAAGAGGCATATTTTCTTGGAATGTTCGAACCGATGAAAGGGATATTGTTCTTTTTGGCATATAGCATCAAAGGTTTGTAATCGAGCATATAATTGTTCCAGAGCTTGGATTCAGTTTCGAAGGTTTTGTCTGTCATTTTTCCGGCAAGCCATTCCTCAATATTGAGTTGGTCATCCCTTTCAAAAAACTCACCTGCCAAAACCACCGATTTGGTATTTTGATGTAATTGTTTGAGCATCTGCAATTGAAGCCAATGGGCGATACTGTTATTATGGAGTTCGCCAAAAAAGACGACTTCATGTTGCCCTGCAATCTGGACCATGGATTCAAATCGCACTTCATTCCCCTCTTTATTATAAATCTTGAAAGCCTGGGTTTGGGCAAGGAGAAGGGTTGAAATCAAAGAAAGGACAATAATTGGAATCAATTTTTTAATCATAGTCTTCAGGGTATTTAACAGTGACAACAGAGTAATTGACTACTCCACCCAAGGCGGGGTTATGTTTTTTGATAATTATGGTAATTTGTTTGGAATCCGGATAAGCTGCCAAAATATCTTTGATCATCAGGTGGGCCAAATGCTCAAGCAGTTTGACAGGTTCCTGCATATGTGATTTGGCAATCCTATAGACTTTTCCATAATCCACTGTTGATTTGAGATCATCATCCAACATGGCTTTTCGAAAATCTGTTTCCACATGGATATCTACCGTAAACCTGTTCCCCAGCTTATTTTCTTCTTTGAAGACCCCATGATACGCATGGAATTCTATTCCTTCCAATGATACCTTTCCCATTAATCAAATTGGTCAAAAAATGAACCGCCTTTATGGGTTTTGGATTTTATTTCTTCTTCGGAGGGTGTCTCTTGAATATTTTCCTCTATTCCACTTTCTTGTGGTTCGTCCTCTTTTTCATTCAGATTGTCTATTTCAGGACTTTGGTCTTCAATCACGATTTCTTCCTCAGTTTGTATCTCAGATTCGACGGAAATGTTTTCTTGACTTTCTGCTCTAATTTCTTCTTGCTGGCTATGAGAGGCTGTCATTTCCTCTTCTTTTTGAAATTCCTGAATATTGGCTATAGTAAATGCATTTGCTTTGGATAGTTGGTTGACAACATCAGCATGTGTTTGGATATTTATCTTTTTGAAAGATTCCTTTGACACGGAGATATTGTTTTCGATATCTTCAGAAATCCCTTTTAAGTTTTTGATAATCAGATCTCTTTGCTTCAATAAAGTTTCATAACTCTCCACGAGATTACTGACATCAGCTTTCAGGTTTTCCATGATTTCTTTTCCTTTTGCTTCTGCAGATTCTATGAGGTTTTTTGATTTGCTTTGCGCTTCATTGAGTATGCTTCCAGCATTTTGGTGTGCTTCATTCATGATTTCTTCGGCTGCCAAGTTGGCCTCCTCAATGATACTTGCGCCCGTGTCCTCGGCAGTTTTCAAGGTACGGAAAAGTGATTCCTCAACCTGTTTCAATTTGTTGGCCTCTTTTTCGCTGGTTTCCAACCTTTTTTCAAGATCAGCCTTTTCAGCTTGGATTCTTTCCCACTCCCCCGCTAAGACATTCAAATAAGCAGTTACCTCATCTTTGTCATATCCTCTGAAGTTTTTTTCAAATGTCTTGTCACTGATTTCCTTAGAAGTAATTTTCATGTTTTTTAAAATTCTAAATCCCAAATAGAAATTTTTCTGTCATCACTGATTGATATGATGTTTTGATTATAACTGCTCCACAGCACCTTATTGATTGAGGTACCATGACCAGCATGTCTTGCTTTGTCTATTACTTTCAATAACTTAAAACCCTCAGTCTCCCAAACCTTAATGGATTTGTCCATACTGCAAGTCACAAAATATCTGCCGTCTTCCCGAAAAGCAAGGTAATTAATGGCATATAGATGGGCAACAATGGATTCTTTCAAGGTATAGGTATCGGTATCCCAAATTTTCAGATGGGCATCTCTTCCGCCACTGATTAATAATGGGTGGTTTGGGGCAAAATCCAAAGCAAAAACTGAATTGGAATGGGAAATGAGGTTTTGGATAGGTTCGTAGGTGATTAAATCAAAGATTTTGACTGTGTGGTCACTCAAGCCCGCAGCCAAAGTTCTCTTATCCGGATTGATAGCCAAAACCCTTACACTTTTATCTGAAATCTTCAAATGCTTTTTTACAGCTCTTTTTTCAATGTCCAGAATAATTATCATGCCATCTGCGGTGGCTACAAAAAGGTCATTTCCCGAAACCTTGATATCGAAAATAGATTGGTTGGTCAAGTTGATTGACCATAATTCATTTCTGCTTTCCAGGTCAATGACATGAATACCTTCAAAGTTATGGCCTACAATCAGGAGGTTTCTTACTTTGTCCACCTCCAGGGCATAAACTGAATGGTTGACTTTGGCGATAAGCTTTCCATCTTTGGGATCTTCCAGATCCCATAATACTACCATTCCATCACCTGAGCCTGTAAAAAAATACTGAGGATTAGGGCCTTCAACCAAAGCATAGACACAATCATTATGCCCTGTTAAAGTATGAAGTTTCTTTACTTGGATTTTTATCATAATTTGCGGCTAAAACCTATTAGTCCCTAAAAGGAGCTATGCAAACAAAAATAGAAAAAATAAGTCCTTTATCAGCTTTGGCTGTAAAGAATATTCTAGAAGTCTCGCAGAATGGCACGGATTTTTTAAGTTTCAGAGAAAAGTTGGCATTTGCAAATATTTCACATCCTGAAAAGAAAATGGAGTGGAAGGGTGCAAGAATAGCCATTAAATCTGCTTTGGATTGTATTTCCCTGCCTTATCCCGGGTTTGTCAAAGATGAGCACGGTAAATCATTTCCTATGGATGGTTACGGATTTGTCTCCTTGACTCATACCAAAGGATTGGCAGCTGCGATTTTCCATAAAGAAATGCCTGTTGGTATTGATTTGGATTATGTCAGGGAAAAAGTAGTTCGTTTAGGACCAAAATTTCTGAATGATTTTGAAATGGACTTCTTGGGAAAAGATCCTGTTTTGCATACTATAGCCTGGTCTGCAAAGGAATCAGTTTTCAAATGTCAGGGGAAAAAAGGTATCAGTCTTAAAAATAATATCAGGATATCTCCATTTACACTTGAAGACAAGATATTGGATTGTAAAATAGAACATAGCGAATATTCTGATCATTTTTACAAGGTAAAAGTAGAAATGGAAAGTGATATCGTTTTGACTTATACAATCTGGTAGGAACTTTGTATGTATCTTTGATATATTAACCTGAACAAGCATATGAAGCAAACTATATTAATTTTATTGATCCTTGCCGGTTTTGTTTTTAAAGGTTTTTCCCAAAGAGTGGAAAACTTTCAGCTGAAGGGGGCCTTATCAGGTCAGGTATTTGAACTGGATAAGCATCAGGATAAGAAAGCCA
>CAZLJT010000045.1:0-18537 GCA_964559905.1 uncultured Aquiflexum sp.
CAGTAGAAATATATCCATCAGCAGCATTGGGTCTTACAATCCTGGCCATAGGGACATATTGGGTAATTTCAATCATCAAATGTCCCTTTAGATCTGCAAAGACTTCGGCATTTTTAACAAATGGATGTAACTCTACCTTTTTTTCAATTTTATTCAGATCCACTTCCTTCATGGAAAGACCCGGAAGAAGCAAAGGAAACTCTGTTTTAATTGCGTCAAGGATGTCTTTTTCATTGACAAAATAAACATCAGTAATTCCCTGCACATTGACTTCAATGCTGCTTAAGGTCCTTTCTGAATCCTTTCTCTCAACAAAACCTATAAATACTACCAGTACAAATACCAGTGAAGAGAAAACCAATGATTTTTTATATCTAATTTTCATGACGTTTCATCCAGTTTGCAATAGGTGTGACCAACCTGTCGATATCTCCCGCTCCTATGGTCACCAAAACCTGAGGGGTATTCAATTCCAAGTAATCCAATAATCCTTCTTTGGTCTGAAGGGATTTCTTCGGAGAAGTAATTCCTTCCAGCAACATCGAAGCCGTTACCCCCTCTATCGGGAGTTCCCTCGCTGGATAAATGTCCAGCAATACTACCTCATCCGCTATTGATAGGCTTTCGGAAAAACCTTCAGCAAAATCTCTAGTTCTTGTATACAGGTGTGGCTGAAAAACAGCCGTAAGTTTTTTATCCGGATACATGGCTTTTACTGAAGTCAGAAATGCCTTTATTTCTTCAGGATGATGGGCATAATCATCAATGAAAATCCTGTCTTCGTACTGCACCCATATCTCAAATCTTCTTTTTACACCTTTGTATGTGCTGACCCCTTTTCTTATCTCCGATTCGTCCAGGCCATAATCCAAGGCAATGGAAATGGCAGGAAGGATATTTTCCACATTATGAAAACCATGCATCTTCAGTTCCAACCCTTTTATGCTTCTTTCATTACTGGTATAATCAAAGATGAAGGCGGCAGGCTTTGCCTGAATATGTCTTGCTTGAATTTCCCCGCTGTATAGTCCGTAATTCCTGACCTTTACAGAAGGATTCTTAGGTTGGCCCAATTTTAAAAAAGCTTTTGACTGTATATAAAGCTGACCTTCATCAGCAATCAAATCAACAAATTGCCTGAATCCTTCCAACATTTGGGTATCATCTCCATATATATCCAAATGATCAGGATCGGCACTTGTCAGTACAGCCACATTGGGATGCAAGTGCAGAAAAGACCTATCAAATTCATCTGCTTCCACCACTACGGTAGCAGCATCATTTTCCTCATCATGAAGAATTAAATTGCTGTTATAATTCTGCGTTAAACCTCCCAAAAAAGCTGCTATATTTTTACCTCCTGATTTTAGCAAATGGGCTATCATGGAAGATGTGGTTGTTTTCCCGTGAGTCCCTGCCACCGCTATCGTAGGCATGTTGGCTGTAATCATTCCAAGAACAGCTGCTCTTTTCTTTAAATCATAGCCATTGTCCATAAAGAAATTAAGCTGTATGGAATCTTTGGGCATTGCCGGAGTCCAAATAATCAATGTTTTCTCCTTATCTGCTTTCACCAGATCAGGAATCTTTTCCAACTTATCTTCATAGCTGATTTCCATCCCTTCCTGATCCAAGGCAGCAGTCAAGGGCGAGGGAGTTTTGTCATAACCGGAAACTTTGACACCGATATGATTAAACCAACGGGCCAAAGCACTCATGCCTATGCCTCCTATACCCAGGAAATGGACGGTATGTAGTTTCTTTAAATTCATGCAAGAATGCTTTCCAACACTTCAACAATTTCTTCAGCTGCCCTAGGCTTTGCCAGTTTTTTCATATTAATCCCTAAACTTTTGACTTTCACGGAATCGGCCAAAATACTGTCAACCACTGATTTCAATTTTCCAACGGCCTCTGCATCTTTGAGCATAATAGCTGCATCTTGGGATACATAAGCCATGGCATTTTTAGTCTGATGATCTTCGGCGACATTTGGAGAAGGAATAAAAACCACTGGTTTTCCAACCAAACTCAATTCAGATACAGATAAAGCTCCTGCTCTGGAAACAACCATATCTGCGGCGGCATATGCCAAATCCATTTCCCGGATAAACTCTTTTACATGAATATGCTTCAATCCTGACGTCTTTACTTTTTCCAAGCATTCCTGAAAATAGAATTTACCACTCTGCCATAACAATTGATATCCATCCTTTTCAAAGGCGTTCATATCGGCAATAACTGCATGATTGATGGTTCTTGCCCCCAAGCTTCCTCCCAAAATCAACAAGACTTTTCTATCCTTAACCAATCCAAAGTACTGCAAAGCTTTTTCTCTTTTTCCTTCCAGGTTAAGGATATCTTTCCTGACTGGATTGCCGGTATATTGAATACTTTCCTTGGGAAAAAACTTCTCCATTCCCGGATAGGCCACACAAATTTTCTTGGCCCTTTTTGCCAATAATTTATTGGTTAGACCAGCATAAGAATTTTGCTCTTGAATCATGGTAGGAATACCTTTTCCCTGAGCAGCATATAACAATGGACCACTGGCATATCCCCCTACCCCAACTACCGCATTGGGAGTAAATTCTTTAAGCAGTTTTTTCGACTTGTTCAGACTTGCCATTAATTTGATGGGGAAACTTAGATTTGATAAACTCAGACTTCTCTGTAACCCCGCTACTCTTAATCCAACTATTTTATATCCTGCTTCAGGGACTTTCTGCATTTCCATTTTTCCCTCGGCACCTACGAAAAGAATCTCAGAATCAGGATGCTTTTCCCTCCAGGCATTGGCAATGGCAATGGCCGGATAGATATGGCCTCCCGTTCCTCCGCCGCTGATCATGATTCGATATGGTGTCTCTGTATTTTTCAATTCTTTATGCAGTCTGAAATCCTTTTCTTATTCTGTTTCCTTCGGTAGCATTTTCCATCAAATCCTGATGATCTCCTCTGCTGACACTGAGAATAATACCCAACGATAATCCTGTAAATACCAATGATGTCCCTCCCATACTGAGCAAGGGTAAAGGCAATCCTGTGATAGGCCCTAAACCTACCGCTACTGCCATATTGACCATTGCCTGTAATACCAAGGCAAAACTCAATCCCGCCGAAAGCAATCCGCCAAATGGCTTTGTTGAAGAAGCCACTATACGCATACCTCGGAAAAGCAGGGCCATATAGAGAAACAATACCGTTGCTCCGCCAACCAATCCATACTCTTCAATGATAATAGCATAAATAAAGTCTGAATATGGATGGGGCAAGGTGTTTCTTTGCTCGGATTTTCCAGGTCCTTTGCCTGTTATACCTCCTGTGGAAATAGCAATAAATGACTGTTCAGCCTGAAATGGAAGTTCGTCAGCGGATACAAAATTTTCTATTCTGGAAAAGAAAGTACTTCCTCTTTGTCCTATCAAAATCGAAGAAGTTAAAAATAAACTTCCAACCAAGACCACCATCATGATATATTTGACAGGTACCCTTCCAATCAACAAAAGTAGAAGACAGGTTGTCAACAAAAGAACTGCAGTAGACATATTGGCTAAGCCAATTAGCCCACAGACCAACCCAATCACTACCATCATAGGCAAAAAGGCATTTCTGAAATCCGAAATATTTTTTTGGTTTCTTGCCAACAAACTGGCTAAGGTAGCAATCAGAGCCAATTTAGCTATATCGGAAGGTTGGAAAGCCTTATTGATAACCGGAATCGTAAGCCATCTATTTGCTTCATTCACAGTGGAACCAAATACATAAGTGAAAAACAAAAGCGGGATGGATATCACCAACAAAAACTTTCCAATGAGTCCAAAGGTCCGGTATGGGATTTTATGTGCCACCCACATGACCAACAAACCTGCCAAGACCATTATTGAATGGTCAATTAAATATTTCTCGGTGTTTCCTCCAGTATATTTGAATGCCAAGGAACCAGTGGCAGAATATACCACAACTATACTGATGACTGAAAGGATAATCACAATACCCCAAATGATAGGGTCCCCTTTCAGATTTCTGTCAAACCATAATTTTACATCCTGCATCATATCACAGAGCTTTTAAGTTCCTGAACAGCTGATTTGAACTGATTTCCCCTATCTTCATAATTTTTGAAAAGGTCAAAACTGGCACATGCTGGAGAAAGCAAAATAACATCTCCCTCCTCACCATATTCCATTCCCCAGGCTACTGCCTGTCCGATACTTTTGGTTTCCTTTATGTTAGGAATGATCCCTCCAAAGGCTTTTTTCAATTTCTCATTGTTTTCTCCCAAGCAAATGAGCATTTTTACTTTACCCTTGATAATTGGATATAGGCTACTGTAATCATTCCCTTTATCAACTCCGCCTGCTATCCATATCAAAGGCTCTGAATAACTGCCCAAAGCATAAGAAGTAGCATCCACATTGGTTCCTTTACTGTCATTGACAAATGAGATTCCCAAAACCGTGGCCACATGTTCCATCCTATGCGCAGCATTTTTGAAATCCTTTAGACCAGAATGAATAGCTTCTTCATCAACACCGGCCAGTATTGCTGCCAATGAAGCATTCATGGCATTCAATAAATTATGCGTTCCTTTTAAGATGATGTCTTCGGGATTGATTCTGACTTTTTTGCCTAAAGCCAAAAGCTGAATTTCTTTACCATTGAAGTATCCACCTCTTTCAAAAGGCTTTTCAAGTGAAACCTGATAAGTAGTGGCCTGGAGATTGATATTACCCAAACCGACTTGAATATTCAGGTCATCACCAAAGAAAATCGCCGCATCTCTTTCATTCATATTCTTGAAAAGGGATACTTTGGAGGCGATGTAATTATCCAATCGGTAGTCATATCTATCCAGATGATCGGGCGTAATATTGGTCAGAACTGCAATTCTTGGTTTGAATTCAATAAACCCATCTATCTGAAAACTGCTCACTTCCAATACCCACCAAGCATGATCGTTTTTGACCAACTGTCCTGCCCAACTTTCACCCACGTTTCCAGCCAACCCGACATCCAATCCTGCTTTTTTAAGTAAATGAAAAGTCAAAAGCGTAGTGGTGGTTTTTCCGTTGGTACCAGTTATGGCAATTACCTTTCCTTTGGAAAACCTGAAAGCAAACTCCAATTCATCAATTATCGGAATTCCTTTTGCCTTTGCCTTTTTGACTATCGGAGTTGTTTCAGGAATTCCGGGGCTTTTAATAATTTCATCAGCTGCAAGAATCAGTTTTTCAGAATGTTTCCCCTCCTCAAATTCAATTCCCGTATCTTTCAGGACTTTTTTTCGCGCTTCAGTAATTGAACCCATATCTGAAACCCAAACCGCATAGCCTTTCTGATAGGCCAGCAATGCTGCCCCAACCCCGCTTTCTCCTGCTCCCAATATGGCTATCATGTGTTTCATTTATCTCAGTTTCAAGGTTGCCAAAGTGATGATGGCCAAAAGGATCCCTACAATCCAAAATCTTGTCACAATTTTGGCTTCATGGATATTTTTCTTCTGGTAATGATGATGCAAAGGAGACATGAGAAAAATCCTCCGCCCCTCTCCATACTTCTTTCGCGTATATTTGAAATAGCTTACCTGCATGATGACCGAAAGATTCTCGACAAGGAAAATCCCGCATAACAAAGGCAGCAATAATTCTTTTCTTAAAGTCAATGAAAGAACAGCTATTACCCCACCCAACATCAGACTTCCGGTATCGCCCATAAAGACCTGAGCTGGAAACGAGTTGTACCATAAAAATCCCACACAGGCCCCTACAAAAGCCGCACAGAAAATTACCAACTCCCCTGAATTGGGGATAAACATGACATTGAGGTATTGGGAGAAAATGGCATTACCGGATATATAAGCAAAAATGGCAATAGTGAGGCCTATAATGGCTGAAGTACCGGCCGCCAAGCCATCAATACCATCAGTAATATTAGCCCCATTTGAAATTGCCGAGATAATGAAAATAACCAAAAGGATATAGAGGACAGGTGTGATGTTTTCTCCAAGAAACCCAAGAAATTTTTCATAATTCAACTCATTGTTCTTCATCAGTGGAATGGTAGTCTTGGCTACTTTTACATCCCTGTAAGAGGGAGTTTCCACAATACCCTCTTCTATTGAAACCGGGTTGGTGAATTCTCTCACGACCACATCTTCATGGAAATATAGCGTTGCCCCTACAATGACTCCAATGATGATTTGCCCTACAATTTTAAACCTACCTGCAAGCCCGTCTTTGTTCTTTTGAAAGACTTTGATATAGTCATCAATAAAACCAATAGCCCCAAGCCAAATAGTCGTGATAAGCAATAGGATAATATAGACATTGTTGACATTGGCAAAAAGAAGTGTTGGAACGATAATGCCTGCTATCATCATCATCCCACCCATGGTGGGAGTTCCCTTTTTGGCGGTCTGTCCTTCAAGCCCTAGATCCCGTACTGTTTCACCGATCTGCTTGGCCCTGATCCAATCGATGATTTTTTTCCCAAAAGTGATGGTGATGATCAATGAAAAAAGTGCAGCCATACCTGCCCTGAAAGAGATATAGCGAAAAACCCCCGTTCCGGGAACGTCCAACACGCTGTCCAAATAATCAAAAATAGGATATAACATTTCAGTTTTTATTCAACAGATTGAGTATTTCTTTGACTACTTCACGGTCGTCAAAGGGATATTTGACTCCCTTGATTTCCTGATAGGTTTCGTGACCTTTGCCGGCAATGAGAATGATATCACCCTTTTTTGCCATTATAGCTGCTGTTTTTATGGCCTCTCTTCTATCCTCAATGATCAGTGTTTTTTTGAAATCAACGGGGTTTACACCGGCTTCCATTTCCCTCAAAATGGCCATAGGATCTTCATTCCGCGGATTGTCCGAGGTAAGAATTACCTTGTCGGAATGCTGGGTTGCAATTTTGGCCATAACCGGCCTTTTTGCTCTGTCCCTGTTTCCACCGCATCCTACAAGAGTAATTACCTGTTCCCCTCCTGTTCTTACTCCCTGAATGGTTTTCAGGACATTTTCAAGGGCATCAGGAGTGTGGGCATAATCCACTATCGCAGTAATTCCAAAAAGAGATATTTTATCAAACCTTCCCTGTGCACCGGGCACTTTGGATAATTGCATTAAGACTTCTTCCTCTTCTTCACCCAAAAGAATGGCGATAGCAAATACGCCTAACAGGTTGTAAGCATTAAACTGACCGATCATGCGGAACCAAATCTGCTTGTTATTGATCTCAAGTTCCAGGCCTTCAATGGTATTAGAAAGAATCTTTCCTTTGAAATCAGCAGGGTATTTTAGCCCAAAAGTCTGATGGGTTGCTTTACAGTTTTGTAGCATCACAGCCCCTCTTTTATCATCAGCATTGACCAGCGCAAATGCATCTTTGTTCAAACCGTCAAACAATAATTTTTTGGCTTTGATATATTCATCGAATGAACCATGATAATCCAGATGGTCATGACTGATATTGGTAAACAAAGCACCAGCAAAATGGAGTCCGGCGGTCCTTCTCTGTACAATGGCATGGGAACTGGCTTCCATAAAACAATGTGTACAGCCTTCTAATACCATTTGGTGCAACAATTTCTGTATTTTCAATGAATCAGGAGTGGTGTGGGTCGCAGGAATGACCTTTTCATGGATTTTGTTTTCGACAGTGGACAATAAGCCCACTTGATATCCCAATTCTATAAATAGCTGATAAAGAAGGGTAACGGTGGTGGTTTTACCATTGGTACCAGTCACCGCCACCAACTTCAACTTCTCAGATGGATTTTCATAGTAATTTGCCGCCATGATCCCCAAAGATTGGGATGAATCTACCACTTGGACATAAGTGATTTTTTCTTTTGTCTCATCAGGCATCTTTTCACAGACAATGGCAGAAGCTCCTTTTTCAAGGGCAAAGTCAATATAATCGTGACCATCTGACTGTGTACCTTTGATAGCAACAAACACAGAACCTGATTTCACTAAACGGCTATCGAAATGGATTTCACTGACTTCCACTCCCATATCTCCTATGGTAGAGGTCAGTGAAACTTTGTACAATATGTCTTTAAGGACTTTCATTTATCCCAACACTAAATTGATTATATGACTATTGTTTATCGGTGTACCCGGGCTGATAGATTGCCCTTTTACTCTTCCTTTTCCTTGGTAGACGACCCTCAATCCTTTATTCTCCAATACATACAAGGCATCTCTGAGTGACATACCGCTAACATCAGGAACTAAAGGAGAATCTGTCTTATTGGCTTTCCAGATTATTGCTTTGTTCATTGTGGAAGACTTGACCCAATTATCGGAAGTCTCTCCATTCAGGTGATTTGAAATTCCAAAACGGTTGCAGATCATCTGCAATTCATCTACTTTTCCTGCTTGGATATAAGGAAATCCATCACTTGGATTTGAGGCCAGAAAATTCTTTTCGTTGATTTTGGTATTAAGACCCAAATCCTGGGAATAAATCTTATCAGCGATCTCCTTGAATACCGGTGCTGAAATATCACCTCCATAGGCGGCAAAACCCTTGGGGTTGTCTATTACAACTATAGCGGAATATTTTGGATTGTCTGCGGGAAAATAACCTGCAAACGAAGTATAGTACCTTTGAGAATATCTCCCTTCGATGAGTTTTTGTGCAGTTCCTGTCTTACCGGCGATTTTGTATTCTTTATTATATACATTTTTTGCTGTGCCATTTTGAACTACGCCCTCTAATAATTCCTGCAGTTGCTTGATTGTCTTAGAAGAAGCAATGTTCTTCTTTAATATCTCCGTCTGATATCTTTTTTCAATTTGGTTTCCTCTGGCCACGGCTTGAACAATCATAGGTTTGACCATTTTACCATTGTTGGCAACTGCATTGTAAAGGGTTAAGGTATGTAGGGGTGTCAGTTTGACTTCATATCCGATAGACATCCAAGGCAGTGTAGTGCCATACCAGTTTTTTTCTCCCGGAGTTTTGAAATATGGAACTCCTTCTCCTCTCAATTGAAAGTCCATTGGCTTGTCCAATCCAGCCTTTTCAATGTAGGAGATAAATTTGGTGGGATTATGTCCAAAATGCTGTTCCACCAACTTTGAAATACCGACATTGGAGGATTTTTCAAAAGCTTCTTGAATAGTTATTTTTCCGTAACCTCCGGTTTTGGCATCATTCATATTCCGATCATAAAACCTGTAGGTTCCATTCCCTGTATCTACCGTATCCCTCAGATTGATCTTTCCCTCCTCCAATAAAGCCATGATGGAAAGTAATTTGAAAGTAGATCCCGGTTCAGTCAATCCCTGATCTCCAATGGCAAAATTGTAATTCTCACCGTACCCGTAACCACCGTTGTTTTTTTGCAGGTTGGCAAGGGCTTTGATATGGCCTGTTTCGACTTCCATGACGATGACCGAACCAAATGCGGCATCTTTGGCTATCAGTTGCTTGAGTAATGCTGATTCGGCGACATCCTGAATGTTCACATCCAAAGTGGTCAAAATGTCAAATCCATCATCAGGCTTTACATCTTCCGCATCAAAAACAGGTTTCCATGAACCTCCGGCAATCCTTTGGAAAAGGGCTTTCCCATTTTTCCCTTCCAAATACTCATTAAAACTATATTCAATCCCAACACCGTATTTGTCCTCATTGACAAAACCTACAGTACGACTGGCTAGATTATTGAAGGGGCGATATCGTTTCTCCACTTTTTCAAAAATCACTCCTCCAGCCATTCTGCCTTTTCTGAAAACAGGCCATTTGGACATTTTTTGCATATCCTGATAGCCAATCTGACTCCGGTTTAAAATAAGATATCTTTTCCCGCTTGAGCGTGCATCTTTGATCAGACGCTTGTAGGAATCTGCTGATTTATCTTTGTAATAAGAAGAAAGCAAATAGGACAATGAATCAATCCCTGCATTAAATACATCCTTTTTGGCTACTAAAGGGTCAAGAACAACCCGATAAAATGGAAGACTCGTAGCCAAAAGGCTACCATCAGCTGCATAAATATTCCCTCTTGTTGCACTCACCTGGCGAAACTGAAAGTTCATTGTTTCTGATTTGGCCTGCCACTTATCTCCTTCCACAAACTGCAAATGGACAATCCTGTAAAAGATTGCCCCGGCAAACAAAGCCACCAAAATGAAGGCTATTCTTACACGCAGTACTATGGAACGTTTGATATTCACTTTTTCAATTTGATTTTCATTGGTGGTTCATCGATTTCGACTATTCCCAAAGGGGCTATTTTCCTTGCCACCTCAGATTGTTTGCTGCTCAACATAAACTCTGCCTCCAGTGTCGTAACATCAGCCCTGATATCCTCAACTTGCTGCTGCGTCACTTCAATCCTTCTTATCATATTCTCAGCCCTGTGATTACTCCAAATATATATAAGGGCCAATAGTGCTGCATAGAAAAAAGGAGGGGCAAAATGCACTGGCACACCTTCTCCCAAAATTCCGGTCACATTGAGTTTTTCTTCAATCAGCGTAAACAAATTCCTGCCACTCTCTTTTTGCGAGGAACCTTGCTTAATCTTTTTCTTGAATGTGTTCTGGCTCATGATTAAAGTTTTTTAGCAATCCTTAGTTTTGCGCTTCTTGCGCGACTATTTCTTTCTATCTCTTCCGCATCAGCCACTCTGGCTTTTCTAGTCACAGGTTCCAGGGGCCTGATCAGGTTGCCGTAGAAATCTTTTTCAACTTCTCCCTGAAACTTTCCTTTTGAAATGAAATTCTTCACCAATCTGTCCTCCAAGGAATGATAGCTCATAATGACCAATCTACCGCCAGGCTTCAAGACCTCTAGCGTTTGTTTGAGCATATCTTCCAAAGCTCCCATCTCATCATTGACTTCAATCCTCAAGGCCTGAAAAACCTGTGCAAAGTATTTGAACTCCTTACCTCTTGGTGCAAATTTTTTGAGCAATTCTTTGAATTCTTCTGTTGTGGAAAAGGGCTTCATCGTTCTTTCGGAAGCTATGGCTTGGGCCAGAGTCTTGGCATTTTTGATTTCACCATAAATACCAAAAATCTTGTGAAGCCTTCCTTCCTCATAAGTATTCAATACCTCCTTCGCACTGATATCCATATCCGAACTCATCCTCATATCCAAATTCCCGTCAAACCGGGTAGAAAACCCTCTTTTGGGTTCATCAATCTGGTGGGATGAAATTCCCAGATCAGCCAATATCCCATCAACCTGGTGTACTCCATACAACCTGAGGTATTTTTTAAAATCCCTGAAATTGGCCTGTATGAAAGTAAATCTTTCATCGGACGGCACATTGGCTTCTGCGTCACTGTCCTGATCAAATCCATACAGATGACCTTTATCCAGGTGTTTGAGGATTTCAAGGGAATGCCCTCCGCCACCAAAAGTCAAGTCCACATAAATCCCATTTGGATCAATGGCCAGTCCTTCAATGCAAGGTCCAAGCATCACCGGAATATGATATTGTTGCGCTGTCATGATTAGGATAGGTATTGATCCATCAAACTTGACAACTCATCCTGATCATCTATAGAATTGGCTTTAAATTTTTCAGGACTCCAGATTTCTATGAAAGAACCTACACCCAGGATAATGGCATCCTTATCTATGCCTGCCCGCTGAAGAAATGGTTTCGGGATCAAAAAACGGCCTGCATTGTCTAATTCCACATCAGTCATACTTTCAAAAAAACCTCTCTTGATCCTCCTTTGAATAGGGTCCCGGTCCGAAAGTGAATTGATCTGGTGTAAAAGTTTTTTAAACTCTACCTGGGTATACAACGCAAGACATCCATCGTCTCCAAACCGCAAAATGAGCTGATCTCCATTCGAATCAGGTATTGCTGCCTTGATTTTGGCAGGCAATGCCAGACGTCCTTTGGAGTCGACTTTGCATTCGTACCGGCTGTTGAACATTCCCATGGGCTTATCTTGAGTTTACGTCAAACACAAAAGTAAGAAAAGCAATAACACAATCCACCACTTTCTCCCACTTTTCTCCACTTTTTGTTAAATCTATCTAAAAGTTTGAATTATCACAATCTTTTATCAAAAAAATCAAGCTAATTTCTTTGAAGCTCAAGTTGTTGAGAGAAAGAAATAGGTATTTAAAAACCTCGTTTAATTGGCTAAAAAAGAGTTTTTTGATCAAATTCATTGACTAGGTTCACGGGTTTTTACCGTTTCTAAGATGTTTTGGGGAAAAGTGGGGGATTTTTCCATGAAATCTTTGAAATGACACTTATTCATTCGGATTTTGAAGTAAGCAGAAGACAAATTGAATTTGTAGAAACCAAATCTGAACCTTTCAAATGAAAAAAACATTTAGTGCACAAAACCTGTAGGTTTTATTCTTTTTTAAAAACAAATTTGAATTCCCATAAACCACAACCCATGAGTTATTTTAAAAACCTTTTTTTACAACTTACAATTTCTTTCATAATATCCTGTACAGGAAAAACCGAAAAACTTACCAACCTTTCCGGAAAGTGGGAAGCCCAACTTGATATTGGGGAGGACTACCTTCCATTTGGAATAGGTTTTGCCAAAACCGGCGAAAAATGGTTGATGGAAGTTTACAATGGAGATGAAATTTTGATATATGACGAAGTTGAGTTGTTGGGAGATTCCTTAAAAGTAAGCATGGGGATATTTGACTCAGAAATCAAAGCAAAATTCAAGGACTTTGATGTATTAGAAGGGGTTTTTGTCAAAAATGCAGCTTCGGATTACCGGATTCCATTTCAGGCTTTCAGATCCACAGGACGATCTAGGTTTGAGGCTTTTAGAGAACCGGAAACTGATTTTTCGGGTAAATGGAAAACGGTATTTGAGAAGGAAAATGGTGAAAAGTACGATGCTGTGGCACTTTTATCCCAACAAGGGAATAAATTGACAGGAACCTTTATGACAGAATTGGGTGATTATCGTTTTCTCGAAGGAAACGTCAGTGGAAACACTTTCCAGTTAAGCGCTTTTGATGGTAGTCATCTTTTTTTATTCAAAGGTGAGGTTCAGAAAGATGGATCAATTCTGGGGAACTTCAGGAGTGGCCCAAGAGTAAAGGAATCCTTTCAATCAGTCCGAAAAGAAGCTTTCGAATTATCGGATTCCTATTCCCTGAATTATTTGAAAGCAGGATATGACAAACTCTCTTTTACTTTCCCGGATGTAGATGGAAACATGATTTCAATTGATGATGAGAAATTTAAGGGAAAAGTTGTATTGGTACAGCTTTTCGGAACATGGTGTCCAAATTGCATGGATGAAACAAAATTCCTGGCACCATGGTACAAAAATAACAGAGACAAAGGAGTTGAAATCATAGGATTGGCCTTTGAAAGCAAGCCAGAATTTGAGTATGCAAGTACCCGCGTGAAAAAGTCTATGGACAAATTAGGTGCTGAATATACATTTCTCATTGCCGGTGTCAGCAATAAGGAAAAAGCCTCAGAAGCCATCCCTGCCCTCAACAAAGTCATTGCTTTTCCAACCTTGTTTTACATTGATAAAAAAGGCCAAGTTAGAAACATACACACCGGGTTCAACGGTCCCGGAACCGGCGAATACTACACGCAATGGGTGGAAGAACATGAGGAGTTGGTGCGGGAATTGTTAAATGAGTGAGGTAGGTTGGATAATTGTATAAGGTTGGTTATCGTGGAGCAAAAAGTCCGATGTCAGATGACCGATGACCGATGTGGGTTTGTTTTAGGAAAAAAGATTTTGTGAAAGATAGAGTTGGATAATGGGTTTAATGTCAATGATGTATTTATCGACATAGATGAATTAAAAGAGTATTGCAGAAAAAAAGGCATCAAAAAAATAATGGCAAATCCCGCTCCATGTTCGCATCATGCCGGCAAACTCCTTAAAATCAAATTTAGAAGTCTCTCACCTTCTTTTAACCTTCTGACTTAAAACAGGAAATTTCCCGAAGTTCTTAAGATGGTTAACATTTCGATGAAAGGTTGTCGGTCAGTTTCATAGCATCAAAAACCGTAATTCTAATGACAAACCATCAGGTTACACCAAATCAACATCGGTCATCCGTCATCGGACAACCTTTCACATCTTTTCTTCCAACTTCCAACTTTCCACCAACTGACTTCACTTCTTTCTCTCAATAGTATACCTCAGCAATCCTTCCAAAGAAGTTTTATAATCGGATTCGGGAAAAGTGTTCAGAATTTCAAGAGCCTCATCAAAATATTGGTTCATGACTTTATTGGCATAATCAAGTCCCCCTGATTTTTTGACAAAATCGATGACTTCATTGACTGATTTCTTATCTTCATTTCGGTTTCGGACAAGATAAATGATTTTCTTTTTATCCAGCCAGGAAGCATTATTAAGTGCATAAATCAAGGGTAAAGTCATCTTTTTTTCCTTGATATCTATCCCTACAGGTTTACCGATTTCATCCTCTCCATAATCAAAAAGGTCATCTTTGATCTGAAAGGCCATCCCCACCTTCTCTCCGAAAGTCCGCATTTTTTCAATCAATTCAGTATTTGCACCGGAAGTAGCCGCACCCACTGCACAACAGGAAGCAATCAAACTTGCGGTTTTCTGTCTGATGATGGTATAATAGACCTCTTCCGTTATATCCAGTTTCCGGGCTTTAGCTATTTGTAGCAATTCCCCTTCAGACATTTCCCTTACAGCGTTGGACACTATTTTCAGCAGATCAAAATCACCATTGTCCACACTCAGCAAAAGTCCCCTCGACAGTAGATAATCTCCAACCAATACAGCAATTTTATTTTTCCATAAGGCATTGACTGAAAAGAATCCTCTCCTATAGTTGGAATCATCCACCACATCATCATGGACCAAAGTAGCGGTATGCAACAGTTCAATCAGCGCAGCACCTCGGTAAGACGCCTCCTGAATTCCTCCACTTACTCCCGCAGTTAAAAACACAAACATTGGTCGCATTTGTTTTCCCTTTCTACGCACGATGTAATTGGTAATATGGTCGAGAAGCTTGACTTTACTTTTCATAAAATCACGGAATTTCTCCTCGAATTCCTCCATTTCCCTGGTGATTGGCGCTTGTATCTGTTTGAGGTCAGGCTTCATAAAACAATTGTGGTGCAATAATACGATGGAATAACCCTATGACAAAACCCATCGATATATAAATGTTAATGATTCTAACCCCCTTTGGAATAAAACGTTTTCATATATCATATTAAATTTTGAAATTCCAATATTAAATAGCCAACTGCCTGCTCAAACCAAGAATTGCTGCTAAATCTTGATTTTTACTATCTTTGGCATTTATGTAAAACCAGATCCCCCTTGTCAGAAAATTACATCAAACATAAATATGCCCCTATTCTTCCTAAGAAGGATGAATGGCCTGTTGTAAAACTGAGCAAAAGCAGGAAAGAATTTGTCAGGAAAGTGGCTGAGTCCAGCCAAAACTCCATTCTTGCCATTACTGGAAATGATTTGGGTCTTCTAAGAGAAGAACTTGAGACAACCTTATACCGGGAAAAACTGAGGATCAAACAAAACCCTTGGGATGTGGACCCTGATGATGAACGTGAATTTTGGCAAAAAGTGAAATCCCGACTTGTTCAATTGAGCGCTGATGGAAGTATCACCAAAACCCAAAAAAAGAAGAAATATTTGGAGATTCTTGATGATATTACCATGCGCTATGCTGAGGAAATAGCCAGTAATTTCATCCATACCCATTATAAAGTCACCAGGAGAATAGTTACTTTCGGATTTGCAAGGTTATTGAATGCGGCGAGAGTAAAGGGTTTTAAATCGATCTTCAGCAACCAATATACGCTTCAGGACAAAATTCAAGTGGTCGGTGAAACAGATCAAATCAGGGATTTGGCTTCTAAAGGAACTATAGTAATGGTTCCTACCCATTTTTCCAATCTTGACAGCATTCTGATAGGCTGGGTCATATCGGTTTTGGGCCTCCCTCCTTTTATATATGGAGCAGGTCTCAATCTTTTCAATATAGAAATCTTCGCCTATTTCATGAATGCATTGGGTGCTTATAAGGTGGACAGAAGAAAGAAAAATCTATTGTACCTGGAAACATTAAAAACCTATTCTTCAGAAGCAATTCAGTTTGGTGTACACAGTCTTTTCTTTCCCGGAGGTACCCGTTCCAGAAGCGGAATGATCGAAAAGAAACTCAAACTGGGATTATTAAGTACTGCAGTAGAGGCTCAAAGAGCCAACTATCAGAAGGAGATCAACGATGTAAGCGGAAAAATTTTTATAGTTCCTGTCACTATCAACTATCACTTTGTACTAGAGGCTCCAAGTCTGATCCAAGAACACCTTTCGATGACAGGTCAGGAACGGTATTACAAAGAATCAGATGAATTTTCTACTTCCTATAAAATCTCAAAGTTTTTGGTGAAGTTTTTTACAAAGGGGTCGGACATATCTGTTTCTATCGGAAAGGCAATGGATGTATTGGGTAATTATGTGGACAAGGAAGGTAATAGTCAAGATAAAAACGGAAGAATAATCAATACAAGGGATTATTTTATTTCAAATGGAAAAGTAAGTGTTGACACTCAACGAGAAGAAGAATACACTTATAGGCTAGGCAATAGAATTGTAGAAGAATTTCATTTTATCAATAGGGTATTCAGCTCTCATTTGGTCGCTTTTGTAGCTTTTCAAATGATAAAAAGAGAAAACAAAAAAATGGATATTTTTGATTTATTGAGACTTCCGGAGGAAGATATTTTTTTAGTTTATGAGGAGTTCAAAAACGAATGTCAAAAAGTACTTGACAAAATCCGTGAACTGGAATCAGAGGAAAAAGTTCAGACCGCTCCCCACCTAAATACAGATATAGACTCCATCATTGCCCATGGATTAGCCAATGTTGGAATGTATCATGCAAAGCGACCCTTGGTGAAAAATGAAGGCGGGAATATAGAGACCCAAGATTTAAGTTTATTATATTATTACCATAACAGATTGGATGGATATGACCTCGAAAAACTCTTCTAAAGACAAAGCGGTCGGCGTAGTGGGCATGGGGAGTTTTGGAACTGCCATTGCCAATATACTTTCGGAGAAAAGCAAAGTCATTGCATTTGTCCGCAGAGCGGAGGTGATGGATGAAATCAACCAAAACCATACGGTCGATGGTGTAAGTATCAATCCGGAAATAATTGCTACTCAAGACCCTGAAATGATTGCCGAAGCCTGCAATACCATTTTCTTTATGGTACCATCTACAGCATTTCAAGAAGTGATCCGCCAATTTTCTCCCTTTTTGTATCCATACCATCTCGTGATCCACGGTACAAAAGGACTTTGCCTTAACTTGCCCGCAGGAAAGACTTTTTCAGATATGGGAAAGATCAGCCGTGAAAATATCCTTACTATGAGCGAGGTTATCATGAAAGAGACTGTAGTAGTAAGAATAGGTTGTTTGGCTGGTCCCAATCTTGCGAAGGAGCTTTATCAGGGTCAACCTGCCGCAACTGTAGTAGCAAGCAAATACAATGAAGTGATTCTGGAAGGCCAAAGATTGCTCCGGACGGATAAATTTCAGGTATATGGGAATTCTGACATTGTAGGAGTTGAATTGAGCGGTGTTTTAAAGAATATTATTGCCATTGCAGCAGGAGCATTGGCCGGTCTGGGATTGGGTGAAAATGCAAAAGGACTGCTCATTTCAAGAGGTATGGTAGAAATGATTTACCTTGGGAATGCTTTGGGAGGAAGCCTTAAATCTTTTATCGGTCTTGCAGGAATCGGGGACCTGGTCACCACCTGTAATTCCACTTTGTCCAGAAACTACACGGTTGGCTTTAGGCTTGCAAAAGGCGAAACTCTGGATAATATCATGAATACTATGGAAGAAGTGGCAGAAGGTGTCAATACAGTCAAATTAATGAAAACCTTTGTAGAAGGAAAAGGAACCCGGGCACCCATTACCGAAAATCTTTATAAAGTGCTGTTTGAAGATCTAAAAATTGAGGAAGCCCTTCAATATCTGATGAAATATCCATTTAGCGTCGATGTGGATTTTTTATAGTTATTGTTTGATGGTAATTTAGTTAATTAAATATTGAATGCTTGGAGATTTTAAAAATTCTGAAAGAAAAAATCAGGTATCCCATTTAGGATTACAATGATGTAAAATTTAAGATAAAATTTGGCTAATTCACCCACATCACTCAAGCGCGGAATCCAAAAATGGGATTTGGTCTTTCTGATCATCAACTCAGTAATTGGGGCCGGAATTTTTGCTTTGCCCGCTAAAGTTTTTGCCCTTTCCGGGATTTACAGTATTCTGGCATTTTTGGTATGTGCCATGGTCATGATGGTGCTGATCCTGGTTTTTGCGGAGGTAAGTTCCCGATTTGAACAGACCGGAGGTCCATACCTGTATGTCAATGCTGCCTTTGGACCAATCCCCGCATTTGTGATTGGTTGGCTCTTGATGCTTACCCGTCTGTTCAGTTATGCCACACTCATCAATTTGATGGTACTTTATCTTTCCTTTTTTTCTGACGTTTTCAATCAA
>CAZLJT010000046.1:0-8724 GCA_964559905.1 uncultured Aquiflexum sp.
GGTCTGATTGGTTCCTAGTTGAGCATATATTTGAACATAAGGGGGCTGGATGTCAACCTGTATGAAAAACGGGCAGACAATAGAAAAGGTAAATATTCGGAGGAAGGGAGGTCGATCAACATGGCACTCAGTGACCGGGGTTGGAGGGCTTTGGAAAAAGCAGGACTAAAAGAGAAAGTACTTCCTTTGACTATACCCATGTACGGAAGAAAAATACATGATGAACATGGCAAGACTACCTTTATCCCCTACGGCAATGAAGATCAGGCAATTTATTCCATTTCAAGGGGTAAGTTCAATCAGCTTTTAGTGGATGAAGCAGAAGCTTTAAGTGTAAAACTGAATTTTGAACATAAATGTGAAGAGGTTGACCTCAGATACAACCACCTTACTTTTTCAACTCCAGATGGAACTACCGAAAAATTGGAATCCAATGTTATCATTGGTTCAGATGGAGCCTATTCTTCTTTAAGGAACGCTATGCTCAAGCAGGTAAGATTCAATTACAGGCAGGAATACATTTCCCACGGATACAAAGAACTGACCATACCAGCTACAGCTGAAGGAGAATTTGCTATGGATCCCAATGCCCTTCATATCTGGCCAAGAGGTAGTTTTATGTTGATTGCATTGCCCAATCCTGATAAATCATTTACTTGTACCTTATTTCTTCCTTTTGACGGTGAAAGGGTTTGTTTCGAAATCATCCACGATAAAAAGGATGTCGAAAGTATTTTCAAAACTTACTTCGATGATGCCTTTGAAATGATGCCGAATCTTACGGAGCAATTTTTTAAAAACCCTACAGCTTCCCTTATCAACCTGGAATGTTATCCCTGGATGTTGAACAGGGCATTGTTAATTGGGGATGCTTCTCATGCTATGGTGCCTTTTTATGGCCAAGGGATGAATTCAGGTTTTGAGGATGTATTGATATTGGATGAACTTATCGGGAAGCTTGGAACTAATGCCTGGGAACTTGTATTTGCTAAGTTCCAAAAAGTCAGAAAGCCGGATACTGATGCTATTTGCCGTCTGGCTATGGAGAATTTTGAAGAGATGAGAGATCAGGTGGCAGATCCGAAGTTTTTGATTCGAAAAAGAATTGAAGCCAAACTTCATGCCTTATATCCAAAAGAATGGATTCCTCTTTATACCATGGTCACCTTTTCCAGTATGCCTTATTCCGAGGCATACGCCCAGGGCAAGTTGCAGGATATGGTGATGAATAGAGTAATGGCAGATCCATTGATTACGCAAAATTGGAACAAGTTGGATTACGAAGATATTATCAATCAGATGGATAAAGCAAAGGCTGTTTAATAAATAAAGGCTGCTTTTTCAAGCAGCCTTTATTTATTTCAGATAAACTGAAAAATATCTTATTACTCAGCATTTTTTGTCCACTTAATCGTACAGCCAATAGCTTTAGTGGATTCGACTGCAACTTTTCTTCTATTCATGACATCGTCCAATGCTTCTTCGACATACTTCTCTGTCACTCCGGAAGGATCTTGGTAATTGTTGTCTATGGCACCGATATATTTGACTATAAAATCGTTGCCTTCTTTATGAAGCAGATAGACAGTTGGTGTTCTTGAACCACCATAAGCTTTAATTACTTCTTGAGTTTGGTCATGGACATAAGCAAAAGGGAATTTTTTGGATTTTGCCCTTTCTTTCATTTTATCAAAACTGTCTCCAGGACTCACTTTATCGTCATTTGCATTAATGGCAATTACAGGATAACCTTTTGATGCATATTTCTTATGCAAATCGATCATGCGATCCTCATAGGCCACTACATAAGGGCAGGTATTGCAGGAGAAAATCACTATCGCTCCTTTTGCATCAGCCTGATTAGGAAGTGATACCCAAGAACCTTCCACACTTTTCAATTTGAAGTCTGTGGCAACATCACCGGTTTTGTATCCGGTGTTCTGTGCCATTGCACCCATAATCAGACCCAAAACAAAAACATAGGTCATCATTGCTATTTGTAACTTTTTCATGGCATATTATTTTAACTTATTAATTAATGATTTTAATTCCAATTCTGTCAGTTCCCCTTCATAAAATGATCTCTCTCCATCGGATGTAATGAAAAGGGAAGCAGGAATTGCTCCCGACCATGAAGTATCAACCTTATCAATCCACTTGTTATAATCCACATCGTCCAACAGAAAAACAGGTGCTTTTATTCCTTTTCTTTCAATAAAGGAGGTAACTCTTTCCGGCTTTCTGCCATCATCCAATGAAACAAAAAACAATTCAATGGAAGGGTCCGAAGCATTTATATTTTCAAAATAAGGCATTTCTTTGACACAAGGTCCGCACCAGGTTGCCCAGAAATTGTAAATCCTAAACTTATCTGATGGAGTATTGACCATCATTTCAAACTGTTCGAAGCTTATTATTTCAAAAGATTTTTTTTCTTTCATTAATTTTCCCTCAATCATCAAAGAGAAAGTCAAGAAAGCGATGAATGAAGAAGATAAAATATGCATTTCAAATTTCACTTTTTCTGTTAAAATAAAACTTTTCTAATTAACATACGCTTAATTTAATTGAACTTCATTAACTGTAATTGGCTATTGAAATAAACTATCAGTTACCAAACTTTCGATCAGAAAAATTTATCATTTATACACCAGATTTTAACCCGTAATAAGGCAACGAAACAGAGAATAAATAGTTTGACCTTCTATCAAATTGTTGAAATACAGACAATAATCTAACATGCAAAAAAACAAGCTTTTTTTATCCACATTAATCCACACTTATCCACAGAGCAAAGAAAATTCATCACAATAGTCTGAATATCAGCACTTTATTAAATTATGAAAATAGGGGGTTTTGTGGATATCTACCTGAAAATGAGTTTTTTAAATAGTTTAATGTTCTTATTTAATAGAAGTAATCTTGTTTAATAAACTGAAAATCTTTTTTTGTTTAGATACTACAACAGAAGAAGAATATTTTCCACCTATACATTTTATTCTCAGATTTAGGGTAAAAAAAATTCGAAAAAATCATCTTTTTCGTCAAAATCCAATTCGTCAAAATCCAAGAACAATTTACAAATTTTGAATATTTACTTGATACAATATTACTATTCAATCAAATTGATAAGCCCATTGATTTTCGAACATAACATAAAGTATGTACCCTATAAAAAACATTGAGCAAAAAATCATTGTCCTTCCAAAAGATCGTTATCCAAAGCAGTAATGATATTGGCGATCAGTCCAACCACTGAGATATAAAAATCAGGTTGAATATTTTCAAAAGTATCCGTCGTTTTGTGATAATCCTTGTGGTCTTCAACTCCAAAATAAATAAAGGGAATCCCATTTTTATGAAATTGGGAATGGTCGGAAGCATTGGTCCAATCATCCCTTCCCGTACCAGGTATATCATGTCCAAAAAGTAACTTTGGCTGCTGACTTATCGCTGCTTTTTCAATAATGGGTTTTAAAATTGGATAATGGTAGGTTCCAGATGCATAAATTTCATTATCATCATTTCTACTGATCATATCCATATTGATATTTAAAATTACCTGATCCAAAGGAAAAGGAAAATCATCTACCAATGCTTCTGCACCTTTATGGACCATTTCCTCTGCATCCAATGCAACAAACATCATGGAATGCTTTGGCCTGTTTTTCGAAAAATATTCAGATAAGGCCAAGACTGCCGCTGTACCGGAGGCATTATCATCAGCCCCATAAAAGATTTCATCCCCTTTGCGGCCCAGATGATCGTAGTGTGCCATGATTACAATCAGTTTTTCGGATTCTGAACCAGGTAGGAAAGCAACAATATTTGCTGCCTTTTCATATAACTTTCCATCTCGACGATTGCGGAAATCAAAGTATTGCGTAAGATCAGGGTATTGGGATGTAAGTCCAAGCGAATAAAATCGTTCTTTAATATATGCTCTTGCCTTAAGACTTCCTTCCGAAAGGGGCTTTCGTCCTTCCAATTCCTCGGATGATAAATATTTGATATCCTGAAGAAGTTGATTATTATTGATGTTTTGGGCAGTAGCAATCTGAGGTAGAGTGAAGAAAAAAAGTAGGAGAAAATTCAATAAATACTTCATATCGCATTTTTGTTTTGGCCGTTATGTATATTCGTAAAAATAGTAAGGATTAATCGCTCCAATATTAACAATTATGAAATATCTTTCAGCGTTGTTGCTGCTTTTTGGTTTTTTCAAAGAAACAATTGCCCAAACACCACTTCCAGATCATTTTTTGGATGGAAAAGCTGTTGTTCTTATTTCCAATGCTCCTCAGGCAAGGCCTGTATATACTTGGACTTACCTAGCTGAACAGATTCATTCAGGTCTTATTGATGCTGGAGGGGATCCGGTAGCTTACTATGA
The DNA here is from genome assembly GCA_964559905.1 of uncultured Aquiflexum sp. GTDB lineage: Bacteria > Bacteroidota > Bacteroidia > Cytophagales > Cyclobacteriaceae > Aquiflexum. The sequence continues at coordinate 4,394 of CAZLJT010000046.1, forward strand.
ACTCGAAGATATAGCTATTTCAGAGGAGGTGCAGGCAGGTTATGCAGAAATGTTTTCTAAAAGGCTGATAACCAATATCGTAATTCTGACCCGAAAAGCAAATGGAAGTGTGGAACTCAATATAGGAAGATTCACAGGAAACAGAAATATGCTTCCCAGTACCCAACTTTGGAACTTGTCAGCAGAATCTTTGGATCAGTTAAATCAATCGCTTATTAATATCGGACAGTCTCGGAAAACCAATAACTTACTTGTAATTGATATACCTGAATTTCCTTCCGGAGCAAATGCGCTGACTGCTTCTCAAAGGTACCTCAGTCGTAATCCGCTCAATTTGGACGTGTTTAAGTTAGGAATCCCACTTTCCGGGTCTTCGGGAGAAAGCGGATTTTTAAACAACTTCAGGTATGATTTGTTGGGAAAATCACAAGAGCTTATTTTGGCAGAGCAAAAGTCAGAAAGGCAAGGTCTTGAAGCACTATTCCACGAATTGTATCCCTATCAGATAGAATTTCTGACCGAAGCAAAGACAGATGCTGAGTTGCTCCGTGAAAGGATTCAGTTTGTGTTGATGAGGGTGGAGGCAAGGGAGGGTGATTTGATGCAAAACATGGGTATTCCGATTGAAAATCCTGAGTCAAAGGACAGGATTGTAGTAAAATATTATATTAGGTTTCTAGTTAGAAATGAACTGTATCTAGGACCTATCTGGGATGCTGATCCCGATTGGAGAAAAGCTCTGGAAAACTTTTTAAATAACCTAAAAATAAAAGAGAGCCCATAAAGGGCTCAAAAAAGAATTATCGCTTGTAAGTAGGTGATTAGCCTCTTTCCGCATTTAAATTTATTTGTCAAACAGGTTTTTTGGATCCAATATTTTATATCCCGTGATAAGCATTCTATTATTTTTTCAAAACCAAATATTTATTATTAATCTCTCATTAAATAGTATTTTATTTTACCAAATTTTTATTGGAAGAATAAAATTTTTTCAAAGCTACATACAGATTTTATAAATATCTAATTGAAATAATCTATCGCCTACAGGTAATCAATGATAAATATTATCATTGACAAAAGGAATCAATGCTAGGACAACAGCTTGTTGGTAATAATTTTTCCTATCCAGTATGCCATTGGTCAAAATGCCCACAGCGCCTTCTTCTTGTTTTGAATTTTCTTTTTGAAAGAATTTATCATCAGCGTCACCTAGTTCCATTCCACTTCGTACCAGCTTGGCTATAGATTCGGGTAGGAAAAAAGCAGAAGTCCTTGCTTTACCGATTTTACCGTCCCTATCCAGAATGACAACCCATGCAAAGGCATTCATTTGATTGTTGAATTCATCAACTCCACCTTCTATTCCAACCCAATAATCTGCTTCAGGGAATATGGCTTTGGAGTTTTTGGCCCTATTCATTGCCCCTGTAAATGTTTTCTGATCTCCTACAGGCTGAGCTTCAATATCAGAAGATACATTCAACCCTTCCACCAAAAAGGCACTTTCAAACATTTGATGAAACCCTGATTCAGTACAACTTATTTTAATGGGATTTCTGCTCCCTACAATGACTAAATTCTGACGATCTTGGTCTTTAATATTCTTTCTCTTAGGAAAAATCATGATATACAGTTTCGATTAAACACGCTTAAAAGGCAATTAAATCTTTAAAATCAATGAAAACAAATAATTATGCAACGTTTGTGAAAACCTGATTAATGTCATCATCTTCCTCAAGTCTTTCAATCATCTTGTTGATTTCTTCTTCCTGTTCTTCAGTCAACTCTACTGTGGTAGCTGGGAACCACTGAAAATCCGCATTGATAATTTCAATATGCTTGTCTTCGAGGATTTTTTGCATCTTTCCAAAGTCCTCAAATGCCGTGTAAACAAAAATCTCTCCCTCATTTTCAGCAATTTCTTCAAGTCCGAAATCTATCAGCTCGAGCTCAAGTTCCTCCATATCTAGATCATTTTGGGAAAATCTGAAAACAGCTTTTTTATCAAACATAAAGCTCACTGAACCTGATGTTCCCAATGAACCTCCTGATTTAGTAAAATAACTTCGGATATTAGCCACTGTTCTATTGATGTTATCAGTAGAAGTTTCAATGATAACAGCTACGCCATAAGGTCCATAACCTTCATAGACTATTTCTTCATAGTCTTTTTCATCCTTATTGGAAGCCCTTTTGATAGCAGCTTCAATTCTGTCCTTAGGCATGGAAGCACCTTTGGCATTTTGGATAATTGTGCGAAGTTTTGAATTATTGGAAGGATCCGGTCCGCCTGCTTTCACAGCCATCACTATCTCTTTTCCTAGGCGGGTAAATACCTTGGACATTTGACTCCAACGCTTAAATTTTCTTTCTTTTCGAAATTCAAAAGCTCTTCCCATTTGTATTTGTTGATTTAAAGGTGGGTAAAATTAATAAATCTTTTTTTATAGCCTAAAATGAAGTGTTTTCAATCCAAACAATTAAACATTTTAATTCTAGTTACATCAAAAATCAATAGATTTACAATATAGTTTTACGATAAAATTTTTCTAATGGCACAATCAGTATATAGTCAGATTCCTAATATTCCTAATCCTAAACATAAACGAATCGTAATTGTAGGAGCTGGTTTTGCAGGTTTGAAATTAGCCCAAGATTTGGCACATTCCGATTTTCAGATAGTAATTTTAGATAAAAATAATTATCATATGTTTCAGCCGTTGCTATACCAGGTAGCAACCGCGGCATTATCGCCCAGTGCTGTTTCTTTTCCACTGAGACGTCTTTTTCATAAAATTGATAATGTTATCTTCAGGATGGCTGTGGTAAAAGAAATAGATAAAAAGCAAAATCAAATCCATACCAATTTAGGTTCGATCAGTTATGACTATCTGGTGTTATCTCAAGGGGCTAACACCAATTATTTTGGAAATCAGAACATCCAAAAATTCTGTGCCCCAATGAAATCCACCTCGGAGGCTCTTTACATCCGGAACAAAATCATCTCCAATTATGAAAGAGCTGTCAATCTGGAAAGTGAAAAAGAAAGAAAACCAATCATGAACGTTGTTGTTGTTGGGGGCGGTGCTACCGGAGTGGAATTAGCAGGTTCGATTGCTGAATTAAGAAACAAAGTACTTCCAAGAGATTATCCTCAACTTTCTTTCAAAAATATGAGGGTAATTTTAATTGAGGCAGGGAATTCTCTTTTGTCCGGCCTAAAACCAAAATCCCGGGATAAAGCCCTGCATTATTTGAAAAAACTCGGTGTAGAAGTCATGCTTAATACTATGGTGGAGGATTATGATGGCTTTACTGTAAAATTGAAAGACAAAGAGTCTATAGAAACCCTTACATTGCTATGGGCCGCCGGAATCAAGGCCAATTCACTAGCGGGTATTGAAGATGACCAGAAAGCCCCGAATGGAAGGCTTTTAGTAGATGAATTTAATCGCTTAATTAAGGAGAAAAATATATTCGTTTTAGGGGACCAATGCTTGCAGGCAGATGAAAATTTTCCCCACGGCCACCCCCAAGTTGCACAGGTTGCTATTCAGCAAGCAGTTAATCTTGCAAAAAATTTTAAATTGGAGTTGAAAAGTAAAGCGTGGAAACCTTTCCAATACAAGGATTTGGGTTCCATGGCCACTGTAGGTAAATCAATGGCAGTTGTGGATCTACCCTTTATAAGTTTTCATGGGTTTTTTGCATGGTTCGTTTGGTTATTTGTACACCTAATGGCCATTTTGGGAGTCAAAAACAAACTCATGGTTTTTCTTACTTGGTCTTGGAAGTACCTTTCATTTGATCCTAGTCTAAGATTATTGATAAGACCAAGGTATGTCAAGGATTTCAAAAGACAGTGGATGTTGGAAGAAAAGGATTATGAGGATTGAATTTTGAATGTCAGACTTTCCCGACCCTGTTGATAATCTGAGCTAAATATCCGTTTGGAAGTCCATTGTCTTTACCCCCTTTCACAATGACCTTCCAGTATGATTCTTGTGGAAAAATTCCCCCCTTGGTTTTTTCCGATACAAAAGTGTAAGCTTGAATTTTACCTGTTTTGGTTAAAATCTCTTTTTGGATAAATTTATATCCTGGTTCAGAACGAAGAAAAAAATCCCTATCCTCGACTGCTACTTCGTAAACCAAGCCATAGACCGATTCATTTTGACTTTGAACAATATTAGCCCGGGCCGTCCCATCTGCATTGGGATGATTGAATCTAAATCCATGATGAAGTAATACCCCGACCCCGATTTTGGTTGGTTTATTCTTTAGTCTACTATCCAGGGTGGATTCGTCCATATTACTGGCATAGCCGAAAT